>JANNVN010000261.1:0-20746 GCA_031414435.1 Gemmatimonadaceae bacterium
CTCATGCGAGCACGCAGTCCGTTTGCGGGAAATCTTCGCCGATGCAAAGCAGCGGCTCACCGGCCACCACCGCGATCGCGTATGACAGACAGTCGCCAAAATTGAGCGCTGCGGCGTGGCGCCCCGTGCCGTAGCGCAGCCAGGCGTCCATCGCGACACCGAAATGCGCCTCCGTCACGTCCACCACCGCGATACCGCTTTCCTGGAGCAGACGGGCCAGCAGTCCGCGGGCATCGTCGTTGAGTCGTGCTGACAGGACAATCCCGGTTTCGAGCAGCGTCGCGGCACCGATGGCCAGCGACGAGGCGTCACGCATGCGACGCAGCAGGTCGTCTGCCTCAGGTTCCTGCAGCACGATCGCGACGAGGGCCGAACTGTCGATGATCATGCGCCGTCGGGACCGTAGCCGAGGATCCGTTCCTCGTCCGCCTTGCTCAGTCGCGTGCCACGCACAGACGCGGGAATCGCGGGCCAGATCTCACGTTCGAGCAGTCGTCGCAGTCGGTCGGCGGGATTCACCTCGACCGCGCGACGGGCGAGGCGGTCCCGCCGCTCTTCGAGCGACCGGCGAATCGCCTCCGTCTTTGTCTCGCCGGTCAGGGCGGCCACCTCATCAAGGAGCCGTTCGACCCGTTCGTTCTTGATGTTAACCGCCATCTCGCCTCCAAGCCGATAATGAGTAAAGAAAAAATACACCATTAAAGAACTGCTCGCAAGATCGAATCAGCGGGCTCACGCGGCCCTGCTCCCGTGGGCGACATGAACACCGCCCGTCGAGGCCGAGATGACGCACGAGTGCGGCGAAACGCGGACTGGTGCGCAGCACGTCGTAGCGGCGGTGCGCCAACGGCATGTTCACGACTCCGGTTTGCAACCGATCTGCGGCACACTCGATGGCGTCGAGCGGTCATCTGGAGGAGATCCGTGATGCGTCGGTCCGCCGCTTCGGTCGCTGAGGGCACCCACATCTCGCGGCACGGGCTTTGGCTGCCGCTCGGCAACGAGCAGTTGCATATCCCCTTCGCTGAGTTCCCGTGGTCCCCCACAGAGACCAGCGAGCAGATCACGACGGTGGAGTGGCCATCAACACATCATCTGTTTTGGCCGATGCTGGACGTCGACCTTGCCGTCGCGTCGATCAGGCAGGCGGCGGATTCTCCGCTGATGTTGCGCGTGACTTCCGCCGATTAGCAGCCGCGTGGCGAGCGCGTTCGACGCCCCGTCAGGAGGACGATCTCAAAACGGTTATACCGACACACCTCCCCGACCTGCTGTCCATGGAACGCGAAGTTTTCGTAGGAGCTGGCGGAGGAGTCGCCGTTCCGGGCGCGGGAGTTCATCGCGAGGAAACACGCGGTGACGCTGGCGACGGATATCCTGGCACTTGATCAGGAGGAGTTCTGCACCGCGTTCCGGAAGTCGCCGATGAAGCGGGCGAAGCTGGCAGTGTTGCGGCGGAATGCGGCAGTGGTGCTGACGAATGGCCGCGTATAGCTCTCGCATCGTGATGCGCGTATAGACCACGAGTCCCAACTCCCGAAATACTCCATCGCCGACCGTAGACGGCTCTCCACTGCGGAGCGAAGCGCCCCCGCTTTGTGACATACAGCACCGCGGTCCTCGCCATCGTGACGAGACTCTGAATCGCCCGGGATTTCGAGGAAGCTCCCACATTTGAGCAGCTGTGTCATCAGTGAGGTACTCGACCGAGGTGCCGGAATGACGTTCACGTTCCACAGGGTGCTTGTTCTCAGCGGCTGATCGAGGACGGTGTCCAATTTGTGCGTGCAGGCTGGAGTGACCCCTTTGGCTTTCCTACCGCGGGCAATCGGCGGTATAAGGTACGGTTCCGTTCGCTCGCACCCAAGCGGCTCAGACCGAACCCTTCGCGGTCACCTGACAGAGTCTTCTGTGATCCCATGGCGGCTGAGTGCGTAGCAGACCCAGGAAAAGAAGACCATGAACACGAGGTCATTCAGCCCATAGATGCTGAAACAAACGCCGGCGAAGAGATCCGTGGTGACGAGCCTTCCGACACTGTTCTTCGAATGCCACATGACCCAAACGACGACATAGACCAGCTTCTCCACCGCAAACGCTGCGGCCAGCCACCTGACGTTCGCGCCACTCGAAGCGGCGCCCATGTACGCAAGGCCCCACACTGTAATCATCACGAGACTGAAGTTCGACATCACGACTGGATCAGCTTCGTTGATGGCTGTATTCGTGAGCAGTCGCGAGAACAGCAGGACGCCGGCGACGCCGAGAATGCGCACGCACGCGTCCACCCGCACGAGCCCGCTGACGACAGTGCGAGCCGACGTGTCGTGGACGACCGCTGTCGTGCGGCCTGACACTTGCGTGCACCACCGATCAACTCGCGACGCACCAGCGATTGCCCCGCGCGCTGTTCCGCGTGCTCTGCATTCGCGGTACGACCAGAGCATTCAGGCGTGATGCGACTCTACATATCGTTCGGAGACCGTGCATGGAAGCCTTTGACGAGTTTGAGCTGTCCCGACGTGATTTTCTTGTGCTCGGTGCCGTCTCGGCAGCCGCGGCGCAACTGCCATTCAGTGCCGAGGTTGCGGCGGAACCGGTAGTCGCGTCAGCTTCGACCTCCAAAGTCACCTTCAGCGTCAATGGTGTCTCTCGCGCACTCGAGCTCGACACGCGTACCACGTTGCTCGACGCACTTCGTGAACATCTCCACCTCAACGGCACGAAGAAGGGTTGTGATCACGGACAGTGCGGCGCGTGCACGGTCATCGTTGCTGGCCGGCGCATCAACTCGTGTCTGACGCTCGCCGTGATGCACGCAGGCGATCAGATCACTACGATAGAAGGGCTCGGTGCACCCAACAACATGCATGCGATGCAGGCCGCGTTCGTCAAGCATGACGGCTACCAATGCGGGTATTGCACGCCGGGACAGATCTGCTCGGCCGTCGCGATGCTCGAGGAGCTGAAAGCGGGCGTTCCGAGTCACGTCAGCGGGGACCTGATGGCGCGCGCCACGCTGACGCCGAGCGAACTGCGCGAGCGGATGAGCGGCAACATCTGCCGTTGCGCCGCCTATTCGAACATTGCTGATGCGATCACTGACGTTGCCCGGAGTAGCGCATGAAGCCCTTCGTGTACGAGCGTGCAAAGACACCGGCCGAGGCTGCCACGGCCGCCGTCAGACATCCGGGTGCGAAATTCATCGCCGGCGGGACGAATCTGCTCGATCTGATGAAGCACGAGATCGAAGCGCCGACACATCTGATCGACGTCAACGGGCTCTCGCTCGACAAGATCGAAGCAACCCCGGAAGGCGGATTGCGCATCGGTGCCCTGGTGCGCAACACCGACCTGGCCGCCGACGAACGTGTGCGTCGGGACTACGGCCTGCTGTCTCGCGCACTGCTCTCTGGTGCATCGGCACAGCTCCGGAACAAGGCCACCACTGCGGGAAATCTCCTGCAGCGCACGCGCTGTCCCTATTTCTCCGACACCAATCAGCCGTGCAACAAGCGTACACCAGGCAGCGGGTGCAGCGCGATCACCGGCTTCAGCCGCAATCTGGCGGTAGTTGGGGGCAGCAATGCGTGCATCGCCACGAATCCGAGCGACATGGCGGTGGCGATGCGCGCGCTCGACGCAACTGTGGAAACCGTGCGGCCCAACGGCGCGACACGACGGCTTCCTATTGCGGACTTGCATCGCCTGCCGGGGAGCACGCCTCATATCGAGACGACCCTCCAGCCTGGCGAATTGATCACGGCGGTAACGTTGCCTCGACCGATCGGCGGCACGCACATCTATCACAAGGTGCGCGATCGCGCGTCGTATGCATTCGCATTGATTTCCGTTGGCGTGATCGTACAGCCCGATGGCACCGGTCGCGTCGCAGTTGGCGGAGTAGCGCACAAACCATGGCGCGTCGAGTCCGCTGACTCGGCGATGCCGAGCGGTACAAAGACAGTCACGGCGCGACTGTTCGCTGACGCCAGACCAACAGATGCGAACAGGTTCAAGCTGAAACTCGTCGAACGCACGCTGGCTTCGGTCCTGATGCAGGCGAAGGAGGTGACGCGATGAAATTCGACAAGCCCGCCACCACAAACCCGATCGATCAGCTGAAAGTCGTCGGTAAGTCGATCGACCGCATCGACGGACCGCTGAAAACGACCGGCACGGCGCCCTACGCATATGAGCGCACGGACGTGCCCGGCGCTCCGGCGTACGGCTATGTCGTTGGCTCGAGCATTGCGAAAGGTCGCATATCGTTCATGAATCTGACTCGCGCACGCTCCGCACCCGGCGTGCTGGGCATCGTGACGGCGGATTCTGCAGGTCCGTTGGACAAGGCAGACCGCAATACCGCGACGCTCCTCGGCGGCCCGGAGATCGAACACTATCACCAGGCGATCGCACTGGTCATCGCGGAAACGTTCGAACAGGCGCGTGCCGCTGCGCAACTCGTCCGCGTTGGCTACATCAAGGCGATTGGCTCATTCGATCTCGAGGCGGGAAAGAATTCGGCGACGCGCCCACCGACGCTGAGCGGTGAACCATCAGACACGGCCGTCGGAGACTTCGCCGGCGCCTTCGCCTCTGCGCAGGTGACGCTGGACGCGAGCTATGCCACACCCGATCACGCGCATGCGATGATCGAACCACACGCCTCCATTGCCTCATGGAGTGATGACAAGCTCACGCTTTGGACGTCAAACCAGATGATCGACTGGTGCGCGAGTGACCTGTCAAAGACGCTGCGAATTCCGAAGGCAAACGTACGCATCATTTCGCCGTACATCGGCGGCGGCTTCGGTGGGAAGCTCTTCCTGCGCACCGATGCGCTACTGGCGGCACTGGGCGCGAAAGCCGTCGGCCGGCCGGTCAAGGTCTCGTTGCAGCGGCCGCTGATGTTCAACAACACCGTACATCGCCCGGCCACGATTCAGAGAATTCGCATCGGCGCGATGCGCGATGGCACCATCACTGCAATCGGGCATGAGAGCTGGTCGGGCGACTTGCCCAGCGGAGGGGCCGATGGCGCCGTGCTGCAGTCGCGGCGGCTCTATGCGGGTGCGAATCGCATGACGGCAACGCGACTCACCGTGCTGGACCTTCCGGAGGCGAATGCGATGCGCGCCCCGGGAGAGGCAACGGGACTGATGGCGCTCGAGATCGCGATGGACGAAATCGCCGAGAAGCTTGGAATGGATCCCGTCGAGTTCCGGATCAAGAACGATACGCAAGTGGATCCCGAGAATCCCGAACGCCGATTCACGCAGCGCTCGCTGATTCAATGCCTTCGAACGGGTGCTGAGAAGTTCGAGTGGACGAAGCGGAACGCACAGCCGGGCAAGACGCGCGATGGTCGCTGGCTGATCGGTCACGGTGTTGCTGCGGCCTTTCGTCCGAGTCCGGTGATCAATTCGGCCGCACGCGTTCGTTTGAACCGCGCTGGCGTGGTGACCGTCGAGACAGATATGACAGACATCGGCACCGGCAGCTACACCATCATTGCGCAGACTGCTGCCGAAACGATGGGAGTGCCGCCGGCTAAAGTCGTCGTGCAGCTTGGTGACTCGACGTTTCCTGTGTCGGCCGGGTCCGGTGGACAATGGGGCGCGAACTCGTCCACGGCCGGCGTGTATGCCGCGTGCATGAAGCTGCGGGACCTCGTGACGCAGAAACTTGGCATCACCGGAACCGATACCGTATTTGCGGATGGGAATGTTCGATCCGGCACTCGGCTCGTACCGCTCGGCCAGGCCGCTGCCGATCAGGAACTGATCGCTGAAGACACCATTGAGTTTGGTGACCTTGCAAAGGTCAACGAGCTGTCTTCGTTTGGCGCACACTTTGTCGAAGTGGGGGTAGACGCCGCGACGGCCGAGATTCGCGTTCGTCGTATGCTCGCAGTGTGCGCGGCCGGACGCATCCTTAATCCCAAGACGGCTCGAAGTCAGGTTATCGGCGGTATGACGATGGGCGTTGGCGCCGCACTCATGGAAGAGCTCGTGGTGGACAAGCGGCGAGGATTCTTCGTGAATCACGACCTCGCGGGTTACGAGGTGCCGGTGCATGCCGACGTGCCGCACCAGGATGTGATCTTCCTCGACGAGACGGATGCGTATTCATCGCCAATGAAGGCGAAAGGGGTTGGCGAACTTGGCATCTGCGGCGTTGCGGCGGCGGTGGCCAACGCGATCTACAATGCGACCGGCGTGCGCGTTCGGGAGTATCCGATCACGCTCGACAAGTTGCTGGACGGGATGCCGGCGATGGCGTGAGCCGCTTCGCGAATCTTTCGCCGGCTCACGCCGACGATCGTAACGGCTTGCGCGCGCCCCGCTGCATCGGCGACACCGAGCTCATGGCCGATGACGGTATGGGTGAAAGGCGCGCTGAGTTCAAGGGGATGGCGCTCGCGATCGCGGTGGGTGACGACGCGGAAGGGCAACGTGTCTTCGCGGCGCTGGCTGAGGGCGGCACGATCACCATGCCACTGATGAAGGCATTCTGGACCTCCTCGTTCGGGATACTGACAGACAAGTTCGGTGTGCCGTGGATGGTGAATGTGGCGATGCCCCGCGCGTAAACGACCACCCTCGTGCAGAAGGATCGCCGCGCACGCCGAATAACTCGACGAAAGCGCTCCCATCGTTCCGAGTGCGGAGACCAGAACGATGTCGACCTATGTCGTCTTGAACGGTGTGCGAACGTGGTACGACGAAAAGGGGACGGGCGATCCCCTCGTGCTGCTACATCCTGGCGGTGCCGACTCCCGAGCCTTCGGTCCGAACCTCGAGGCGTTTGCCGAGCGGTTCCGCACGTTCACGCCGGATCGGCGCGGCCACGGTCATACCGCTGACGTCAGCGGCCCGATCACCTTCGAACTGATGGCCGAGGACACGATCCGCTTCCTCGAGCGGGTCGTCGGGGCCCCGGCACGGCTGGTTGGCTACAGCGACGGTGCCATCGTGGCACTGCTCGTTGCGCTGCGCCGACCCGATCTCGTCTCACACCTGGTGTTCGTTGCCGGAGTGTTTCACTACGACGGATGGCTGCCTGGCGTGATTGACCCGCACACCGCGCCGCCGAAATTCATGGCCGCAAGCTACGGCGAGGTGTCGCCCGACGGCATCGATCACTACTCCGTCGTCGTCGATAAGCTCGCACACATGCATCTGACCGAACCAGCGTTGACCACTGCTGATCTCGCCGGGATCGGGTGTCGAACGTTGGTGATGATGGGTGACGACGACGAAGTGCGATTGGAGCATTCCGCCATCCTCTATCGGGGTCTGCCACAGGCTGAGCTCGCAGTCGTCCCCGGCACGTCACACGGACTGCTCGTCGAGAAGCCGGATCTTTGCAACAAGATCATCAGCGACTTCCTCTCCGCCAAGCCGGTGCCGACGCTCGCTCCGATCCGTCGCGCGACGATGGACAACGCGGCGCCTCGGACATAGCGCCGAGCGCTGCGGAACGTTCATCGCATGCGTCGACGCGGCCTGACGGTTCTCACTCAATCACGAAAACCAAGGAGGAGAAACCATGTGTCTCTATGGCACTCCGCAACTCGCGCACGGGATGCGCGCGGTTCGACAGAACACGATCCTGATGGCGGGCGATATTCCGGCGGAGAGATACACATTCCGTGCCACCCCCGAGACGCGATCGGTCGCCGAAACGCTGGTGCACATCGCGTGGCTCCGGACAGCCGATCATCTGATGCATGAAGAGCTGCGTCTTGTTTCCCTCGATGGGTTTGACTTTCCGGTATTGCTTGCGAAGTCAGCGGCCGAGGAGCGCGTTGCCCGGTCGAAGGCGGAGATCATCGACATGCTGCGCATCGAAGGCGAGCGAGCAGCGCGTTGGGTTGAAGGACTTTCCGACGCATTTCTCTCGGAACGAATCAGCTTTCCTGGCGGCGGCTCAGCGAGCCGCTTCGAGATGCTCCTTGGTACGAAGGAGCATGAGCTCCAGCATCGGGCGCAGCTGACGGTTCTGCAGCGGATGGTGGGGATTGTACCGCGGCCTACTGGGCTGGCGTAACAATCCGCGCCAGCGGTGCCGGCAGGAAAAGGATCGCTTCATTCCTCAGGATTCCTGAAGGCCTCACGCCCCTGATCGTCCCGGACTTTTTGACTGGGCTGGCACAACATCTGCTTCCAAGGTCGTGCGTCGGACGGCACGCGCTCGCGTGTTGTTCGCGCCCTCCTCAAGCCGGTGCTTTGCCCGATGATGCTTACGACGATGTATCTCTGCGTACTCGAGCGCGAAGTCGAGCGCACATGCCGCGCGTTGATCCAAGTCCCCGAGGGCCAGGGCGCATGGAAGCCGCATGCAAAGTCGATGGCGTTGGGCCAACTCGTCGGGATGATCGCGTCGATGCCCTCGTGGGTGGCAATGATGCTCACAGCAGATGAATTCGACGTCGCGCCCGTGTCTCCGCAGCATGCACCTCCCGCGACGCACACCCAAACCGCGTGGTTGGCCGCGCTCGATGCGGCGGCGGCGGCGGCGCGCGCAGCGCTGGCGGGCACGACCGACGCAGCGCTCGAGACCACGTGGACGCTGAAGGCGCACGGCGACGTGGTAAGTATCGCCTCACGCGTGGACATGATCAGCGATACGTTCGCGCACCTCGCGCATCACCGAGGACAGCTGACCGTCTATTTGCGACTCTTGGGGGCAACCGTGCCGGCGTTGTATGGGCCGTCGGCCGACGACCCGCGCTACACCTAGGCTGGAACCGATCGCGCGCGGTCGACGGCAATCACAGACGCAACGAGGAGACGCGGTGTCCCAAAGCAAGAGTGAGGTCACCCCTGTGCGCGACCACACGCATCAGGCGTTCAACGTGTTCCTCGGCGAATGGCGCGCCGAGGGGCAGTCGTACGGCAGTTCGAATCAGCCCGTCGAAGATCCGAGAAGCGCAGGCGAACTCTGGATCAGCGCTCATACCGGCAAGTGGCACACGGGGGAGTATTTCCTCATTCAGGACGAACGCGCGGTGATCGGCGGCAAGCCTTTCGACACGCTCAGTGTGATGGGGGTTGATGCCATGACCGGCCATCACAACGCGCGCACTTTCGAAAATCACGGATTCTACCGCCATTACGACGTTCTCGTTGTCCGACGTGTCTGGAGCATGACCGGTGACCGTGAGCGCCCGCAGATTGAGTTCAGCGAAGATGGACGCACCCAGACGATCGCCTGGGAGTGGCGCCCCAAGCACCGATGGCTCCCGCTCTGTGATCGTGTTGCTCGACGACAGGACTGACAGCCTCTTGAACCGGCACTCGCCGACATCTTCAAACGGTCGTCCGGTGCCGTGGCTGAATTGACGCGAGGCGGGGTGAGAGGCGGAATTTGCCCATTACTGGAACAGCTCGTCGGTCGTGACGTCGACTACGTCGCAGTATTGCACATCGGTCGTCAGCGCGGATGGCACAAGCGGATGAGGCGCCTGCGAGACCAGCAGCGCGGGGCCACCACTGAACCAGCCGAACTGCGCGTCGTCGCCCACCCACGCCGAAACGCGGGCGCAGCGAAAATGTCTGGCGTCCCGGACATAGGCAGCAGCCATCAGGTCGAACGGGTAGAAACCATCGAGACCGACCTCGCGACGCCACCACCGGAGCCACGATCGACTCCGATCGGACACCCAGAGCCCCGCCGCCCCCATGCCGGCGATTCGATCGAGGTCTTGCGAATGCAGTGACACTTGGCGCGCCGCCGCGTATGGCACCAGGACGATGGAGACGCCCGATCCGAGTACCGCTTTAACGGCGGCTGAGTCCATGACGGCATTGAGATCGCGAAAGATCGGCCCGTGTCCGAACAGCATCGCACTGACACCGCGATTCTCACTCAGATGAAAACGGTGACCGGGCCTGCGACCCATGACCGCGATGACACGAGTGATGCGTCTGGCGAGTGCAGGCTCGCGCGTGAGCACGGCAGCAAGGTTGGTCAGCGGCCCCAACGCCACATACTCCAACACACCAGCGTGCAGCGCCCTTGCCAACGCCACCTGCGCGTCGAGGCTGCCGCCGTCGGCGAGGCACCGAGCGGCCGCGGCGCCGCAACCTTTAGCCACGCGCAACGACGGACGAGTACCGGAGCGCAACTGCTGCACGAACTCACGTGTGACGCTGTCTGTCACCGATATCGGCGCGTTGCCGAACGTCGTCGAGATGCCGACGATGTCGATGTCGCGTGCCGTGGTCAGCGACAGCAATGCGAGGCAGTCGTCGGGGTCTCGCCGCTCTCCGGTGCCGCATGCGGCGTCGGCATCGATCCAGATGCGAGATGGTCGTGCGCTGGCCGCTGTCGTCGGCTCGTACTGCAACGCCGGCTGTAGGATCTCACCTGTACGCCATGTCGTGAACGGGAGCAGCGCGACGACGACAAGCAGGAGGGCGATCGCAGCGAGGCCGAGCAGAACCCGCTTCATCGAGTCCCCGTAGGTGTCCACGGCAGTTCTCTCGAGCGGCTGATACGAGCCGTGGCGCCGGCATCCGGTCCGCCTTGATCAATCACCTTGGATCTGACGTACCTCGATCGTGTCGCCCGCCGAGGCCGGACACCGCATCGCCCAATCGATGGCTTCTTGTTGCGACGTGAGCTCGAGAATCCAGTAACCGCCGACCGTTTCGGTCGTGTCGACGAACGGACCGTGCCTGGCGGTCGGGTGACGTCCATCGGACGCGATTCGAACACCGGACGCGGGTGGCGTCAGGCCGTTAACGGACCTCAGCACTCCCGCTGATTGGAGCAACACATTGAACGTCGTCATCGCTTCGATCGCCCCCGGATCGGGCATCACTGCGGACGATGCGGTGTGGTAGTCTTTCGGAATCATGAAGAGCATGAATTGCATGTCAGAGTCCTTCTGAGTGGCGGGAGGAGAAGATCGAGTCTCAACGGGGGCGCTTTCCCGTGGCGTGTTCTGGAAGACGCGTGGCAATTCGTGCGCCGCGGAGCCGCGACATCGTTCTTTGTGATCGCCTGGGTCTTGATTGAGTGAACGGGCGGGTCGTCATCCGCACGCGGGCGCCTGCTACCGGCTGACGAGATTGAGAATGTTGCCGTCTGGATCCTTGAACCATGCAACATTTATGTCGCCACTGAGGTGCACGTCGCCCTGGAGCGTCATCACCGGAAAATCGCAGTGCTCGACGACGACGCCCTTGGCTTTGAGCGCAAGCAGAACACCGGCCACGTCGTCGCCAACGGCCCAGGTCTCCGCGTTGGCCTTGTTGGTTCCTGCGTACTCCGATCGATAGACGTTGAGCACCGAGTTACCGCATCGGTACCCGATGACTTCTTCGCCTTCTCGCGAAACTGCCTTGAGCCCGAGCTTGCCATCGTAGAAGTCAGCAGCGGTCTTCAGATCTTTGACCGCGACGGTTGCGATCGCTTCGTGTTCGCTGAGCACTTCGAGTTTCCTGCTTTGTGTCGCGTTGCCAGCGCGAAAGCGTTGACACACGCGGATCGTGAAGGTCTCTCGCCACCGTTCGCATCGTTCCGATGAGCAGCGTCGGAATCCTCGTCAATCATTGGTTTTCGGAAGTTCGTCTGCACATCGATCAGTATGGTAGTGGCCCTGATCTCGTCGTTGTGGCTCGTCGAGATGCGACTCTCGGTTGCCTCTCTGAATGCCACCGATATAGAGAGCGAGTCGTATCGGCAGCACAGCGTTGGAGGAGCAAGTTCCGTGCGATGTGAAGAAGGTCGTGCACGAGGCTGCTGCGAGCTCCCGCGCTGCGGGGCCGCCCAACCGTCCGTCCACTGCTTGCGCGAGAACCCTCATCATGGCGATACCGGCGCATCGCTCCGGCAGCGCCTCAAAGCCGCGACGGACGGCTGCCAGCTCACGCTGCACGTCGGTCGCATCCACTGAAGTCACGCAGCCACCCAGGCTCAATCAGGTCCGCACGAACGGGGCGAGCTCAGCGAGCAGCATGCCAGGGACCCGACCGAACTCGGTGACGTTCAGCGTCGCCACCTCGCTGACCGCCACGAGCGCGGTCGCAGCGATCTGCAGATCGTGAGCGCCGATCAGCACGCCTGCGGCGGCCAGCTCCGCCCAGATCCGCGCGTGCGCTCGCGCCTCGGCCAGTCCGAACGGAATCACCGGCACGTTCGCCAGCACCCCTTCCACGAACTCGCTTCGGCGCTGCCGGGTGGCCGCGTCACGCGCGCGCTCGACGCCGTGCAGGAGCTCGGACGCGGTCACCGCGGCGAGTGCGACCGGCGCGTCGCCGAGTGCGGCCAGATAGCCAGGCATGTCGAAGGTCCCCCGCTCCGCAGCGAGGAGGACCGCGGTGTCGAGCAGCACGCTCACGCGCTCAGGACCACGGATCGGCGGGCGGTGCGAGTTCGACGCGCGCGGCGGCAATGTCCTCCCCGAAGCTCGCGGCGTCCGAGGCCGTCAGGCGTGGCAATACTGTCCACCGATGCGCCAACTCGCCCGCCGGAATGCCGGTCGGCGCCATGGGCGCGACGAAAGCCACTGGAACGCCATTCTTCAGCAGGACGGTCGTTTCGTGCCGGTAGAAAGCGCGATTGACGACGTCGGCGAATCGGCGGGCGGCGTCGGTGACGGACAGGGTACGGGTCGGATTCGACATATGTATAATCTGATTATACGCATTCTACTTTGCAAGCGCCGGAGCCTCGGCGGTTGTCGGAGCGAGATCTCCCCATGCGGCGACGCAGCGTCCCGCCACCCGTGCCGAGCGCGATCTCAAAACGGTTATACCGACACATCTCCCAGCGTGTGTGCCCGTGGAACCGGAAGTTCGCGCAAGTGCTCGCTGACGATTCGCCGTTCCGGGCGAGAGCGTTTCTTGATGGCAAAGACGCGGTGACGCTGGCGACGGAGATCCTGGCGCTGGATCAGGAGCAGTTCAGCGCGGTGTTCCGCAAGTCGCCGATGAAGCGGGCGAAGCTGCGGGGACTTCAGAGGAATGCGGCGGTGGTATCGACGAACCTGAGGCCAGATGACGATCAGCAAAGCACCCTGAGATGACGGTCGTGGGTATTTCGGTGACAGTGGCAGATCATCGAGATCGACGCAGCATACCTGCTCGGGCGGGCGGGGCTGCCGGTGACCGAGCGATTCCAGATCAGCCGCGCCTCCTGCTATCATCCGAAGACAACGTCGCAGTTCCAGCCGGCATCCCGATTCGTCACCGGCTCGTCGCGCGGCATTCAAACGTGCGTCGAACCTGAACCTGCATCGCTGAAATGACCGTGAACCGAATCCCGCACGTCACGCCCTTCACCGCTCTCGGAGATCCCCGATGAATCGACTCATGACTGCTGCAGTGACGGCGATGCTGTTGGGAGCCTGTGCCAGCGAAGGCAAGGAAGCGGCGAAGGACGGGGCGCGAACGAGTGAAGCGGCGACGGCTGGGTCAGGCGGCGCGAGCACAGCCACGCGCGACGCGTGCGAGCTCATCACCACCGCCGATCTGGCAGCCGAATTCGCGCCCCGCACATTCATCGTCGATACCAGCGGCCCGGTGCCGCGGAATCGTGTCGGCAAAGCGAACCAGAACTCGGTGACGTCGTGCACGTTTGCCTCCACCAACTCATCGTTTCGCGATATGATGACGATCACCGTGATGGTGGTGACGTCGCCGAGCGACGCGGCGCAGCGCACTGTCGGACAGATGAAGACGGGAGCGATGAGTCTGGGCCTCAAAGCAGTACCGGTCGACGTCGCCGGGCTCGGCGACGGCGCCTACTGGGTCAATCTCGGCAGCGCGCAACGATCGTCGTTGTCCATCAACGTGAAACAGGGCGCGCGCCGCTGGCTGACCGTGGGTGAGTCGTCGACCGGGCAGCGTGAAGCGGAGACGGTGACCCATCTGACGAAGCTGGCCGGGATGGCGCTGGGTAAGCTGTGAGTTCGAGGCGCGCGATCGGAACGCGTGGGCTGGCGACGATCGTCTGCTTCTCGCAGGTGACCACATTGACAGCACAGGCGACGATAGTCACGGATACGATCACTGTCACGCGCGGGAGTCCCGTCACGGTGCGATCGGCGTCGCTCCGTATCGAGTTGCTGCGCGTGACGGACTCACGCTGCCCGCGCGAAGTGCAATGCGTCTGGGCCGGGCATGCCGCCGTACAATTGCGAGTGACGCAACGCGGGAGTCCTGCCGAGACTCTGTCGATTGGCACGAGGGCGCCGGACGGCATGAAGTTACCGTTCGACGCCACCGTTGCCGGACACCGGCTGCACCTCGTCCGCCTGACGCCAGCGCCCTCGGTCGAACGAAAAGTGTCGGCGGCGCGCTACCGCGCATCAATCGAGATCGGCCCGGGATAGCGACCTTCTCCTACGGCCGTGGCGGAGCGTTCACCCGCACTGTGCCATCCGATCCCGATCGAAGAGCGATGGGGTCCCACCGCACCAGCAGACCGCGATGATTCACATCGACGCGGCCTACGCGCACACTTCGATTGTTGGATTCGTCGGTTTCACCCGCAGCACGGATCGTCGAGATCACGGTGTAGAACTTGTCGCGCTCAAACACCGTATGGCTCTGCCTGTTCGCGTTGAAAACCCGCGCCATCACGATGCGCGATTCACCGGGGCCGAGGCTCCCCGGAATGGACGCTTGGGCGCGGAATGGACCAAATGGGGCGAGGATCGCACTCGCGATTCCGGGTGCACCCGGCACGACCGAGACGCCGGCGGTCGGCTCACGTCGTCCCGTGGGCCCGTCGGCCTCCTTCCCCGCGAAGATGTTGAAGCTCAGTTCGCCGCGCGACGCCCAACGCTCCCGACCCCGGTTGGTGACTCGGGCGGTGATGAGCATCCCCCGAACAGTAACGTGATTCTTGTTGGCCGACACGCTGCTGAGGAACTCCAGCGCTTGCAGGCCGATCGAATCGACAACCAGGTCCGTGCCGGCGACAAGGACCATCCCGGCCTGTGCTGTCGTTGGACGAGTCGTCGCTGCCTGCGCGACCAGCGCGGCGGCGGAGACACTGAGCAGCATGGCGGATCGAAGCAGCATCATGTGACCAAAGTCCTGTTGCGTTGAGATGTCGGCGACCCCGACGATGGCGGATTGTCCGGAGAAGGGTGGTCGCTGTCACAGCGACGCGCGAGCGATCTCAGCGGCAACGTTGCGAAATCTCATGCTCCTCGGCATACACTTCATGGAGCGGAGGAGGCTCCGCGCCCGCTCGCCTGGGATCCCGCCTCCCACAACCTCGCCGAGATCATCCATGAAACCGTCCGCTCTGACGTGTGTCGTGACAGTTGCATCGGCCCTGCTGATCACCAGCCCCTGTGCGGCCGGAGTGAATATCGTGGTGCCGGTGAGCTATAGTGGCCTCGAGCCGGGCACGACTTTTATCGGGTTCGGCTGTGAAGTCTGGGATGCCGACAACCGCCTCGTCGGCAACGGCGGACTTCCGTTCATCCCGATTTCTCGTGGCGTTCTGGACACGACGATCACGATTCCCGTTCGCCGGACAGAGGCAAGCGCCGGCGTGGCGGCGAGGTACACGTGTCATGCCACAGTGTACGGCAGAAGGGCCGACGGGATTGCGTACAATTTCATGAGTGCGAATGGCAGGGGGAGTACGCGCTGGAGTGGAGAGTCCTGGGACTGGCCTGGCGATGCGCTTGGCGTGACGCGCGGTGTGCTCATGCTGCCACGAGCTGGCACGCGGTCATCTCTTTCGATCGTGGGCACCATTCCACCGGGAATCGCGGCGGGGATGGCCGTTGTCGATCTGTCCAGGGCTGGTGTCTGTCCCTGTGGGTGTGGCGAGGGCGGCGCCGACGGCGGGGCGTGCAGGATGCGCACGTTCGCTGGCTACCGATTGCCGGCAGTTCGCACCCCGTCGCGCGCGGCAACGCCAGAGCCGCGTCGGCCAGTGGAGCGCAAATCGCCAGCCACCATCACGCCGGAGTCGCGCCGACTTGGACTCGAGACGAGGCCGCGCGTGCCGATTCCGGGGAGCGGGAACGTGACGCCATTCGTTGCTGCCGCACCGGTGGTGTTTGTCGGCGACGGACGATTGACGTTGCCGTAAGCGGAAGGCAGTGGAGCCGACACATTCAGATCTGCGGCGAACATGCAGATCAGAATGTGTCGGAGTGTGACGATCGCCGCACTGACGCACGACGCCACGTCGCCATGCACGATGCAAGGCTGATCGGTCGCACCCACCGAGTCATCGCATTGGCGTCACTTCAAGTATCGCAACACGTCAACAATTACGCACGGCGACGGCGACGAGTAATTCCAAGTCCAACGAGGCCCGTGAGCCTCAGCGCACAGGTGCCCGGTTCCAGAACCGGCTTCGGTGAAAGGCGCAAACACTGTCGACAGGTCGCTCGTCGTGATCAGCTCGCAGGCGGCAGTCGTGGCGGAGCGAGCGCTGGCATCACCCGCCGACGCAGCGGGGGCAGCAGACGTCGCGCCGGACCCATTCCGTTCCGCGTTTTTCGCTTCGCCGGTGCACGCGGTCAGCACCAGCACCGTCATGGTCACACGCGCGAGTTGATGCATCGGTACCTCTCCGTTGTCGGTGAGGGGTATCGAGACGCACGCACGCTCCTGCCGAATCGAGCGGCAGACATATCGGCAAATCTTAGCGGCGGCTCCGGCAGAATTGTGCTACCGGCATCACCCCTTCCGACAGCGGTACCAGGCGAGACGACGACTCCGACCAGAGGAAGTGCTGCGTGATGACCCGGGCATCATCCAGTCGATGGACGCGCAGCAAGCGGCTGTCGATGCGATACTCGACGGGTTGCACGACGCAGGGGAAGGTGCTCCGCAGCGGCTGGAACGGTGCGCCCGGCATGACGATGCGGCCACTCCGAAGATCGACGAGCGCCCAGCGTTCGCAGCTGGCACCGCATCCCCACCGCGCGACAGCCACCCGGCCCGCGAATCGGGCGCCCGCGGACGCCCCGTGCCGGATCGACGCCTCGTAGCGTCGTGTGCCTCGAGGGGCGGAGGCAAAATCAGGAGCGGCCGGTGTCTTCGGCGCCGCGACCGTCGACGGATAGCTCGAAAATGCCACCTCGGCGTCGTCCTCCGCGCCGTCCACCACGAGCGTCGCGCTCAGTTCGGCGGGCATATACCAGTCATCGATATCGACGTTCCTGACGGCACCCGCGGGACCGACGGTGACATCGACCAGCGCGCCGGTCGCACACTGTCCCGCATTCCGCTTCGCGACGTCGCGCGCACAGATCGAATAGGTGGTGTACGCGCCACGGAGATTCGGGTCTCCATCCGCTGCTATCGGCACCGCGAAGACCACGTACGTCCCCGCCGACAACCGCATGTCGTAGCGACGCTGTCCGCGGATCGTGCGCACGATGGTCAGCGCGCCGTCCGCGCGCGCGCGCGCCACCACCTGCATCGCCGGGACCTCTTCGCTGGGATACGCGATCGAGCCGCTGATGCGGGCCACCTGGGGCTGCGCGGCGAGTGTCGCGACGAGAAGCGTGATGGCCGGAAGGCTGATTCGTGCGAGCCGACTGGCGGCACGCCGGACACTCGGCGCCACTGCTGCACATCGCGATGACGGATGCGAGTCGCGGAGTGGGTCGATGCTGATGCGCATCGGATGAAGATACCATCCCGGCCAGACGGCGCGCCCGGATGGGCTGTGCGTCACGACAACCACCGGTCACGCCGCCGTTGGCTTACGGCGCTCGCGCACAGTATGGTCCATCATCAGCGCTGTGCACCGCGGTGGCGATTGGCATGTGTCCCGGGTCGGATACCTGCAGGACGGCATGCGATCAACCTGCCCACTTCTCATTCGTTGCGAGGCCTCGATGCGTCAGATTGCATGCGCGATCGTCCTGCTGGTCCCAGTGCTCGCCCATGCGCAGGCGGACTCGGGGACCGTGCGCGTCACGTACGACGTGCTGAAGGGCGCGACGCGCTCGGCGTCGTTCGACACGACGATGCAGGCCGGCGCCTTTCCCTACGTTCCCATCGGCCGCCCGGCCACGCCTGAGCGTCGGGTGGCGACGCCGCTCCGGCTGCAGGGCTGCGCGCGCAACGCACGGCGGGGCACCTACACGGTCGAGTTCAACACCGCGATGAGTCCCGCCGGACTTGCGATCGGCGGCCCCACCAGCGCGATCCTGTCGCTGCAGGTGGGTGGCTACCCGTGGGACCGCAGCGTGCAATACGCCGGCGCGGCGACCTATCCGCAGGATTTCATACTCGGCCCCCGCAAGACCGCCAAGGCGTGGCAGTTCCGGCAGGCAGGGAAGCGCATGTTCGACCAGGTCGTGAATCCACTCACCGGCGGGGCGTCCGTGACGATCAACGCCGACGAGCGGAGCGGCAGCTTCGTGCTCGGTCCTTACCCGGACGTGAAGCGGGAGATGCTGACCGTTCGTGGCACCTTCACGTGCAGTCGTCTGATGGTGCCGAAGGGGTTGTAGGCGGCATCACCGAATTGCGCCCTCGACCCTCGGTGCCTGCGGTCCGGGCGCGAGCGGTAGCACTGGGCCTCGCGCAGCACTCATCCAGTACGCGAATTGCTGATCACGGCCGCGCAGAGTGGCATAGAATGCGATGGCGCAGCTGTAATGAGTCACAGTTGCCGGATCGTTGCCTGGTCTGGTGTTTGCTTCGACCGTCACCTCGCCATCGAACGCACCGCTGGTCAGCGTGAAGCGGCCTGTTCCGCCACCAATGCCAACCGTACCGCCAGAGCCGCGAGTGCCGGCAGGCCCGGTCAACAACGTGCAGCTCACCCCACCCTGCCTGCTGTCGGGCGGCAGGTTGCTGACGCGGACCGGCACGGTGAACGTGAACTCCGCGCCCTGTGCGCGAAGCGGTGCCGCGCACAGCACCATTGCGGCGATCATCGAGAGCGGTCGAGTCGTCGGGCGCACGCTGCACTTCTCCTTCGGCGATGGGAAAGTCAGGACATGGCGTCGGGTCGGACGTATCACGGACTTCGGACTCATTCGACGCGACCGGTCCCGCTGAGCGTGATGCGCGCTGTGCGCACCGTGACGGGTGTGAACGTGGATGGAGCGCCGGCGATGCCGGTGCCCGTTAGCGTAATCTGTCCGGTGCGGACGGCCACGGGAGTAAAGCGATAGCCGACTTCCGCCACGCCGGTCCCGGTCAGCGTCAAAAGGGGCGTGCGCACTGACACCGGCACGAACGGACCACCGGCGGCCGGCGGCGACGGCGTGCTTGGCGGCGGAGTCGCGGCGGGCGGCGTGTCGGCGGGCTTCGTGCGCGGCAGCACCTTCACGCGGCCGGGAACATCCGGCAGAGGACGCGCGACGCCCTTGAAATCATCGGCCGTGACCAACCGCGTCGCATGGCGCCGTGTGCTTGAATCCGCACCAGCAATCGTCGCAGCCGGGAGTCGCGTGGCACCTGCGCCGGCCGTCTCCGCGAGCGACGGCACATCATTACACGGCTGCAGCTCGGCGGCGGACAGGGCGCGAGTCGCGACCATCACACTCTGCAGCGCACCGACCTCCAATGCGAGGTTCCGGCACACTGTGCTGATGCTCGTGGGCACCGCCACGGCGCTGCATCGCGACCCGCTGCAGGTCCAACTGACGTCGTTGACCTTGAGATCCCCCTGTCGGCGCGCAGACACCCGGGTGGTGGCGACGACCCGCACAGGTGTCGCGCGCGCAGCTTTCGCGCCGTCCGCCGCCGGTCGCTGTGCGCCGAGGCTGACCGGTAGTGCGGCCAGCAGCAGGAGCCGCCAGCGTGTCAGAGACGTGGTGCAAGGCATCGTTCGCACTCTCATCGGCCTGAAAAGGGACAGACCCGCGTCTGTCCACGATGCAGCTGGCAGCATGGTAGCGCGTCCTTTGCTGAGTATGCGCTTGGGGAGCCGTGTGCGCCAGCAACAGAGGCCGACGCCGTGGATGCCGGGAGGCAATTGCTGTGGGATGGTGATCCGTACGCAGCGTGCTGCACACACGAGGATTGGGCGAAGGCGGGCTCCTCGCTCGCGTTCAGCGGTGGGACACGCGAGCGGGTCGACCTCGACGAGCCGCCGGAGCAGGGCTGTCCACCGGCGGGTGGCCTCGGTCAGCGCCAGAGGTGGTGCGGGAACAATCGCGCGAGGCCCGTCCGCTGCCGCGGGCGCCGCCTTCTCCCGCATGCCGCCCGGGGACGGTCGGCAAACTGACCGCGCGGCGGGTGCCACATCGAGACGCAAGGCCCGAGTCAGGCTCCGGCGGGGTTCAGCGCTCGCAGGCCCGTTGCAAGCGGGAACTCGAAACGGTTATACCGACACATCTCCCAATCCGTATGTCCGTGGAACGTGAAGTTCTCGCAGGAGCTGGCTACAGGCTCGCCATTCGCTCCGCGCGATTTCATCGCGGGGAAGGACGCGGTGAGGCTGGCGACGGACATTCTGGTCCTGGATCAGGAGTCGTTCGCCGCAGCGTTTCGCAAGTCTCCGATGAAGCGGGCGAAGTTGGCGGGGTTGCAGCGGAACGCGGCTGTCATTCTCGCGAACGCACGCACGCGCGACGCCGCCCCTGAGGTCGAGGAATGAGCCGCGTGCGAGCACTCCACGTGTGCGTTCACGTGTCAAATGTCAGAGCAGTGCCACTAGTGTGGTGGGGGCGCACAATGTTTGGAGGTGGGGGGGTGGTTGAGGGGCCCCCCCCCGGGGGGGAACACCGCCAAACGCCCAGTGGGGGGGGGGGGGGGGGGGGGGGGGGGGGGCCCACAACACCCCC
>JANNVN010000262.1:0-2288 GCA_031414435.1 Gemmatimonadaceae bacterium
GCCCGTCTGCAGCCGCACCGGAAGTACTTCGAGAAACACGTCGCCGAACTGCGCAGCGCGACCGACGCCGCGATCGTCGCACACAAGAAGCAGCTGATCGACCGGCAGATGCTGGTCGAACGCCTGTCGAACATGGCGATCGAGCTATTTGCGCGCGCGTGTGTCCTGAGTCGCTCGCAGCGCATGATCCGCGAACGTGGCCTCGAGGCGATCGAGCGCGAGTTGAACCTCTGCGATCTGTTCTGCGTACAAAGCGGCCGTCGCTTCAAGGAGCAGCGCGAGAACCTGCAGAGCCCGCAGGACGCCACGCGTCGCGCGATTGCCGCCGACTTGCGAAGTGCGGGCGCCGCATTCGTGACCGACTCGGTGCTGGAAGTCCCGCTCGAGGTGAAGCGAGAGCCGCAGGTGCCGATGCGCCTGGCGGAGGAACCGGAAGTCGTCGCGCGCTGAACGAACGTCGGCGGCTGGTCAGGCCTGACGTTCGTTACGGAACGTCGGCGCCGGACCGGTGCGGCTGGCACGCAGTCACAGCGACGGTGCGGACCTGCCTCCAGTGGAGGCGCGCCACCGCCAGCAGCGCGCAGCCGAACAGACCAGTCGCAAGCAGCAGTGCGGCGGCCGGCTCTGGCACGACGTTCAGGGTGACTTCGATGTTGTCGAGCGCTGCACCCCAGTGCGTCGCGCCTCGGCCTTCGAATCGCAGCGTCGTCGCCGGGCCGCTGGCGATCAGGGTCGCGAAGGTGACCGTCTGCCAACCCATGTTGGTTCGCGTCCTTCCGGCCTGCGTGAACGTGACGAGGCCGAGGTCCTGCGTGCCCCACCAGACCCGCATCACCTTGTCGAAGGTGTTGTCCGGATTGCCCGCGAGTGAGAATCGCAGGCGGTAGCTGCTGCCCGACGTGGTCGCGACGGTCTGCGCGATGGTACCAGGCGATGCTCCATTGAGATCGATGCTCTGGAAGCCATCAGCCGGCGCCCAGTATGTCCGAATCAGATCGATCGAGCCGCTGGTCACGGTCCATGCCCCGAATGCCGACCCGTTCATGATCGTCGAGAATGTCGCCGAACTCGCCAGCGCCGGATTCTCGAAGCTGCCGTCAGCGAGCAGATTCTGTGCGCCCACTGGGGCCGTGGCGAGTGCCGCGATGGCAGCGGCGAAGGCGGCGATGCGGCGCATTGACGTATCCGGGTCGGGGGGCGGCGGCGGCAGGATGGAGCCCGTCGAGCGGGCAGAGGCTGCCCACGTACCGTCAGAACCAGACGCCTCGATTTGGCCCAAGGTCACGGACCGTTCATGCCACTGGGCCGGAGGATCCCTCGGGTCCGCCGTGGGCTGGGACTACGCCTGAAAATCCAGCCCCAGATCCAGCGCCGGCGCCGAGTGTGTCAGCGCACCGACACTGATCCAGTCCACCCCCGTTTCGGCGATCGCGCGAACCCGATCGAGCGTCACGCCACCGCTGGCTTCGACGATGGCGGCGCCGTTGACCAGTGCCACGCACTCACGCATCGACTCGAGCGACATGTTGTCGAGCATGATCACGTTCGCGCCGGCGGCGAGCGCACGCTCGACCTGCTCACGGCGATCCGCTTCCACTTCGACCCAGAGCGTTGATGGCGCCGTCGCACGCACCGCAGCGACAGCCGCGATGATGTCACCGCCAACAGCCGCCAGATGGTTGTCCTTGAGCATCGCCATCGAGGCCAGATCCATGCGATGATTCCTGCCGCCGCCGCAGCGCACGGCGTACTTCTCGAGCTGTCGCAACCCCGGTGTGGTCTTGCGCGTGTCGAGAATCTTCGCGTTGGTGCCAGCGATGGCCTGCACGAAGGTCTGCGTCAGTGTTGCGACGCCCGAGAGATGCATCATGTAGTTGAGCGCCACCCGCTCGGCCTGCAGCAGCGCGCGCGACGGGCCGGTGATGCGCAGCACTGCGTCACCGGGTTGCACCAGCGATCCGTCGGCGCGCACCGTCTCGACACGCACATGTGGCGACAGCTGACTGAACGCCTCGATCGCCAGCGGGCCACCGCACACCACACCCGGCTTCCGGGCCGCGAGTACCGCGCTCGACACCGCGTCGGCCGGAATCGTGGCCAGCGTCGTCACATCGTCAAACGCGCGGTCTTCGATCAGCGCCGCCCGGATCACCGTGCTGAGTGCGGCACCGTGGATTGGAAAACCGAACGCGTCGATCACACCGGTGTCGTGGCTCATTCGCCGGGATCGACGCCAGGGCCCGGCGGCGTGGACGGCACGGTGCCGCCAATGGCGACCATCCGATCGA
>JANNVN010000263.1:0-4319 GCA_031414435.1 Gemmatimonadaceae bacterium
TCGGCACTGTACGGATCGCGGGCGCGGAATGGCGTGATCGTGGTCACCACCAAGCGTGGCCGCGCCGGCCGCAAGCCGACGATCACGTACAACACGTCGGTACGCACGGATCAGGTGTTCCGACTCTTCGATCTGCAGAACGAATACGCGCAAGGAAACCTTGGCGTCTACAACAAGGATCTGGCCAACGGCTGGGGCCCGCGCATCAGTGGGCAACAGGAGCCGAACCTGCTCAACCAGACGGTGACGCTGCAGGCCAATCCGAACAACGTGTCCGACTTCTTCCGCACGGGCGCAACCAACGTACAGTCGCTGGCAGTCGCCGGCGGCACGGAGCTGAGTGACTATCGTCTGAGCGGTACCTGGCTCGGGCAGACCGGCATCGTGCCCGGTTCCGAACTCGCGCGCTACACCATCGCGCTCAATGCCGGGCAACGGTTCACCCCGAAGTTCAGCGCCCGGGTCGCGGCGAACTACGTGCGTACGACGTCGGATGGGCGCGCACAGCAGGGCCAGAACACAGCGAGCATTCCGATCCAGCTGTTGTCCAGCCTTCCGCGCACGCTGTCGACGGAGTTCCTGCGTGACAATCGGGTCACGGCGAGTGGCATTGCCGGTTCGATCGACGGCACCGGTACATCGAACAACCCCTACTGGGTGACCGACAACAACGGCCTCGATAACGCGGTCGATCGCCTCTACGGCAATGTCAACCTGTCTTACGATGCACTGAGCTGGTTCAACGTCTCGTTTCGTGCCGGTACCGACCTTGCCGGCGAAAGCCGGCGGTTCATCACCCGCAAGGGTACGCGTGGCCGCCTCGATGGTGAGTTCGATACGCAGGATCTGAATGAGCGCGAACTCAACACGGACGTGATCGGCACCGTGCAGCGGCAGCTCACGGGCGATCTGGCAATGAAGACCATCGTCGGCCACAACTTCAACAAGCGCACCTTCCGTCGTCAGCGTGTGTTCAGCCAGGGGCTCAACATCGATGGGCTCTACACACAAGCGAACGCGCTCGTGAATGCTGCGACGAACTTCCGCAGTGAGCGGCAGCTATTCGGCGTCTATAGCGATGTTGGGCTCGCCTGGCGCGAGTACCTCTTCCTCAACGTGACCGGAAGAAACGACTGGAGCTCGACGCTGCCGACGAACAACAACTCGTACTTCTACCCGTCGGTGTCGTCCGGCTTCGTCGTTTCTGACGCTTTCCGGAGCTCAAAGATCTTCGACAAGGGACGCGTCAGTTTCCTCAAGCTGCGCGCGAACTGGGCCAACGTTGGATCAGATGAAGACCCCTATCAGCTTGCGTTCACCTACACGCCGCTGACCCAGCAGACCGACATCTACACCTTCAATCAGCAGCTCCCGTTCAACGGTGCCTCAGCGTTTGCGGCCACCAATGTCATTCCCCCGTCGAACCTTCGCCCGCAGCGACAGAACTCGGTGGAGTTCGGCACCGAGACCCGGTTCCTGAATGATCGCCTCGGCTTCGACGCGACCTACTACCAGTCGCGAAACTACGATCAGATCGTCTCGATCGCGGTGCCGCAGTCGTCGGGCTTCTCGGCGCGGCGGCTGAATGTGGGCCAGATCTCCAACAAGGGCGTCGAACTGCAGGTCACCGCAGTACCAATCGCCACGGCGAAGCCGGATGGATTGCGATGGGACGTCGGCATGAACTACAACCGCAACCGGAACGTCGTCGACAAGCTGGCGCCAGGGCTGAGCGAGTTCGTGGTGACGTCGGGCGATGGCTTCGGAATCTTCGTTGCCGCTCGCCCGGGCACCACGTTCAACATTCAGGGCGTCGGTTTCGCCCGCGACTCTGTCACCGGCAAGTACCTGATCAATCCGGCGAATGGTCTGCGCATTCAGGGTGGTCGCAAGCTCTTCGGCAACATCTTCCCGGACTGGACCGGTGGTGTCACGAACACGGTCAGCTGGAAGCGCGTGGCACTCTCGTTCCTGGTCGATGTGCGCAAGGGTGGTGTGTTCCTCTCGCAGACCACTTCACAGCTCCGCTCGAGCGGCCTGGCCGCCGAAACGGCAAACCGTGACCGCTTCATTCAGGATGGCGTGATTCGCAATCCTGACGGCACCACCCGCCCGAACGACGTGCAGGTGGCGTCGGTGCAGCAGTACTGGGGTAACCTCGACAACTCGATCAGCCCCGAAAACAACATCTTCGATGCTTCCTTCGCCAAGCTGCGTGAAGCGTCACTCTCGTTCCGCATTCCGGAACGGTGGGTGGCGAAGCTCGGTGCCGCGTCGGGTGTCTGGTCCTTCGAAGGCCGGAACCTGTGGCTGATCTCGAGTAAGGTGCCGCACGTCGATCCCGAGGCCAACGTGTTGGGAACTGGCCTGATCGGCGAGGGCATTGAACGCAATGTGCTGCCGTCCACCCGGACTTTCGGTTTGAACCTTCGGCTCGTCTTCTGAGGCACTGACTCATGCGACTCATATCAACTCAGTTCGTTCGCCGCACTGTGATCAGTGCGATGACGCTTTCGCTGGTCGGCTGTTTTCAGGACGGCACCCTGAACGTCGATCCCAATCGCTCCACCACCGCCGATGCGGCCCAGCTGTTCTCTGGCGCAGCGCTGAAGTTCTCGCTGCTGCGGGTCGGCGAGCTGACGTGGCCCGTCGCGCTCTCGACGCAGATGTGGGCGTCCGGAGCCCGGTGGGGGCTGGCGCAGGCACAGTATGACCAGACGCGTGTGCGCAGCGCGTGGGGCTCGATCTACACCGACGTGCTGAAAAACCTGATCATTGCAACCAAGGAGGCCGAGGCGAAGACGCCGCGGCCGAACAACAGCATCGCGCAGCTCAAGATCTACACGGCGTTCGTGTACTCGCAGACCACGTACCTCTGGGGCGACATCCCTTTCACCGAGGCCGCCACAGGGACGGTCGACAACCCGAAGTTCGACACGCAGCAGGTGGTGCTCAACGGCACGCTGGCACTGCTCGACTCGGCAATCGCCGTCATCGACGCGAACTCGAACAGGATCGGTGCGCCGAATGATCTGTACTACGGCGGCGACATGGCGAAGTGGCGTCGCTTCGCCAATTCGCTCAAGTTCCGCATCCTGATGACGATGGTGGATGCCGATCCATCGAAGGCGGCACAGATCGGCCCGATGCAAGGGCTGCCGATGATCTCGGCACGTGCCGAAGAGATGAAGGTGCAGTACACCAACCAGGCTGGCCGGCAGAACCCGCGCTTCTCGTTCACGCAGATCTTCCGCGGTGGCGTGCAGCAGGACTGGTACGCCTCGAACGTGCTGTTTGCCGAGTTGCTGCCGTTCAGCGATCCGCGGCTGCCGATCTTCTATCAGCCGGGCCCCGCCGCAGCGCCAGGCCAGTTTGTTTCGCTGAACACCGTCGAGCCGTTCACGCCGACGGCCTCACTGGTGAATCTCGGGCTGCTGCGCGCTGATCTGCCGGAAGTGTCCTTCTCCCTTTCCGAGCAGCAGCTGCTCGAGGCCGAAGCGATTGCACGTGGCTACTGGACCGGTGGACTCTCGGCGGCCGATGCGCGGTATCGCACGGGTGTCCGCGAGTCCATGAGTGCCCTCGGTGTTGCCACACCGGCGATCGATGCGTTCATCGCTGCCTTGCCCGCGTTGACAACCTCGAACTTCCGCCTCGAACTGAATCGGCAGCAGTATCTCGATCTCTTCATGCGCCCGCTCGAGGCATGGGTGCAATGGCGGCGGAGCGGTCCGGCCGGGAGCGAGTATCCCACGCTGCAGGTGCCGCAGGGGGCGCTGGTCGGTGGGCTGGTCCGACGCCTGCTGTATCGCAACGAAGAAATCACGTCCAACCCGAATACGCCGAACCCGGTGCCACAGCAGAACATCGCAACCTGGTTTGACAGGTGAGCGCGGTCCGTCGTGGGATCATCATCGCCGCAGCGGTCGCGGCGGTGATGATGCCGGCATCGCTGACCGCGCAGTCGCCGGTCCGCGTTCGCATCGTGACCGACTCGGGGACAATCGACGTGGCGCTCGCTCCGGACAAAGCACCTGTCACGGTCGCGAACTTTCTGCGGTACGTGGACGAACACCGGTATGACGGGGGCTCGTTCTATCGTGCCGTGACACTCCAGAACCAGCTTCCGGCGGCGCAGCAGCCGCAGATCGAAGTCATTCAGGGTGGCATCGACAGTGATTCGAGCAAGCGACTGCCGCCGATCGCGCACGAATCGAACGACAAGTCCGGCATTCGCCACACGGACGGGCTGATCATTGATGACGAAAAAGAACTCACTCGACGCGCTGCCCGGGGTGCTGCGCGCCATGCTGATCACC
>JANNVN010000264.1:0-6043 GCA_031414435.1 Gemmatimonadaceae bacterium
CGACTTGGCTTCCTGACCTCCGGGACGCGGGATCATCTCGCCCAGAGCCTGCATACCTTGGCGAAAGGCGACTATGCGGTCGAACCCCGCATGGTGCTCGATGCCTGGGTGATCGATGCGGCCGGTCGGGAGCACTACCGCTCGCGCGCGGTGAACGATGTCGTGCTCCACAAGGGCGGCTTTGCGCGTGTCATTCAACTGCGCGCGAGTGTCGATGGGCGAGAGGTCGCGCGCTATGCCGCGGACGGCGTGATCGCAGCGACGCCGACGGGATCGACGGCGTACTCGCTTTCCGCCGGCGGTCCGGTGATCGTGCCGACGGTTGATTCCATTCTGCTGACGCCGGTCTCGCCGCACACGCTCGCCATGCGGCCGCTGGTGCTGCCGCCGACCGCGCTGCTCACGCTCGAGGTGATGCGCGAGGCCACCGAGTTGCTGATCACGGTGGATGGGCAGGTCGGTGCGACGTTCAGTGCCGGCGAGACGCTGCACGTGCGGCGGTCGCCGGACCCGATTCTGGTGGCGCGGGTGGACGCGGACGAGGATGGCTTCTTTGCGAAGCTGCGCGAGAAGCTCGGGTGGGGTGGTCTCGCGGATCGCGACTGAGAGCGGCCATGCTGCGCGAACTCAGAATCCGCGACCTTGCCATCATTCGTCAGGTGACGTTGCCGTTGGCACCCGCGTTCAACGTATTGAGCGGCGAAACGGGTGCAGGCAAGTCGATCGTTGTCGGCGCATTGACCGTGCTGCTTGGCGATCGTGCGAGCGCAGACATCGTGCGCACCGGCGCCGAGCGCGCCACGGTCGAAGGAATCTTCGATGTATCTGATCGTCGGGATGTGCTGGACGCACTTGACGATCGTGGCCTCGAGTACGAGCAGGGGACACTCGTGCTGAAGCGTGAGATCGCACCTGGCCGGGCACGCGCCTGGATCAACGGCACACCAGTGACCGCGACGATCCTCGGCGAGATTGGGCGCATGCTGGTCACCGTGCATGGTCAACACGAGGCGCACACACTGCTCGATGGCGCATCACAACGTCGTTGGCTCGATCTCGCGGCGGGCGCGCTGCCACTTGCCCGCGAAGTCGCGGTGCGGCACGCTGCAGTGCTGGCGGCGCGCGCGGCGATCAGCGAGCGCAGTGCACGGCAGCGAGAGGCGGAGTCGCGCGCTGATTACCTCCGTCATGTTGCCGAAGAAATCGAGAGTGCACAGCTTGTCGCTGGCGAGGATGAGCGCTTGCAGGACGAGCTACGGCGACTTGAGCACGCCGATGAGCTACGCGCCCTGGCGGAGCAGGTGGCGAGACGGCTCGATGGTACGGACGATGGTTCGACCGGCCTGGTGCAGGAACTCGGCGGCATCCAGCGACTGCTGGCGCAACTCCGCCGCATCGACGGCGGTGCGGATCGGCTGGCGCAACTGGCTGACGAAGCCGTCTATGCGCTCGATGAACTCGCGCGCGATAGCGCGACATACGCTTCCGGCGTCGAGCTGGATCCGGAGCGTCTGCTGGAGGCGCAGCAACGCCGCGATGTGGTCTTTCGGCTGTTGAAGAAGTACGGGCCGACACTGAACGATGTGCTCGCGGAAGCGGTCGCCGCGCGCGACGCACTCCGCCTGGTCGATGACGCGGAGATCGATCTTCGGAGGCTGCACGAGGAGCTGCACTCGGCGCAGGTGGCGTTCAGCACCGCCGCGTCGGAACTCACACGACTGCGGCGGATGAATGCCGCACGGCTGGCTGACGCGGTGTCGCTGCAACTGCCCGCCCTTGGGCTGCCGGAGGGGCGTTTTCTGGTTGCGCTGCCGCCGCGGGACGAACCGGGACCGTCTGGCAGTGAGGACGTCGAGTTCCGCGTCGCGCTGAATGCTGGGCACGACGCCCGCCCGCTGGCGCGAGTCGCGAGCGGTGGTGAGCTGTCGCGCGTCATGCTGGCGCTCGCGAGCACGCAGGCCACGCAGGGAACAGTCCCCACGCTGGTCTTCGACGAAATCGATGCTGGCATTGGAGGACGCGTTGGACAGCAAGTCGGCGAGGCGCTGCGCGAGCTCGCGGCGCGGCATCAGGTGTTCGCAATCACGCACTTGCCCCAGCTGGCGGCCCGCGCTCACCACCATATCGTCGTCGAGAAGGGCACCGCCGATGGGGTCACGTCCGCGGATGTTCGCGTCGTGACTGGTGATGAGCGCGTGCTGGAAGTGGCCCGCATGCTCGGAGGTGACCCAACCAGTGCGGTGGGCAGAGCGCATGCCGACGAGCTGCTGCGCGGCGTTGCCGTGCCCACGCGCCCAGTGCCTGCCCGAGCGGTCAAGCGCCGCTGAGCCGACACGGCGCTTCAGCCGCGTGGGTAGAGTCGGACTTGCAGCTGATGGATGGAGAGTCGCGGCACGGCGCCTCCACTGCCCGTCACGGTGCGCGAGTTGAAGTACTGCACTTCGATCGGCAGTGATGCCTTGCCGCGCGCGTGCGCTGCCAGACTGGAGAACGTGAGCCCAAAACCGACGCGCTGTTCGGTGGCTGCTGTCTCAAACCGCAGCGTGCTGGCGTCGAGCGTCACGGCGGTGGGGAGTCCGGACTCTGCGGGCGGGACGGTGAACGCTCCAACGAACCGGTCTTCCGCCTTCCGCCGAATCAGATACTGCGCACCAACGGAGAAGAAGTCGCTCAGAATCCAGCGCGGCGTGAATTCAAGTTCGAGCTGATCCCCAAGGTTCCGCGCAACGAGTCGTTCGCGATACGACGGCACGAAAACCTCCTCCGGTCGATCGGTGATCCGGCGCACCTGTTGATCCGCGAGCTGTACGGTGTAACGGGCGATGAGAGAGGCAAAGAACTTCCGGCCATAGACCACATCGGTGAACGACCTCACTTCGATGTCGTTCTGCCCGTCGCCGGTGCCGACGTCGAGCAAGTCGTCCGGCTGATCGATCGTCCCTGTCCCGAAGCGGTACGCGCCGGCGAAGCTCTGCCGGAGGTTCAAGCCCCTCGGCAGGAAGCGTGTGGTGTCCGATCGCGTTCCGAATGAGTCGAAGAGTCGCAGCTTGACGGCCACCTCGATGTCACCAAGGCCTTGCCGCGTGATCGTGCCAAGTCGGGCCGCGAGCAATCCCGGCAGCGAATCCTGCACGACGCGTTGCAACCCATCGGGAGTGACCGCCGCGACGGGACGCGAGGGACCTGTCGTTGATGGTGCCAGCGCTGTGATCCCCAGCTGTGTGAACTGCGTGCGGAAAGCGGCGATACGGTTCTGGATCGCGGAGTCCGCTGCACTTCCGGCAAGTGGCACAAAGAGCGAGCCGTTCGTGCGGCTCGTTCCATACACGGCAACGATTCCGTCGGCGAACGCCTGTGCATTTGAGGTGAGTGCCGGTGCCGTCGCAATCACTGCCGGGCAGGTGGTGTTCGAGCTCGGGTTCGCGACGCACGACGCAAGCAGCGCGGTGAGTTGTGTGCGCGCGGCCGTGAGCTGGGTTACCAGCAGCGCATTGGTGGTCGCGGCAGTGTCCAAGGCCCGACCTGGATTGATGCTCACGGTGCCCCTGGAGCTGTCAGGGTTCACGTTGAACTGCACTTGGTGGCGCGCCGAGACGATCGGGACCATGACACCGATCGAGAGGCGATTCGAGAGCCCTGCCTCGAGCGCGATTGGCGTTGTCTGCACGCGGACGCTCGAGGTCAGGACCGATTTCCCAAGACTCAGGGTGAATGCCGGATTTCCGGTGAGCGAGCGAATTGCGTTCTGGACCGGTGTCAGCCCCGGGAACTGCCGTATGCCGAGTGTGTCGGCGGAGAAGTCTGCGAACAGCGGCTCCAGCGAGCCGTCAGCACGGCCGATTGTGCCTCTGCCGTAGCGTTGGCTGAAGTCGGTGATCGCGGTGCTGAACTGGACGCGAATCGCGCCACGCGGCGCCGTCAGCGCGTCGTCGCCAAGGCCGCGGACCGACTGAGCCGACAGCGCGGCAGCAGCGAGGGCGATCGCGGTCAGGTGCGTGCACACGCGTGCACCCAGTCGCGTAAGTTGAACTAGCTCGGGCAATGGTTCGGTCCAGGGGATCGATCCGCTCGAACGAGGTGCCACCGGTGTGGCCAGCCAGCCCGTCGAACGCACAGCATCCAATTTACTCTCGTCCACCGCATGGACCGCATTCCGCTCCCTGGTATTCCTTGGCAGTTGACCGGCAATCACTGGTTGGCACTCCCGTGCATCCACCCGGCCACCGGGGCGATTCACCGGATGAGCGTCCTCCATCGCGGAGCCCGCGCGGCCCTCGAGTTCGTTGCGGCGAGCACGGGGACGGAGTCCGACGCGCCGCTGCTCCGGCCGACCATGGTCGTCGATGGTGAACCGGTCGTGCTCGGTGCCGGCGGCATGGCCTGGGAACGGGCGCTCGGGTGGCTGCCGACCTTCACCTGTACGGTCGGCTCGCTGCTGATTCGCGGGATGGTGTTCTGCCCGTTCGGACGCGATGCGGACATGGCGGGCGCCGTCTACACCTTTGCGATCGAGAATCGGGGGACGAAGCCGCGAACGGTCACGCTTGCGCTGGAAGGGAACGGCGGAGCACTGGTCCCACGGGTTCGTCAGGCACGGTTGGCCGCCGGGCGCTTGCAGGGCGCGGTTGCTGACGGCGTCGTGGTGCTTGATCCCGGCGTGACGCCGGGACTCGCCGCGTTCGCCCTGGCAGCCGACGGGAACGGCGAGGTCAGTGCCACGGCCGACGGCGCGTCGCGGCTCGCGCGCACCGTCGTCATCGCACCTGGGGCGCGCGACGAACTGGCGTTTTATCTCGCAGCAGGTCCGGAGCGCGACGGCGCCATCGCGACCTCGGCCGCCATGCGGCGTCGCGGTTGGCAGTGGCTGTTGGCGTCCACGCGCGATGCACTCACGGCACTGCAACAGTCAACCGGAAGCGAATCGCTCGACCGGCTGGTCAATCAGAATCTGTTGTTCGCGTATTTCTACGCGGTCGGCAGAGCGTTGGATGATGCGCACTTCTATCTCATGCGGACCCGCGTTCCTTGGCACGCCGCCGGCGTGACGATGCGCGAATGGGACGCCTTGATGATGACCCTCCCGGCGGTGCAACTCGCTGATCCCGGGCTGGCTCGCGAGCTGTTGCTGCGCATGTGTGAGCTTCACGGATACGCACCGGGACGCGGCACGCACTACTTCGATGGGACGATGTTCGAGCCGGCGTTTTCGCTCGAGGGCGCGGCTGCTTACGTGCTGGCGGTCGACCGGTATGCCTCCGAGGCGAAAGACGAACAGATCGTGGATGACCCGGTCCTGGCGGACACGCTGTATCTGGTCAATGATGAACTGGCCGAGCGGCGGCACGGTGAGCTCGCGCTGTATTCGACGGAAATAGCTCCCTCGGGGGCAGTGCCGCCCTTCGCCTACACGGCGCACGCCAACGGTGTCGCGGCTGTGGCACTCGATATCCTGCGGCGGACCCTCGATGAAGAGACCGCGCGCGATGTGCCCGACGGCGAGGCGGTGCGCGCCGCGCTGCAGCGCAGTTTCGAACGCACGGAGGGCGGCAAGAAATCGCTCTGTACTGCAATCGATCTGGCCGGTGCGGTGTCGCGCGAAGACGACACCGTCGGGTCGCTCCTCTGGCTGCCGATGTACGGTGCGATCGACGCCGACGACGCAGTGTTCAAACGGGCGGCGCGTGCGCTTGCAGCGCCGACCACATCGCTCGCGACCGTGCTCGCGCGACTTTGTGGCCCGGATCACGTGGCCGTTCTGGAGTGGCTGCGTCGCGCGCCGCTCGACGGCGGACTGGCCGCGGAATTCGTGGATGCCGACGGCCGGGCGATCGCGAACGGCGGCGACGCGGCGCTGGCCGGACTGCTCGCAGCCACCATCTGTTGGCTCACGCGTCCTGCAACGACGAGCGATACCTGAGCGGCGAGCGCTTGTCGTGATTCGCTGATCTGCCTATACTTTCTGCTGTGCGGGAATAGCTCAGTTGGTAGAGCACAACCTTGCCAAGGTTGGGGTCGCGGGTTCGAGTCCCGTTTCCCGCTCTGG
>JANNVN010000265.1:0-3849 GCA_031414435.1 Gemmatimonadaceae bacterium
GCCGACGGCCTCCTTCGTGTCCTCGATGATCTCGCGGAAGAGTCGCACACGATTCTCGAGCGAGCCGCCGTATTCATCGGTTCGCTGATTGCGCCGCCGCTGCAGGAAGTGCATCGCGAGACTCAGATCGTGTCCCGCATAGACGTAGATCAGGTCGAAGCCGGCCGTGCGCCCGCGCACCGCTGCCTCCCGATGCCAGCGCCGATACTCCCGGATGTCATGCTTCGTCATCGCCCGCGCCTGATGCGGGTAGCCGTACTTGAGCGGCTGATGCGATGGTGCAAGCGCCACTTCGCGCGAGTACAGGTTGCTCGATGTCGGTCCGTTGTGCGTCAGCTCGACCGCGGCCAGCGATCCGTGTGCGTGCACACGATCACACATCATCGCCAGCGCCGGAATGTCCGCATCGTCCCAGAGCCTGGCTTCGACATACGGCGTCACATCGCCACTGGGGTGGATCTCACATTCCTCGGTGGAGACCACCGCCCACCCGCCTTCCGCCTTTGCTTCGCGCATGGCCGCGTGCGCCGCCGGCATCTGGTGGCCCATGCCGTTGCAGTGCGGTACCTGAAAGAACCGGTTGCGTGCGGTGACGGGCCCGATCTTGACGGGCTCGAAGAGAATGTCGTATCTGGGATCGCGAGGCATGGGTCAGGTCGGAGCAGAAGCGAGGGCGGCGGCGCGGGCCATGCGCCGTGACAGAATATGCAATGGCCAGCCGACGGCGATCAGTACCGCACCCCAGCCCAGCGCCTCCCAGCCTGAGGCATACATCGCCCAGACGGAGAAGAACGTGGCGCCACCGGCGGCGACGAGAATTCCTGGGTGTCGTGGCAGACGACCGTCGCGGAGCAAGCGGATCGCCGTGATGGCGCAGAGCAGGTACATCACGAGATTCGTGGCAGTCGAGAGCAGCGCCGCGAAGTTGAACGCGGCAACCCCAACCCGCGAACTCGCCAGCAGGGTGAGTACCGCAGTCACAAGCGCTCCGATGAGGAGCGAGCGGATCGGCACGCCATGTGTATTCCGAACACCGAACCAGGGCGGCAGCGATCCGCGTTCACACATCGCGGCCGGCAGTTCAGCGCCGACGAGGAGCCAGCCATTCAGGCACCCGAGACAGCTGATCACACCACAGAACGCGACGAACATTCCGGCCCAGCTTCCCCAGAAGCCAGCAATGAAGTCCGCCACCGGCGCCTTCGACACCGACACCACCGCCAGCGGCATCATCAATGCCACCGCACAGGTCGAGAGGATCGTGACCACGCCGCTCAGCGTCGTGCCGAACATCGTTGCACGCGGCACGGTTCGCTCCGCATCCTCCACCGCATCCGACGGCACGGTGGCGCTTTCCAGGCCAAGCATGGCGTAAAACGTGATGCCGATGGCCGACACGGTCGTACTCAGCGACAGAGGCACCGCGTGCACCGGCGCCAGCACCGTCATGCCGTTCCGGAAGAGGCTCCATGCGGCAAGTCCGATGACGGCCGCGAACGGCAGCAGTTTGATCACCGATGAAACCATCTGCACGGCACCGCCCAAGGCGTGGGCGTTACCCCACGTGAAGAGCGAGATCACGAGCATGGCCGTCACAGTTTCGGCGCCCTGCGTTGCCGGAATTGCCGGCACGAGCCGCCCGAGGTAGCTCACGCCGGTGACGGTGATGGCCGCATTGGCGGCCCAGACCGAGACGAGGTAGCCCCATGATCCAAGAAACGCGGCATCCTCGCCCACGCCCATCTGCATGAAGCCGTGCGCGCCGCCGGCCTTGGGATGGCGCGCGGCGAGCATCGCAAACACCCACGCCAGGCAGAGCCCGCCCGCGAGGGAGATGATCCAAGCGATGACGGCATTCCAACCGTAGGGCGCGATCGATGCGGGCAGGATGAAGATCGCCGCGCCAACCATGTTGCCAAAGACCAGCGCCGTCGCGCCCCAGAAACCCATGCGTTTCCGACTGCGCGGCGGCGCGCTCACGTGAGCGCCAGCCGAACCACCGGTCATGCGAGCACCTCAGCCAGACTCGCCTCGAGCATCGTCATTGCTTCATCCACATCGGCGCGCGCAATCAGCAGCGGTGGCATGAAGCGCACCGTGCTGACGCCACACGACAGGAGAATCAGCCCATTGTGATAGGCGCGGGTGATCAGGTCATCGCAGAGTTTGCGAGCCGGCGTTTTGTCGCCATCGCCGACGATCAGTTCCATCCCGATCATCAGCCCCTGACCGCGCACTTCACCGATCTGTGGTGTGCGCGACTGCAACTCGCGCAAGCGTTCCATGAAGTACGCGCCGACGTCAGCGGCGTTTGCCATGAAGCCACCCTCAACCAGATCCAGCGTGGCGAGTGCCGCCGCGCAGCAGAGCGGATTGCCACCGTATGTGTTGCCGTGGGCACCGCGCTTCCACTGCTCCATGTGCGTCTTCTTCGCGACCACCAGTCCGATCGGCATTCCGGAACCGAGTCCCTTGGCCAAGGTCATGATGTCCGGCACGACACCAACATGATGCGCGGCAAACATCTGCCCAGTGCGCCCGACGCCTGACTGCACTTCATCAAAGATGAGCATGATGCCATGGCGATCACAGAGCGCACGCAATCCAGCCAGGAATCCCGCCGGTGGCACGATGTATCCGCCTTCGCCCTGAATCGGCTCGACCAGAATGCCCGCCACTTCCTTCGCGGGCACGTTGTGTGCGAACAGCACCTGCTCGATGTAGTCGAGTACCGCCTTGCCCTGATCATCACCGGCGAAAATCGGCCGGTAGTTGTTCGGATACGGCACGTGAGTCACACCCGGCATGGTCGGGAAGAATCCCTGCTGCTGCGTGTATTTGCTGGACGTGAAGGCGAGGGAGCCCATCGTCCGACCGTGAAACCCACCCAGAAAGCCGATGAACCGCGACCGACCGGTCACGTAGCGCGCCAGCTTCAGGGCACCCTCCACCGATTCCGTTCCGCTCTGGCACATGAAACTCATCACCGGCTCATCACCCATCGGCCTGAGGTCGCGGATTCGTTCGCCGAGTCGGATCTGCCCCTCGTGCCAGTAGTCACTGGAGATGTGCAGAAACCCTTTCGCGGCCTCGGTGATCGCAGCGACGACATGCGGGTGTGAGTGCCCTGTGGCACAGACGGCGATTCCGGCCGCAAAGTCGAGAAACCGGTTGCCGTCGACATCCCAGACCTCGGCTCCCTTGCCATGTGACATCACGAACGGGTAGTCGCGCGGATAGGATGGCGACACCACCGCGGCGTCGCGGGTGATCATAGCGCGCGCCGTCGGTCCTGGCAGTTCGGTCGTGATGTGCGGGTTCTTCATTGGCGGGATGAAAGGCAATGATGGATCAGAACGGGAGCTTGATTCGCACTCGCGCGGCGTGAGCGGCACGCGTGCGCGCCTGGAGGTCTCGCAGGATCTCCAGCTCGTCGACCGTCGGCGGTGCGATCGGCACGAGACGGTCGGCAACCCGCAGCGGCCAGCCACAGGCGGCAACAACGTCCTCCGCTGTGACGCCCTCGAACACGGCCCTCAGACGGAGTTCGCGCGTAGCCGGGTCAGGATCGAAAACACCGAGGTCCGTGATCAGTGCGCTTGGCCGTGCTTGCGTGGTGCAGAAATCGAGCTGCACAACGAAGGTGCGCGCCGACTGCTTCATCACGACCAGCACTTCCTTCGCATGTGCAGCAATCTCGGGCGCGCCACCCGCTCCCGGCAGACGCACCGTCGGTTGCCCGTATGCACCGATCACGGTGCTGTTCAGTTGCCCGAAGCGATCGATCTGCGCCGCACCGAGAAAACCGACATCGACCCTGCCGCGCTGCAAGTAGTGCGTGAAGATCTC
>JANNVN010000266.1:0-8798 GCA_031414435.1 Gemmatimonadaceae bacterium
TGGTCACCGCCTTGGCGACATGCGGCGCCTGATCAAGCACATCGGCCGCGGTGCGGAGACGGTGTTCCCGTCGGGCACGTACTTCAAGGGTGGCGCCTACGGCGTAGACGTGAATTTCCCGGTGCCGTTCCCCGAAACCAACAATCAGAACTTCACCGGCTGCCTGGATCGCAATCCATGAGAAACTCACCTATGAAGCGCACCCTCGGCGTCGCGGCGCTGCTGGCAGCGACCGCGCTGACGGTCACCGCCTGCGGCCAGGAGTTCGGCACGATCTCGGACCTCGCCCCGGCGAAGAAGAAGTTCACTGCCGCCCTGGTCGGCACGAATGAGGTCCCGTCGGTGACCACGACCGCCGCCGGCACGATGGAACTGATTCAGGAAGACTCCGTGACCATTCTGTACACCTTGGCCACCACCTCGCGCCTGGACTCGTTGACCATGGCGCATGTGCATGCAGCGGGGACGGGTGTGAACGGTCCGATCATGGCCTGGTTCTTCCCGAGCGAGGCAGCCCGCGCCCCCGGAACGGGGGGCGGGACGGCCGCGGCGGTGACCGGCATCATTCGCGTTGGTCGGCTCTCGCGTGCTGGCACGGCGTTCGTGGCCCCCTTCACCTGGGATTCGCTCCTCGTTCGCATGAACGCAGGTACGGCATACATCAACGTCCACACGCGTCGATTCGGCGGCGGAGAGATCCGCGGCCAGATCACCGCTCCTGCGCCGTAATCCGGCGTTTACCTCAGGAAAGCTCGCGTCCCGTCCGGCACCAGCCGGGCGGGACGCGGTGCTTTTATAGCCACCTTCTCGGCTCCGGCACGGTTGGTGCGAACATATCGCACCGCTGGGTCGTCATCCTTCACTTTCAGCCTCGTCCCGTGGTACCGTCCACCCTCATGTCTGAGCCCTCTGCGCGTATAGGAGCGATCGCTGCCGCCACGCCGGAAGGTGTGCCCGTCGTGCGGCCCCGGATTGTCGTGGCTGAGGATCACGCGGAAATGGCGGATGTGCTGCAGACGTATCTGGAGGCGGCAGGGTACGAGGTGCACCTGGCGCGAGACGGTGTGCTGGCGGCGTCCATGATCGACGCGGTGAATCCGGCTTTGGCTGTCCTGGACGCCAATATGCCCGGCCTGAGTGGATGGACGCTGCTGTCGCGGCTGAAGGGACGCGGGGCGTCGGCGCCACTGGTGGTGATGCTCACGGGCGATGACGACTTTCCTGCTGAGTCTGCCAGCGCGGATGTCATTTTGCGAAAGCCAGCCGCATTGCGCAAAGTCGCAGCGGTGCTGGCGGAGCTGCTGGCGGGGCGGAGCGCGACCCAGGCGTAGGGCGCAGCCGCTGCGTTGAGGCAGTTAAGCCCAGAGTGAGCATCCGACGTCCTTCGGTGGGCGAGCGACGCAGCTCAGATGGGACCAATGGCTGTAAATGGAGCCACGACCGCTCACCCACGGTGCCTTAGCCGAGGGGGGCGGATTTTTTGTGTAGGCGACTTGTATCCCTCCGTCCCCGGGGATAATCTTTCCAGTTCAGACTGGCTGGAGCGCGCGCCGAAGCAGCGCACCGAAACGGGCACGTGGCATCACAAACTGTAACCGCGGCGGCTCACAGGACGAGCCGCCTGCAGTGCGCTTTTGGGTAATACTCGTCAGGCTTAGCCGCCCCCACCTCTTCGCCATATGCAGAGGTGGGCTCGGTTGCTCTGTCGACCAGTACGCAGCGCAAAGAAAAATGTTCCACCCCGGGCGGTCAGCTGCCGGGGTGACGTTGCCTTCGGTTTCAGGCACCGGGTCCACCAGCTGGCCGATCACTCCGTGCGACCGGATTCCAGGAGTCCCGATTATGACACGTACGTCGTGGGTATGGTTGCCTCGTGCTCTCGGAGCCCTCGCGTTGCTGGTAGGTACAGCGGCGGTGGCTCAGGCACAGAACGCAACGATCACAGGAAAGGTTACGTCCGACCAGGGCCGCCCGATCGAGGGCGCGAACGTGTTCATCACGGAGTTGGGGCTGTCGGTCGGCTCAAATGCGGCCGGCAACTTCACCATCCTGGTTCCTGGTGCCCGCGTGCGCGGCCAGACCGTGGTGCTCCGCGTCCGTGCGATCGGTCAGCGCCCCGACACGAAGCCAGTCGTGCTTCGGCCGGGTGCGATCACGCAGAACTTCGTACTGTCGGCTGACCTGAACCGCCTCAGCGAAGTGGTTGTCACCGGCGTGACCGGTGCCACTGAACAGACGAAGGCGCCATTCGCGATTTCCCGCGTGTCTGCCGATCAGATGCCAGTCGTCGGCGTGAACCCGCTGACGCAGCTGCAGGGCAAGGTCGCCGGTGCGCAGATCGTGAGTGCCTCGGGTCGTCCCGGCTCGTCGCCAAGCGTGATCCTCCGTGCGCCGACCTCGATCAATGCATCGGGTCGATCGCAGGAACCGCTGTACGTCGTGGATGGCATCATCATCACCGGTGGCCTGCCGGACCTGAACCCGGAAGACATCGAAGCCGTGGAAGTCGTGAAGGGTGCGGCAGCCGCCTAACTCTACGGCGCGCGCGCGGTCAATGGCGTGATTCAGATCAACACAAAAACGGGAAAGTCGCAGACGTTGAACTCGATTCGCTTCGGCTTCCGCAGCGAGGTTGGCACGGGTGATCTCGAGCGGACGATCGCCATTGCGCAACGGCACGGCCTTGCCGTTGACGAAAGCGGCACGCGACTCTGTTCCGGCTCTGCTCCGGCCGTTCCCGGCATGCTGTTCGGTTGTTACCGCAGCATCGACTACGACCGTGAAGTGCTGGCAGTGAACCAGCGCGGCGGTGATTTCGCGCTGACGCCGGTGAACTTCCCGATCGACCCGGGTGCCGGCTCGCAGGGGGCGCAGCTGCGGAACAATTTTCAGGCCAACCAGTGGCCGAATCGGACGTACAACGCCGTTGGGCAGCTGTTCCAGCCGCAGCCGACGACGATCAACAACTTCGACGTGACGGGCCGCTACGGCAAGACGACGTTCTTCGCCAGCGCGAACAGTCTCAATCAGGGCGGTTCCATCCGATTCCTGAACGGCTTCCAGCGCAACTCGATGCGCCTGAACGTCGATCAGGTCGTGAACGACAAGTTCTCCTTCAATGCCAGCACCTTCTTCAGCCGCTCACAGCAGGACGGCCTGAACCAGGAAGATGGGAACGGCAGTGCGTTCTTCCGTCTCACGCGTGTGACGCCGCTTCAGGATCTGCTGCGGACGGACAGCCTGGGCCGACTGCTGATCCGCAGCAACCTGCAGAGCGCTGGCGTGCAGAATGAGAACCCGCTGTACTCGCTGCAGAACATCGACCGCAACGACGAGACGGACCGCTTTCTGGCTGGTGCGACGGCGCGGTACGCCCCCTTCACATGGCTTGATCTTGAAGGGAATTTTTCGTTCGACAACAGCCGCGGCGTCAGCCGTCAGAACACCGACAAGGGGTTCCGGACGACGACGGGTCCGTCGAACGCGAACCTTGGCAACGTGTTCCGCTTCAATCAGAATGCGCAGTCGTACAACGCGAGCATGAATGCGACGGCCCGCTGGAGCCCGATCAGCGATCTGCGGACCCGCTACACGGCGCGCTATCTGGCCGAGGAGCAGCAGTTCAGCAACATCGTCGCATCGGGGTCACAGCTGCAGCTTGTCGGCGTGCCACAGCTTGGCAACACGCTGTCGACCACGCGCTCGGCCTCGTCGTTTCAGCAGACGGTGCGCGCCATCGGCTTCTTCGGCTCGATCGATGCCGAGTACAAGGATCGCTACATCCTCTCGGCGCTGGTGCGTCGCGACGGATCATCGTTGTTCGGCTCCGAGCAGACCTGGCAGACGTTCGGCCGAGTCTCCGGTGCGTATCGGCCCTCGCAGGAATCGTGGTGGTTCCTGCCGCAGATGAACGAGCTCAAGCTGCGCGCGTCGTACGGCACGGCGGGCAATCGTCCGAACTTCACGGCGCAGTACGAAACATTCTCGCTCAACGCGGCGGGTATCGCGGTGCCGGGTGTGCTGGGCAACAGCCAGCTTCGTCCCGAAGTGTCGCGAGAGCAGGAGTACGGTGCGGACTTCGAGCTGTTCAAGCGCCTTGGTGGCAACATCACGTACGCCAAGACCAGGGTGACGGATCAGATTCTGCAGCCGCCACTTCCGGCGGCCTCTGGTTTTACCAGCCAGTGGCAGAATGCCGGGACGCTGACGAACAGCGCCTTCGAAGTGTCGCTCAACATGCCGATCATCACAGGCAAGAATCTGACGTACACGGCCCGGCTGACATTTGATCGGATTCGTTCGACGGTGACCGAGCTGAGCGTGCCTGCGTACAACTTCAGCAACGGCGCCGCCGCCGGAATCTTCCGGATTGAGACGGGGGTTCCGTTCGGGACGATGTACGGCCGCAAGTTTGTGCTCGACTGTGCGCAGATGCCAACGGCATTCCGCAGCCAGTGTGGTGTGGGCCAGGCGTTCCAGAAGAACAGCGATGGCTTCATCGTCTGGACTGGCGCCGGCAATACGTTGGAAGACGGCGTTGCCAAGAACCTGTGGAACGCCACGTTGCCAGCGACCTCCGCGCCGTTTGGCGTAGCAGCCGCCTGGGGCCATCCGCTGATCGAGCGGGATACGGTGAATGCCACCAACAACCCGGGTCTCATCCGGCCACTCGGCACTGTGCTGCCGAAGTACCGCTGGTCGACCGCGCATTCCCTCAGCTACAAGCGTGTGTCGTTGAACGGTCTGGTTGACGCCACGGTCGGCAAGTCGGTGCACAACCAGGGCCTCGGCTGGTCGCTGCTGGACTTCCTGTACGCAAAGGCTGACCAGAATGGGCAGAGCACCGCCACCGCCCGTCCGCAGTCGTACTACTATCGCGCGGGACCGCCTGACAACGCCAATGGACTTGGTGGGCTGTATGACGTGCTTGGCCCGAACAACTTCAGTGTCGAAGACGCGACCTTTGCGCGGCTTCGTGAGCTGGTGCTGCAGTATCGCGTGGGCAAGGTCGCCAGCGTCGGGAACTGGACCGTCAGCCTGATCGGCCGCAACCTCTACACCTGGACGAACTACCGCGGCTACGATCCTGAGGTCGGGCTGCAGGGCAATCAGGGGCAGGCGGGTTCCGGCGTGCTGAATGCCGTGGACAACTTCACGTTCCCGAATATTCGCACCCTGACGTTCTCCATCGGCTCCACTTTCTGACCAACCTGTGTGCAGGCAGGCCGCGCTGGCCTGTCTGCGCTACTTCTTAGGGGTAGTGTAATGCGACTTTCCTTCCGTTCCTTCCTGCTGATGGGCAGCCTGGTGAGTGCGCTCACCGCCTGCAGTCAGGATCTGGCGGTGACGAATCCCAACGCGGGTGACATCGGCCGTGCGCTGGCCCGCCCGGGTGACATCGAGAATCTGCTGGCGGGTGGCTTCAATCAGGTCGTGGCGAACACGACTGGTGGGAGTAACGAAAATCTGAACGCGTCTTTTCAGGTGATGTCGCTCGAGAATTACACCGGGCTGGCCAACTGGAACATGGGGCCGCGGGCGGGCATTCCCCGGAACCCGATTCTGAACTTCGCCAACAACCCTGGCTCTGCCGCCGTGGCGAATGACTTCTTCGGTCTGTCACGGCTGACCCGGTCGACGACGCTGGCGCTCGAGCGGCTGGCCTCGCCCGGCTTCACGTTCGGTACCGCCGCGCAGGACCTGCGCGCTCGTGCTTACGGCCGTTTCGTTCTCGGGCTCACGCTGGGCAATCTGTCGCTGTCGTACGACTCGGCCGCCGTGGTCGTCCCGGGCGCGGACCCGACCCCGCCGCTGGTGGCGTATGACTCAGTCAATCGCGTGGCGATTCGCCTGCTGGACAGCGCGCTTGTCGATGCCTCGAATCCGATTGCTGCTGGCACTGGCGGCTTCCCGTTGCCGACGTCGTGGCTCAATCTGACGACCGGAGCGGTCACGGCGACGGAATTTCAGCGCATCATTCGGTCTTACCGCGCGCGCCTCCGCGCAGAAGTCGGTCGGACGCCGGCGGAACGCGCGACCGCGAACTGGCCTGCCATTCTCGCGGATGCCTCGAATGGCATCACGACGAACATCGACATCCTGATGAACGCCACGACGGGCTGGACGCAGACGTGGGTGGTGCAGCACTTCGTGGGCTCGAACTGGCATGTGATGACGCCGTTTGTGATCGGCATGGCTGATTCGACGGGTGCGCAGTACGAGGCCTGGCTCAATCAGCAGCTGCTGAACCGCACGCCGTTTCTGATCCGTACGCGCGACCGGCGTTTCCCCACGGGGGACACTCGCTTGGCGCAGAATACGAGTTCCGGTGGCGGCGGTGCGGGTGTGGTGACCCCCGCGGGGATGTATTTCCGCAACCGCGTGGCGGCCAACGATGGCGGCGCCGCCGACGGCACCTGGGGCTTTTCGTTTTACGACCACGCGCGTTTTCAGGCATACCAGAACGCGACGCGCATCGGTGCCTTCCCGCACATGACGGCGGCCGAAATGAACGGGCTGATCGCTGAAGCGGCGATCCGCGGCGGTGACTTCGCGCTGGCCGCGACGGCGATCGATCGGACGCGTGTCACGAATGGTGGCTTGCCGCCGCTGGTCGGCGCTGGCATCACGTCGCTGACGCAGGACGTTCCGGGTGGAACGAGTTGTGTGCCGCGCATCCCGGTCCGTACTGGGACGACCTTCACCACGCGCTGCGGCAACATTCTCGAAGCGATGAAGTGGGAGAAGCGGATGGAGATGGCGTACATCAATTATGGCGCCTGGTACTTCGACTCGCGTGGCTGGGGTGATTTGCCGGAAGGCACACCGCTGAACTTCACCGTGCCGTGGCAGGAGCAGGATGTCCGCATCGGCAAGCCGTCGAACACCGGCGGTGTTGGCCAGGCTGGTGGCGCCACTCGTGGCACGTACGGACTCCCGTGATGCGCGGGCGTGCGGCGTGGACTGCGTGTCTCATCGGCGCAGTGGTGATTGGCGCAGCGGGGTGTTCCTCGTATGCGCCGCTGACCAGCGCGCCGGTACCAGGCGCCGACGTTGCGTTGCTTCTCACGGATCGGGGGCGCGCGGCGATTGGTGACCGCGTCGGCCCCGAGATGGATCAGTTGCGCGGGCGAGTTGTTGCCCTGACGGCTGACAGCGTGACCATTGCCATTGCAGAAACGGTCACACTGCGAGGAGTCTCGGCCAAGTGGAGTGATGAACAGTTCGTGCTTCATCGCGACAACATCGGCAGCGTTCGCACGCGCACGTTTTCCAGAGCTCGATCTTCAATCCTCGCCGGGACCATTGGCGCGGCGACAACCGTTTTCATCGTCAGTGGCGGGTTCGGCCTGATCGATCGGAAGATCGAAACCGATCCCTCGAAGCCGCCTGTGGGGCCCGGGCCTGACACCAAGGTCGGTTCCCTCATTTTTCCATTTCGGAGCGATTTTTAAATGCGTATCCGTTCTATATCTGCAGTGGCCGCGGGGCTCGTTGTCCTCGCCGGCTGCGGGGGCAGCGTTGACCCCGTTGAGACGACGCTTCAGGAAGCCGCATTGATCCGGTATGTCAATGCGGTTTCAGACACGAGCGCGCTCGATTTCCGGTTCGTTGATGGCAGCATCGAAGGGTCGCCGCAGTATGCCAACGTGCCGTTCCGGACGTTCACCGCGTACCAGCGCGCACGGGCGGGTGCCCGGAACATCCGGGTGTTCACGAATCCGGTGGCGTATGCGAACGACATCAACGTGGCGACGCAACAGCACATCGATACGACGTTCACATTTGAACCGAACGCTCGCTATACGATCATTTCCTACGGGTTCGCCCGTGCGACGGCGGCGCCGCGGCACCGTCTGGTCATCATCCGCGACGATCTGCCCACCGCGCTCACACCAACGCAGGTCGGCGTTCGGACCATTCATCTGGCGGCCGGCGTCGGCAATGTGGATGTGTACGTGCGGACGAGCGAAACACCCGCTGCCATTGCGGGCGCACCGGCAGCGGCGAATGTGGCGCCGTTGGCGGCGACCGCCTGGCTGAACCTGGCGCCCCGTCCCGTCGGGCCGCTGCTCTATCGGTGGGATATCACGGCGCCCGGGTCGACGGTTCCCATCCCGCTGGCGGTGAACACGGGGCTCCCTGGTGTGGTAGGGACGACGGCCGCCAATCCGCTGGCAGGCTTCCAGGTCGGTCGCTCACTGGTCACCGTCCTGATCGTGCCTCCGTCGGTGGTGGGCTCACGCGCGCCGCAGACGGCCGCGTTCCTGTCCGCGACGGCGTTGTTTCTGCCAGATCTGGCCCTGGACCGCACCGAGCCTTAAGCCAGCGACACGACGGGCAGCCGGGCTTCTCGCCCGGCCGAGCGGTCGTAGTATTCCAGACGCCACTGCCTCATTGTCGAGGCCGTGGCGTCTGGCTATCTGGTACGCCGCCTCGCGGACAGCCTCGGGAGTCGTTAGTCTCTACGTCATCGTCGCATGACGACATTATCCCCGGTCACAGGTGGCGCGGAATGAGCAACAATCTGAAGCGAATTCCCGGGGTGGTCGCTGCGCTCGCGTGGGTGATCACCGCCGCCGCCTGTGCCAGCACGCCCGGGACGATTGCGGCGCCCGGCACGACGCTGGCGCTGCCGGTTGGTGCGACTGGCGGATCGCAGCGAGGTGTTGGGCTCGAGGTCTCGTCGCGCAACGAGGGCACGCAACTCACGCTCGCGGCGGATCCAGCGGCCGTCTTCGACGCGCTCGAAGCAACGTATTCCACGCTGCAGATCCCGCTGTCCCGGCGGGATCCGG
>JANNVN010000267.1:0-9432 GCA_031414435.1 Gemmatimonadaceae bacterium
TGTGCGAAACTCAAGGTGACTTGTCTCGACGTGGGCGGCCCACTGGCCAGCGGCGGGAGACCTCAATCGGTGGGACACACACGTAGAAGCCGTAGCGGAAGCATTTTCGGACCCGGGTTCGATTCCCGGCGCCTCCATGAACGATGAAAGCCCAGCCGCATCCCCGGTTGGGCTTTCGTCGTTCCGGGCCGGGTGTTGAGGCAGCAGTATGGCTGAGCGGTGCGTTACTGCTCAAGCGATAGCTTTGCCTCCGCTTGGCGGAGGATGCCGCGTCGGCTTGCGACCCGAATCCGCGTTCCCTATATCACGCTTCCAAATGCGCATCCGTTGCAGTTGCGGCCCCCGGTGAGCGCTCTATCGCTCCGGCGCAGTATCGCGCTCATCGCGGTCGCCTCCTTGCTCTCAGGCGTTGCGGCGCTGGCACAGGAACCACTGGTGCCTCGCGTGCTGCGGACGACGTCCACGATCTCGCTGGATGGAAAGTTTCTCGAACCTGAATGGCTTCGGGCGGATTCCATCACCGCGCTGACGCAGCGCGATCCGGGCGAGGGCCTGCCTGCCAGCGAGCGCACTGTCGTGCGTTTCCTGGCAACCCCGCAGGGACTCGCCGTCGGCGTCTGGGCGTATGATCGCGAGCCGACGGGCATTCGCGGAACCCAGCTGAGGCGCGATGCAGATCTCAGCGCGGACGACCAGTTCTCGATCATCATCGATGCGCAGCAGGACAAACGTTCTGGATTCATCTTCACAATCAATCCGAACGGTGCGCTCACCGACTCGGAGCTGCTGACGTTCGAAAGCGAGAACCTGAGTTGGGATGGAATCTGGGATGCACGCACGCAGATCACGAGTGAAGGATGGTTCGCGGAGATGTTGATTCCGTGGAGCACGCTGCGATACCGTCGTTCCGACGACACGTTCGGCGTGAATCTGCGGCGCTTTATCCGGCGCAAGAACGAGGAGTCCCTCTGGCGTGGCTTTCGGCGCACGGAGGGCATCCGATTCCTTGAGCGGGAAGGGCAGCTCGCCGGCTTCACCGATCTGCCGAATCGTGCGCGCGTCGAGATGCGCCCGTTCCTGCTCACCGAAGGTCGGCTGGCCGCGCGTGCGTCTGCCGAGACGGCGAACGACTCCGTGCTGACGCCCGCGTCGACGGATACACGTGTCGGACTTGATGCCAAGTTCGGTATCACGCCAACGCTGACCCTCGACCTGACGACGAACACGGATTTTGCGCAGGCAGAAGTGGACAGGCAGATCGTGAACCTGACGCGCTTTCCACTGTTCTTTCCCGAGCAGCGCACGTTCTTCACCGAAGGGGCGGGCATCTTCGACTTTGGCCGACTGCGACAGACGCAACTGTTCTACTCGCGGCGCATCGGCCTGGCGCCGAACGGGTCAGCGATCCCGTTGCTGGCTGGTGCGCGCCTTCAGGGGCGTGTCGGCGGCCAGCAGATTGGACTGCTCGCGGTACGGACGGGTGGGGACGAGGATGCGTTGGACCTGATCGGGCGCGTGAAACGTGATGTGCTGGGTCGTGGCTTTGTCGGCGCCATGGGCCAGACTCGCTCGCTGCCCGGCGATCCGATGTCCGTCTCTGGTGGCCTGGATTTCAATTTTCCCTTCGTCGTGCGCGGGCAGAACCTGGTCTTCCTCGGCGCGACGGCGTGGCATCAGGATTCCGCGGGGGCACCGATCGGGAATTACTCCCGCTTGATTGTCGACTTCCCGAACGATGTTGCCGACATCGTGGCGCGTGTCGATCGGGTCGAGGAGGCCTTCGATCCACCGCTGGGGTTCGTGCAGCAGCGCGGAATCTGGCGCTACGGCGGGTCAGTGGATCTCACACCACGCCCGCGTCGGTGGGGCATCCGGCGGTTCGACTTTTCGCTCATCAACTACAACGTGGTGACGCGACTGGGCGGGGCACTCGACAATGCGAGTTTCGAGGTACGCCCTTTCGGGGCCCAGCTTGAACGCGGCGACCGATTCGAGTTCAATCTGCAGTACAATCTCGATCGGCCGGGACAGGCGTTTGAGCTCTTTCCCGGTACCGAGATCGCCGCTGGGCGCTTCGACTGGAGGCGTGCGGAGTTGGTGTACACCGGCACCTCCGCGTGGACGCTCATTCCCACGGTGACAGTGTCCGCCGGTGAGTTCTATGACGGCTCTGGCACCGACGCGACCGTCTCGGTTCGATACGCCCGTGCGCCCCATCTGCTGGTGGCGTTGGAAGCGGTTGCACAGGACTGGTCCCGGGACGGTGGCGGGTTCAGCGCCCGTACGGCGCGCCTCCGGCTCGACTACGCATTCAGCCCACGCCTGAACCTTACCTGGTTCGGCCAGTACGACAACGAATCGCGTCGCGCAGCGGTGAACGCGCGCATGCGCTGGACGCGGCGCCCAGGCAGCGATCTCTACATTGTCTACAACAGTGCGTGGCCGACTGGCTTTGATCGCGGCATACCGTGGTCGCGGCCCTTGAATGGGGGCGTTGTCCTCAAGTACGTGCAGTATGTTCGCCGGTGATCAACGCACGGCATAGTTACTGAGCTCCTCCGGTTCGTGCCCCCTCACTTATCCCAGTGCCGGCAATTCGATGCTGATAGACTTCAAGGTCATTGACCGCCGTACGGCGTACTTCTGGATGGCCTCGACGATTGCACCGCGGCCGGTGGCGTGGGTGTCGACGATGTCTGCCTCAGGCATCACCAACCTGGCGCCGTTCAGCTTCTTCCAGATGGTTGCGCCGCACCCACCGACGCTGATGATCTGTCCGCAACACAACGGCGACGGGTCGATGAAAGACACCGCGCGTAACATCAGGGAAACCGGCGAGTTCGTCATCAATCTCGTCTCCTATCCTCTGGTCGAGCAGATGAACGCGACATCGTTCGCTTTTGAAGTGGGCACCAGCGAATTCGAGGCGGTTGGAATCACGCCTGCTTCGTCACACGCCGTCGCGCCGCCGCGCGTGGTTGCATCACCGGTGGCCTTCGAATGTCGCCTTGCATCATTCCAATTGTATCCGGAGCCGGCCCCGACCTGCTCGATCATTCTAGGGGAGGTCGTCGCGGCCCATGTCGATCCAACGATCGTCGGCGCTGATGGCATCGTTGATCCAGCCCGACTTGATCTTGTGTCGCGTCTGGGCGCAGATTGGTATGGACGAACTGCAAGTGACACGAATTTCACACTGACGAGGCCGACCGGATGGGCGCGATGAAGAAGGCGGTGAGTTCACGGCGAACCGCGGGCAGCGACGCGGAGTTCACGGGGTTTCCGGCCGCCGCGTTCTCCTTTCTGAAAGGTCTCGCCGAGAACAACAATCGCGAGTGGTTTGAAGCGCGACGGGACGTTTACGAGGGGTCACTTCGCGTGCCGATGAAGGCGTTGATCGAGGAGATGGATTCCCGGCTCGCCACGTTCGCGCCTGAAATCACGGGCACGGCCAAGGGCAGCATGTTTCGCATTCACCGGGATATCCGCTTCAGCAAGAACAAGGCGCCGTATAAGACTAATGCGGCCTGCTGGTTTTTCCACCGCGATTCCAAGGGCAACGTCGGGCAGGATGCCGTACACGGAGGTGCTGGCATGTATTTTCATCTTGAACCGCGGGCCTGCTTTACGGGCGGCGGAATCTGGATGCCTCCGCCACCGGCGTTGAAGCGGATTCGTGGAGCGTTGGACGTCGGGCATGAGGAATTCAATGACATTGTGCAGGCGCGTCCATTCCGCAAGATGTTTGGTGCCATTTCAACTGAAGCGATGTTGAAACGCACACCACGCGGATTCGAGGCTGATCATCCTGCGGCAGAGTGGCTCAAGTATCAGAGCTTCACTGCCGGCTGTTCGCTCAAGCAGAGCGAGGTGACAGCGGTGGCGCTTGCGGATCGTCTCGAGGAGGTGTTCCGGACGATCACGCCGCTCGTCCGATGGTTGAACCAGGCCATGGGGTTCCGCGCCCACGCATCGCGGTGAGCGGGTGTCCGTCCTGCGTGGACCGGCACGCGCTGAGCTGCGGATCAGCGGACGAGCGTGAAATCACCGAGGCGACTCGCGACGCCATTGATCTGCAGCTCCACGCGGTGCACACCGGGATAATGGCGCCGAGTGCTGAGCTCGGCCAGTGAGACCGTCTTCCGAAGCGCGGCTCGTTCTGAAGGTGCGATGTCAACGACGGCGATCTTGAAGACCTTGGCATTCGCTGATCCATTCGCCTTGACGAAGTGCACGACGAGGTCGACCACAGCCCGTTGGCGGCGCCTCGACGGGTTCGCCAACACGACCGTGATGGTGACACGTGCTCCCATGCGAGGGCGTCGGGGGTCAATGGACTTCTCGACAAGCTCCAGCCGTACAGGCCCGGCGTATCCCAGAACAGCGAGCGCCGCAGGATCCCCGCGCTTGACGGAGGACCGAAGTGCATGCGCGACGATCCAGCGTCGCTCGTCCGACGCGTCTTCCATCCACGCGCGGGCGGTGGCGGTCAGTTGTGCGGGATGGTCCTTCCCGATGTCGTTCAGGCTGTTGGCCACCGACCGTCGGACGTACAGCGCAGGGTCGTCACGGAGCCGCTCCAGCAGTTGCAGGACAGGCGAGGGGTCGTTTTGAAATGCGCGAAGGCGCGGAGCCCATGGGAGCCGCGGTCTCGTCCCCTCCGATACGAGCCGGCGCACATGCTCGCTTGGATCCGTGACCCACTGCTCCAGTTGCCGCAGCGTCTCGGCCTGTCGCAGTTCGAGGAAAGGGCGAATGGCGAATTCGGCCGTAAAGTGTTGAGTCAGGGCGTGCATCGCGCGCATCGCGTCCCCAAAATGCGGGACTCCGTGTGCGCGTATGAACTCGGTGTGCGGCAGATAGAAGAACGATGCCATGCCACCGTGGGAGTTACGCTGTGAGGGCAGTGTAGCCAGCAGGACATCCACTGCCGCACCGAAGTCCTGCGGCAGATGCCGTTGCAGCATGTGGCCCAGATGCCGGCCGCGATCCATGAGTTCGAGCTCCTCGAACCCCTTGGCGGCCCCGCGTTCAAACGCACGCCGGTTGAACCCTGCATGAGCGTGGCCAATCTCGGACGAGAGGCGCCCGATGACCTCAACACCAAACTGCGCCTTCAGTGTATCGGCCATCGTGCCTTCTTGCGCCCCTACGAATGCGTCAGTGCCGCTTGACCCGCTGCGAGTCGCGCGATCGGCACCCGGAAAGGAGAACAGCTGACATAGTCCAGGCCCGTGCGGTGCACGAATGCGATGCTCTTCGGATCGCCGCCGTGCTCACCGCAGATGCCGGCCTTCATGCCCGGGCGTGTCTTCCGTCCGGATTCCATCGCGATCCGGATCAGCTTGCCGACTCCTTCTTCGTCGATGGTCTGAAACGGATCGTCCGCCAGCAAGCCAGACTCCACGTACAGTGGGAGAAAGCGACCAGCATCATCACGACTGAGGCCGAGCGTCGTTTGCGTGAGGTCGTTCGTCCCGAAGGAGAAGTATTCCGCGACCTTGGCGATTTCGCTTGCCGTGAGGGCGGCGCGCGGCAGTTCGATCATCGTACCAATCAGGTACTCGACCGGCTCTCCCATGGCGCCCAGAACCTGACGCGCAACGTCCTCGATGATCGCCCGCTGGTGCGACAGTTCCTTTGCGCTCATGATCAGTGGCACCATGATCTCAACCTTCACGACGATGCCGCGACGCTTCGCCCTCACGGCAGCCTCGAAGATTGCGCGGGCCTGCATCTCGGTGATCTCGGGATATGTCACGAGGAGGCGAGCACCACGATGGCCCAGCATCGGGTTTGTCTCGCGCAGGTTGTCGACGACGCGCAGGAGTTCCTCTCGTGACACGCCCAGCTGTCGCGCCAGCATTTTCGTTTCCTCGCCGCCGTGCGGAAGGAATTCGTGCAGCGGTGGATCGAGGAGCCGGATGTTGACGGGGAATCCGTTCATCGCCTCGAAGATTGCCTCGAAATCACTTCGCTGCATCGGGAGCAGCTTCGCCAGCGCGCGGCGCCTGCCCGATTCGTCGTGTGCAAGAATCATCTCGCGCACGGAGTTGATGCGGTCGCCCTCGAAGAACATGTGCTCGGTGCGACAGAGCCCGATCCCCTCAGCGCCGAAGGCCCGCGCGACGCGCGCGTCCTTTGGGGTGTCGGCGTTTGCGCGCACCCGAAGTCGGCGCGAACCATCCGCCCACTCGAGCACTTCCCGAAATGCAAGGTACGTTGGGGCCGATTCGGGCCGCAGCGTTCCGTTGACCACGCGCATGACTTCACTGGGCACCGTCTGCAACTCGCCCAGATAGACGTTGCCCGTCGCGCCGTCGACCGTGATCCAGTCGCCTTCGCGAACCGTGGTGTCGCCGACCTTGAACAAGCGCGCTTCCGCGTCTACGCTCATACGCTGCACACCGACGACGGCACATTTTCCCATGCCACGACAGACCACCGCGGCGTGACTCGTCATCCCTCCGCGCGCCGTGAGGACTGCGCGGGCTACGACCATGCCGTGGAAGTCTTCTGGTGTGGTCTCGTCTCGGACGAGAATCACGCTGTCGCCCCGGCCGGCTCGTTGCTCTGCGGTGTCGGCATCGAAGACGGCAATGCCGCTGGCCGCGCCAGGCGACGCCGGCAATCCCGTGCAGATGACCGGCGCGCGTTGCCCCGCGTCGATGACAGGATGGAGCAGCTGATCGAGTTGATGCGCGGGAACGCGCAGTACGGCTTCCTGGCTCGTGATCAGCCCCTCACCCACCATGTCACGTGCAATTCGAAGTGCTGCTGCCGCTGTTCGCTTGCCGTTGCGCGTCTGCAAGAGGTAGAGCTTGCCGCGCTCAACAGTGAATTCGAGGTCCTGCATGTCCCGGAAATGCGTTTCGAGCGCCAGTTGCGTCTGCATCAGCTCCGTGTACGCTGCCGGCAGCATCTCGGCCATATGTTCGATGCGCAGCGGGGTGCGAATGCCCGCAACCACATCTTCACCCTGCGCATTGACGAGAAACTCGCCGTAGAATGCACGTTCGCCGGTGGACGGGTCCCGCGTGAATGCGACGCCTGTACCAGAGTCGCTCCCCATGTTGCCGAACACCATGGCGACGACGTTGACGGCAGTTCCAATGTCGTCTGGAATACCATTGACCCGACGGTAGTCGACGGCCTTCTTGAGCATCCAGCTCCGCCAGACGGCCTCAGTCGCGCCCCACAGCTGCTCAATGGGGTCCATCGGGAAGTCGATGCCAGCGGTGTGCCGGACGAGCAGCTTGTACTCGGCGACAAGTGCGCGGAGTGAGGCCTCGCTGAGGTCGGAGTCAACTTCGACTCCCTGCGTCAACCGTTTCGCCTCGAGCAGGTGCTCGAATTTCTGGATCGGGACGTTCAGTACGACGTCGCCATACATCTGCAGGAAGCGTCGGTAGCTGTCGAAGGCAAAGCGTGCATTGCCGCTGTTTCGCGCCAGCCCTTCCACGGTCTCGTCATTGAGGCCGAGGTTGAGAATCGTTTCCATCATCCCTGGCATCGAGACGGCACCGCCGGATCGCACAGAGACCAGAAGTGGATTCTCTTTGTCGCCGAAGCGCTTGCCCGATACTTCTTCGAGGCGTATCAGGTTCGTGGCGACCTCGGTCCGAAGCTGCTCCGGATAGCTTTGATCGCGCAAGTAGATCGCACAGAGCTCACACGTCATCGTGAAGCCCGGTGGCACAGGCACCCCGATGTTCGTCATCTCGGCAAGATTGGCACCCTTGCCCCCGAGGATCGCCTTCATCTCCCGTGTGCCATCGGCACTGCCGTTGCCGAAGAAGTAGACGTAGCGGCGATCAGTCATGAGTTCGGGAGTCGACACAAGAGGCAGGGAGAAAGTGATCCGGTCAGCAGGCGTACGCGCGGCCAGTGACAAGGTCCGCTGGCGGTTCCGTGGGGTAGTTGCCGCTGAAGCATGCGTCGCAGAACCCGGTCGGGCCACCCGGGACGGCCCCGAGCATGCCCTCGAGCGACAGGTAGCCCAGCGAATCGACGCCTAGCGCGTTTCCGATCTCGGTCACGTTCCGCGCCGAAGCAATCAATTCCTCCTTGCGCGGCGTGTCGATGCCGTACCAGCACGGCCCAGTGACGGGCGCAGAGCTGACGCGCATATGAACTTCGCGCGCGCCGGCGTCGCGGATCATCTTGACCAGCCCGCGCGTCGTGGTGCCCCGCACGATCGAGTCGTCGATCATGACCACGCTGCGCCCGTTGAGCACTTCCCGGACGGCGTTGTACTTGACCTTGACCTTGGCAATGCGCCCGGACTGTGTCGGCTGAATGAACGTCCGTCCGATGTAGTGATTACGAATGAGCGCCAGCTCGAGCGGAAGCCCGCTTTCCTCGGCATACCCCAGTGCCGCCGCGTTCGACGAGTCAGGCACGGCGAACACGAGGTCCGATCCCGTCGACGGGCACTCGCGGGCGAGCTGCTTGCCGAGCGCTCGACGGGCGCGGTCCACACTGTGCCCGAAGATCTGACTGTCAGGACGCGCAAAGTAGACATGCTCGAAGACACACTTCTTCAGCGGCAGTACCTCGAATGCCTGCACCGTTCTGATCTCGCCATGTTCGATGGCGACAATTTCGCCGGGCATCACTTCGCGGAGCAGGGTCGCGTTCACGATATCGAGCGCGCAGGTCTCACTGGTCGCGATGATGCTGTCTCCAAGCTTGCCGAGAACCAGCGGTCGCCAGCCTCGTGGGTCTCGCGCCGCGAGCAAGGTCTGATTGATCAGCACGACCAGCGAGTATGCCCCCTCGACGCCCTCGAGCGCGTCGGTCAGCCGCTGGACCGGATCGTCATGATTGGAGCGTGCCAGGCGGTGCAGCAGGACTTCCGAATCCATCGTCGAGGTGAAGATGGATCCCTGCATCTCGAGCTCAGCCCGGATCTCGGACGCGTTCGTCAGATTGCCGTTGTGCGCAAGCGCAATCACTCCCCCCTTGAATCGCGCCATGATCGGCTGCGCATTCTCCACGGTCGAGCTGCCCGCGGTGCTGTAGCGTGTATGGCCAATGGCGACGTCGCCAATCAGTGGTGCTATCGCCGACGCAGGAATGGCCTCGGAGACCAGCCCCATCGCCCGGATCGGATGTGCCGCACCGTTGAGATCGACCGTGACGATTCCGGCAGACTCCTGACCGCGATGTTGCAGCGCATACAGTCCCAGATGCGTGAGCGCCGCCGCATCCGGTGTGCCGAAGATTCCGAAGATTCCACACATGGCGTATATGTCCTCAAGCCGACGCAGTGGCCGCGCGCTGCATCAATGCGGGAATCGCATCGAAATAGGCATCGGCCAGTGTCGTCAGTGGTGTGTCGATCATTTTGGTGGCGGTGCGTATGGTCAGGCGTGGTGTCGCCGTGACCGCGCCGATCACACGCGCCGGAACGCCGTGCGCCGCTGCTGC
>JANNVN010000268.1:0-12381 GCA_031414435.1 Gemmatimonadaceae bacterium
CCCTCGCCGCGCACATCAAAAACCTGGCCGCCTACCACGAAGCCCACGTCGTCCCCATGCTCGCGGGCTTCCGAAAAAGCATCATCCACTCCGACGCCAACGACTACAACATCCTCGTCGACCCGTCGCTCCAAACCGTCACCGGCATCATCGACTTCGGTGACATGGTCTACAGCCACACCGTCAACGACGTCGCCATCGCGATGGCCTACATCGCGCTCAGCAGCCCCGAAGATCCACTTGCTGCCGCCGCCGCACTGCTGTCCGGCTACCACCAGACCCACCCGCTGACCGAGCCCGAAATCGCAGCGCTCTTCAGCCTGATGTGCATGCGACTCTGCGTCAGCGCCTGTATGGCCGCCAAACAAACCGCCGAACGCCCCGACGACGACTACCTCAGCATCAGCCAGGGCCCGATCGCAACCACGCTGCCGATCCTGGCTTGCATCCATCCGCGATTCGCCCACTACACCTTCCGCGAAGCCTGCGGCCTGACCCCAGTGCCGCACGCGCCAGCGGTGGTCGCATACCTGCAGCGCCAGTCAGAAGCGGCACCACTGCTCGGCCGCGATCTTCGCACCACGCCCGTCGCTCCACTCGACTTCAGCGCCGGCAGCACCCTCATCTCGAGCGACCCCGCCGAGAACGCCCCCGCTGCACTCGACACCCGCGTACAACGCGTGCTCGCCGAACATGGGGCCAGCATCGGCGCCGGCGGCTACGACGAAGCACGCCTGATCTATCACTGGCCGAACGAGCCCCGCTTGGCCGAGCCGCGCACGATCCACATCGGGCTCGATCTCTCGCTCGCCGCGGGCTCGCCGCTCTACGCGCCGCTGGATGGCGTGGTCCACGGCTTCGAAGACGCCGACAACTACCACGACTACGGGCCGCTGATCGTCCTCCGCCACACCACCGATGATGTGGAGCTCACAGAGTTCTACTCGTTCTACGGACACCTCACCCGTGATTCTCTCGACGGACTGACACTCGGCGCGACGATCACCAAAGGCACCGAGTTCGCCCGCATCGGCAATGCGCCCACCAACGGCAACTGGTGGGCACACGTGCACGTGCAGCTGGTCACCGACATGCTCGACGTGCCATGCAACGTCGACGGCGCGGTCCGCGCGAGCCAGCGCAACGTCTGGAAGAGCATCTTCCCCGACCCGAACCTGCTACTCGGCATCCCGGCCGAACGCCTGCCGCACCACGTGCCGAAGCCAGAGATAGCAGCGGCGCGCAAGGCACACATCGGCGGCAATCTCAGCGTCTCCTACGGCGCCAGCCCGCTCAACATCGTCCGCGGATACAAGCAGTATCTCTACGACGACGCAGCCCACCGCTACATCGACGGCTACAACAACGTCGCCCATGTGGGTCACTGTCACCCGCGCGTCGTGCGCGCGGCCAGCGAACAGCTGGCGGTGCTCAACACCAATACGCGTTACCTGCAGAAACAGCTCACACTCTACGCCGAAGCACTGACGGCGCTGCTGCCTGAGTCACTCACCGTCGCGTTCTTCACCGCCTCGGGCAGTGAAGCGAACGAACTGGCACTCCGCCTCGCCCGCGCGTACACGGGCGCTCGCGACCTGATCGTGATGGATTCGGCCTACCACGGGCACACGACCACACTGATCGACATCAGCCCGTACAAACACGCGGGACCTGGTGGCGAAGGTGCACCGGACTGGGTACACACGTCGCCGATCCCGGATGTGTATCGCATGCGCGATGTGAAGACGGAACCGGGACCCTGGTTCGCATCGCAGGTCGGGGACGTCATCAACTCGCTCACGGCGAGTGGACGCATGCTGTCAGGCTACATCGCCGAAACCTGCCCGAGTGTTGGCGGACAGATTTTGCTGCCCGACGGTTTCCTCAGCGATGTGTACGCGCGCGTGCGCGCTGCGGGTGGGCTCTGCATCGCCGACGAAGTGCAGACGGGCTTCGGACGCCTCGGCACACACTTCTGGGCCTTCGAAGCACACGGCGTCACGCCGGACATCGTCGTACTCGGCAAGCCGATCGCGAACGGTTACCCGATGGGCGCCGTGATCACGACACGCGCCATCGCCGACAGCTTCAACAACGGCATGGAGTTCTTCAGCACCTTCGGCGGCAGCACGGCAGCCTGTGTCGCTGGTCTGACGACGCTGAGGGTGACGCTCGAGGAGCAGCTGCAGCAGAACGCGCTCACGGTTGGAAACCGGCTGCTGAGCGGATTACGACCATTGATGACACAGCACGAGATCGTGGGCGACGTGCGCGGCTCAGGACTCTTCCTCGGCGTGGAGCTGGTGCGCAACCGCGACACGCTCGAGCCGGCAGCCGAGGAGGCGACGTTCGTGGTCAATCGCATGCGTGAACGCGGGGTGCTGGTGGGTACGGACGGGCCGTTTCACAACGTGGTCAAGATCCGGGGGCCGATGCCGCTCACGCTCGCTGATGCGGATCAGATCGTGGAGACGATGTCGCGGGCGTTGCACGAGGTACCGAGGCGGCGGTAACGGCAGCGATCCTCGCGGTGGATGGCGCAGAGCGTTTCAATCGCTACCGGAACATTCAACCGACACAGCCAGGCAGACCAAGTGTACATCTGATGCCACCAACGTGAATTCGTGTCCCTACGGTGGCCACGCGTACAGAACGACCGCGATCTTGTCAAAGCTGATCTCGAGCACACAGGTGCCTTGGTGTCTGCCTACCGCCAGTCCGGTTGCAGCAACGTCTGAAAGGCTCCGGTGGCGGTCCGAAGTGGTACGACCACCACTCTACTGTCAGACAGGCGGTGCACCTGCCACGGGCCGATTGCAGTTCGGCCCATCACATACGTCTGATCGGGCGACCAGGTCAGGCCGGGACTGAAGCGCACCGTCCCCGACATGTTCGTGATCTGTGTTCCATCCGCACGAACAGTGAACAATTCGCCGGTACTCGGCGGAAAGCTTGTTGCCGATGCTATGCTGAGATACGCAATCCGATCACCTGAGGGCGACCAGCGCGGAGCAAATGCGTTCTGGGTGAGTACGCGTGTCAGGCCGGTCTGGAGGTCGAGGACCCACAATTCCTGCAGTCGTGTCAGATCGGAGACGATGTACGCCAGCTTCGTGCCGTCGGGGGAGATGTCTGCGGTATACTCGCTGAAGCTGCCATCCGGCACGCGCGCGACTTCCCGGATGCTGTTGTCCGGTGAGACGCGCCATACGCGCAATTCCGACGAGCGAATTGAGGGCGATTGACGGGCTGGCGTCGCGAGCAGTAACAGTGAGCCATCGGGCATTGCCGTCACGCTTTGAATCCGTTCGATGGTCTGGCCTTGATCGATCAGGCGCCGATACAAGCCCGTCGTGTCGACAAGAACTACACGATTCGGCCCAAACGTGCTTCCCTCCGTGACGAACACAGCGCGACTTCTTTGCACATCAAACCGCGGGATGGCGGCGATATTCTGGCTCGACTCAGAAACCGTGCGGACGGTGCTCCCGTCGAGGTTCCGCAGCTCAATCGACTTGGCGTCGAAGTTCCAGATCAGTACGCGGCCCTCAGGCACGACGGCTACGAGAGTCGAGTCACGATAGGGTCCGTATGCCAATTGAACCCATTCAGTCCCGAAAGCCACTCCGGAAACGGCAGGGATAGCCCCCGGCACAACGACGACGTTCGCGCCAGCTGCCACCGCCAACGGGAACTCCGTACGCGCGTTCCCGGCGCGATCCACAACGTTCGCGCGCAACTGTACAACCGCGCCAACGGACACCGCCGTGTCGCTTGCCGCGCGCACACCCATCGCCCTGCCCGGGAGGATTGTGATCGACGCAGTAGCAGAATCGGTTGGGCTGTTCGTCCGGAAACTCAACTGCCCCTGACCTGCGATCAGCGCACGTCGCAGGCAGAATCCGGCGCGCCCGTCAGCACCGGTCGATGCGAAGGCAAAGGACTGGTTGTACGTGACACCAGCACATCCCACCGGTGTCGCGACCCCGATTGTGAGTTGAATGCCCGTTTCGAAGTCACGACCGGGCGCGGGCCGGGCAACTGCGGTGACGGAGCCGCGTACCACCGGCGCGCCGTTCTCGTCACGCAGCTCGACAATGAGCGGATCGATCACGAGAGTACCAATCGTATCTGGCGGGGGCGATCCACCGGACACGATGCGGAGCCTCGGGAGAGAGACTGGTGGCGGCGCCAAGTCTGCAGCCACGATCATTCGCGCCCTGAACTGCCCTACCGATGCATCGACGTCAAAACCCACCGTACGCGTCGCAGAACCCGACACGGGTGGAATCACGCTGTCGAACGCTTCCCAGCGAAAGCAGTCACCCGAAGGAGTCGACGCACAATCTGTGTCGTTGAAGAAGTTGAACGGTTCACCGCTGATACCAGAAAGGCCAATTCCAAAACCGGCCCCGTTCCAGTCGACTGACGGAGCCACACCACCAACGTTGGGAAGCTCGACGATGACAGCGTTGCCATCAGAACCCGCCACGCCTCCCGAGGTGGTCGTGACGACGTAGTCGAGGGGAAAGAGGATCACTCCGGCAAAGGGTGGTACGGGCCACGTTGGTGTCGTCAGCGCAACCCCTGGCAGCTTGTTCTCGATGCTCACGTCAAACGTGACGCGCACCCTGTTCGGGGCAAACTCACCAACCGCTGACGCGCGATAGTTCGATGGCACGAGTCTGACGGCATCGCCGCCCAGCAGCGACAGAGCTGGAGCCTCGCCGCCGGCCACTGAAAGCGTCGGCCCACTGCGGGTGCCACCGGTTGGAGAGGTGATCACGATCGTGCCGGTGCGCCGATCGATGTCAGCCGTAAAGGCGAGCACGCGGTACTGCTGCTGTGCCGCACCGCTCGAAGGGATGAGAGGTGCGATGGACGTTTCTGACGCGCAGCCGGCGATGCTGAGGGCAAGCGCAACCGCGGTATGCCAGCGGCTGGCACTCAAACGGAGACTGCTCGACTGGAGGTGAGACATCGAATGCTCGCGCGGTGCGCCTGGGCTGCACGGCGTGTCCGCGCAGAGGTCGGTACAAAGTGAGCCGAATAATCGTCACAGGCACAAACTGGGCAGTCTTCCGGGTGTATCGGCTTCGGTACAGCTGCGTCACGGCGCTTCCCGTGCGCAGCAATTATGCCGGACTGCGCTCAACTCACCTGCGCAGGTGGTGCCATCGGCGCACGATGTACGCTGTTTCGTTCATCCGCCACGCCGAGTCGCGCCGAAGTTCAAGCGGAACATCGTTGAAACGGCTGCAGGCACTGCGCGTCGTGAGCACAGTGCCTGCAGCCGTTCTCGATCTCTCCAGAAGCGATCTACATCTGGCTACCGTCGGTAGTACAACTCCCGACCATCACCCAGCGCCAGCGTACAATCCTTCTGGCCGTTGATGCATCCGCGGACCATCGCGTTCATGATGTCGCGGTTCCAGCCATCCATCCAGTCCGCGTGGCCGGACAAGCCGCCACGGATCGAGCTGGAATACATGTCACTGCTCAGGCGCCACCGCAGCGGCTGCGAGGTTGACGTCACGGGGAAGAAGAAGTTCTCCGAGATCTGGGGCAGCGGAACTGGATGTGTGGTGGGACAGGTAGACCGCGCCGGCGGTGTGCGGTAGATCGCATACGCCATGTGCGACTTGTGATCCGGCGAATCGAGATTCACACCGTCCCAACACTCCGGGAAGGCAACCGAGAAGACGACTTCGTCACCCACGGCGCAGTTCGGAATCATCCCGTCAACGGCCGCCTGCTGATTCCAGACCCGGCCGCAGTTCCATGAGATATGGTCCTGCCGGCTGGTCGCATTCTTGTTGCCGGCGATCATGCGCAAACCGGCGGGAATCGGCCGCAGCGTGGTCGGGTCGAGGATGTGGCTCTTGTAGTAGATCACGCCAACACGCGGCACCTGGATCTCCTGGGTCCCGGCATCGAATACAGCTGGAATCCAGTAGGCCGTACGATTCGCCGAGCCGCCAGCACAGGTGCTCGCTCCCGTCGTGGCGATCGAGTTCACGGTCGAATTCGGATTCACGCCGGTGTTTCCGAAGAACATGTGCAGATGGCCGGCGACAGCCTGACCCGGATAGACGATCGGGTCGAACGAGCCGAACTTCGCGACGTTGCACACTGTCCGGAAGTTGCCTTCACCCACGAGGGTGCCGGGGGCGTTGCTCGCGGTGCGGACGAGTGATGCGGTCTCGCCCCAGTCACCGAGCGGCACGGTGATGTTTGCCGCCATGAGTCCCGCCATGCCTGGCATCGGATTCGGGACGACCTCGGTCTGTCGCGGCCCATAGTCACAGCGCACACCAGATGCGCCTGCAGGCAGGTTCTGCGTGAAGAAGCCGTCGTTGCAACCAATCCACTGGAACGCCGTCTGTGTGATCTGCGCGCCATTGGAAGCAACCAGTCGCACGTCGCGACGCGCTCCGTCGAACTCGCAGTACGGACCGACATTGCTGCAGAACGTCCAGTTCTGTGCAGTGCCTGGTGGTGCGGCTGGCGGAGCCTGCGGTGCTGGCGGCGCTGGTGCGGGTGGAAGAGGCGCAGGCGGTGCTGGTGGCACCGGTGCAGGTGGCGTCGGCGACGGAGAAGTCGGCGGTACGACCGGCGGTGTCACAGGCGGCGCGGTCGGCGGAACCTGAGGCCCATCGACATTCTCGACGTACCGCCACAGACCGGCACCCCAGTTGGCGGTCACGATGACATAGCGTGTCCCGTCAAAGCCAACTGCTGCTTGCGCCGCACCCTGCCGCATTCCGGCTGGTGTCGCGGGGGTTGCCCATCCACTCACACCACGCTGTGGCGCGCGCTGAAAACTCGGACCGGCTGAGGTACCAAGCCCGCTCGGGTATCCGTACGATCCATACACGTAGTTCGGCGTGCCGAACACGACGCTCTGATTCATCCGCGCGCCCACGTGCGCCCAGGTGACGCCGAGGTCCGTGCTGCGCAGCACACCCCAGCCGAGTGGCGAGTAGACGCCCGGCATGTAGAGCTCACCGCTCGGCGACTGATAGACTTGCATCGACCCATGCGTGTGCTCGTTGCGCTCCACCTGCGTCCACGTGGCGCCGGAAGAGGTGGTGCGCCAGGTGCCGTAGGATCCGCCGGTTGCCTGCGCAAGCCAGAGCCATGTGCTGCGCGTGGTCGCCGCGTTCCCAGTGTTGACGAAGAACAAACCGCCGGTACCGGCACCCTGACGCATGCCGGCAGCCAGCGGAATGCTGGTCCACGTCTGACCGCCATTCACCGACTGCGCCAGCACATCCTGCTCATGACCCACCATGATCAGGTGCTGCGGATCATACGGATCGACGCTCGGCGGATAAAAGTCCTGTCGATTGGACGGTGCTGGCGCGACGGTGTAGCGCGTCCAGTTCACGCCACCGTCCAGCGAGCGCCAGAAACCGATGCCGGCTCCGCGCATACAGGCGAGCAACAGGATCGGCGGATTGCTCGTCCCATTTGGTGCGAGTGTCACACCACCTGCGCAATCAGCGACGGTGGCGCCGTTGCTTCCGGTGTTGATCGGCCCGCGCCATGTGACGCCGGCGTCATCCGAGCGCCAGATGCCCTGACAGTCGAAGTGCGCGTAGAACACAGTGCGACGATTCGGATCAACCTGCACCGATGAGACGCCGTAGTTCCCGCAGCCCATCGAGCTGGTGAGGTTGACGTTCCCGGGTGTCACGCTCGTCCAGACGCCAGGAGCACCCGACAGCGGCGGAACAGTTGGCGGGGCGCCGGCCGGCGGAGCGCCGGCGGCGACTATGACCGCGGCCTGCGTCGTGACGGCCGTATTGTCGACGAGGGTCGCCGTGACGGCGAAACTGGTGCCCGTCGTCGTGCCGGCCACGTAGGCCCCATTTGCCGCGATCGTGCCGCCCGTGGCGGACCAGGTGACACTGACTGGCACCGATGTGGTATCTCCTGCGCGGCGTCCGCTCACCGCAAATGCCTGCGCGGCACCGGGCGCGAGGGTCACCGTGGCGGGAGTGATCACCAACGACGCGATGGGCGCAGGCGTGGCTGGCGGCGTGCCAGTACCAGTGACGGTGACCTGCGCGCTCGCCGAGTTGCCGGAGTAGGAGGCGGTGATCACGGCATTGCCCGACGCCATACCTGTCACGAGGCCGGCGGAGCTGACCGTGGCAACTGCCGGGTTTGACGAAGACCACGCATAAGCGCCCTGCGCCAAGGCTGGCCGTCGGAGCCTGAACGCGAAGCGCGCGCGGACGGATATCGTCTCAGCCGGAGCGATGTTGACGCTTGATGGCGTCACGCTGACCCGTGAGGTAACGACGTTCAATGAGGGTTGCTCCGGATCGCCTTGGCGACCGTCCTTGCAACCGACCAGCAGCGTCGAGCCCAAAAGCGCAATCGCTGCAACTGCCGTTCTGACGTTCTGCATGCTGTTCTCCGCTCGAGACGTGGGAGCAGGGGCAGCACAGCACGGATGCAGGCCAGGCATACCGCCTTGAGGCCAGCTGATCGTGCTACGACACCTCGTGAAGCTTCCCGAATGTTCAGCGCGAGAACAGCAGCGTAGCAGCCACCCCAGAGAGGTGGTGAACCATCGCGAACAACACGTGCGAAGAGGTGATTGCCAGTAGCCCGCTGATCGTCGCGCAGCTGTAACCGACTCCCTGAGCAAGACACGTGCCATTTTCTGGATGGACCTGCGGTCGCCGTGCTGCACGTGCCGTCATGATGCCTCGGCGAGAGCGCAGGCCACGCCTGGCCGTCCACGGTCTGCCACGGCTGGGTCACGGAGTGGCCCCGAGCCTCGTTACGGGAGCGTCGTCCCCACCTGCCGCCGCGTCTCTGTCGCCATCAAGAACTCGATGGTTATCAGGCACTCCGGAGCCGGGCGGCCGCAAACACATGGATTGGCGCACGGTGCGGTCCTCACTGTGAACGGATGGCGCGCCGGCAGGGTAGCTGTCTGCGCGGGCCAGCACGAGCCTGCGGCTCGCGTCCATTAAGGAGACTCTAAGGAGACTCCGTCCCCATGAGCTCACGAACTCCGTCCCCATCACCGGGAATTTTCCCGCCCCTTGCCGAGTGAGCTGCTGTTCCGCCTCCCTCGCCGACTCGCAACAGATGTTCCACCACTATCACGACGCCACCACCAAGGGCACGCTGTCGCTCTCCCTCGGCGAACCGCTCGCCGAGCGACGGTTCTTCAATGAACGGCAGACACCGCTCCTGACCATCGCTTGGAATCGCGGCGACGAGCAGACGCTCTGGATCGACGAGGCGCCGGTCTCGGTGCCAGCGAACGCGGTGGTGACACTGATGGTCAGTCAGACCTACCGGTTCGAACACCCGACTGCGGTGGTGATGTGGCGCTTCAACCGTGATTTCTACTGCATCGTCGATCACGACAAGGAAATCTCATGCGTGGGGCTGCTGTTCTACGGCGCACACGGCACCATGATTCTGCTTCCGGCGCCGGACGACCTGCGCCGCCTGAATACGCTCCTCACGGTCTTCGACGACGAGTTCCAGACACGCGACACCATTCAGGGTGAGATGCTGCGCACCCTGCTGAAGCGCCTGATCATTCTCCTCACACGACTGGCACGCGCATCGTCCATCGGTGACACGCTCACCGAACCGCAGCTCGACGTGGTGCGACAGTTCAACCTCCTCGTCGAGAACAAGTACCGTGTGCTGCATCGCGTCAGCGAGTACGCATCGCTGATGAACAAGTCACCGAAGACACTCGCGAATCTCTTTGCGGCACATTCGGAACGCACACCACTGCAGGTGATTCGCGAACGAATCGCCATCGAAGCAAAACGTCTGCTGATCTACACCGATAAAGGGGTGAAGCAGATTGGCAGCGAGCTGGGTTTTCCGGACGCGGCCACGTTCAGCCGGTTCTTCAAGAGCGCAGCAGGTGCCAGCCCGCAAGAATTCCGCGGTGCTCGTGGTGGTATCGCGCCGACGCGGTGAGACACGCTACGATTTCGACGACGACGCACCGTGCGCCGCAGCGCCTGGCGCTCGCCGGATTGCGTGCTTCTCGCGTGCCCCGCGATGCGGTGCCTGACTCCACGCTCGATGCGCGGCGCACCCCATTCCGCTGAGCCGCCTGCCGCCTCGCGAGACCACGCCGTACACCGAAAACCGCCAGCGCCGCTGGCACGCAAGCACCCCCAGGCCATACTGGCCGAACGCCGGGAAGTCCCGCCACATCTCCGGGACATCCTGCTATCGAAGCCCGCCTTCGGAAATGGCAAACTGACTGTGTCGCAGCAACCCACACTCACTTCGCCTTCCCGAGGACACCACCATGACCAGCTTCCCCGTTCCGACCCGCGCCGATGTCTCCCCCGCCAACCAGAACCTGTTCGATGCCCTACAGAAGGGACTCGGCATGGTGCCGAACCTGTACGCCACGCTCGCGCACAACGAGACGGCGCTCGGTGACTACCTGAGCCTGCAGAACCGCAAGAGCACCCTGAGCGCCAAGCAGCGCGAAGTGGTCAACCTGGTCGTAAGCCAGGTGAACAGCTGCCCGTATTGCCTGTCAGCGCACACCGCCTTGGGCAAGATGAACGGCTTCACCGATGAGCAGATCCTCGAGATCCGCACCGGCTCGGCATCGTTCGACGACAAGCTCGATGCGTTGGTACGCTTCGTCCGCACGACGACCGAACTCCGCGGGCACCCGGCGCCGGAAGCCGTCGAAGCGGTGCTGGCAGCGGGCTACACGAAGGCGAACGTCGTCGACATCGTGATCACCATCGGCGACAAGGTCATCACGAACTTCCTGCACGGCGTGACGCAGGTGCCGATCGACTTCCCGCTGGCGCCGGCGCTGGAACTGGCCACCGTCTGAGTCGCGGCGACCGAGACAACAGTCGGGTGCGCAGTGAGTTCGGATCATCAGCGTCGAACCCGGTGGTACGCTATGGGGCAGGCACCGCCGAGTCAGGCAACCTCGAGCACCGGGTACATGAGCCGGAAGATCACGGGAACTGCGGTGGGCGCTACGCTCGGCGAGCGTGGTTCCCTCCGCCGTTTGCTCGCGCGCAGGGAGCACGCGCTCACGAACTCCGTCCCCATGAGCTCACGAACTCCGTCCCCATCAGCTCACGAACTCCGTCCCCATCAGCTCACGAACTCCGTCCCCAAGAGCTCGTGGGAACCATTCCCCACGCTCGCGAATCTCTCACCGCGCCAACCGAGCATCCGAAGCACACTCCGGGAGTCGTCCGCCGATGCCCCGCCCACCACGGCACGCGGCGGCATGGGTCTCTGCGCTTCCAGCGGTAGACGACCCATCGAACCCAAGCCGTGATGATCCTCGCCTGTGATGTCGGTGGCACCAAAACAAACGTGGCACTGCTTGCGCCTGGCGCCACCGGATTGACCGTCACACGGCTCGAGACGTACAGCAGCCGCCAGTACACGTCGCTGACTTCGATCATCACACATTTTCTCGGCCCCACTCCCCCCGCGCTTTTGGCGGCGGGCTTCGGCGTGGCTGGACCTGTGCTCGACAACCGCGTCGCCACCACGAACCTCCCGTGGATGATCGACGGAGCCGAACTCAGCCAGCAGCTGAAACTCTCCGAGGTCGCGCTGCTGAATGACGTGGAAGTTATCGCGTGGGGTGTACCGGAACTCGATCCGTCGGAACACCTCCCACTCCAATCGGGGCCCGCCGACCGCGGCAACCTGGCCGTCATCGCCGCGGGAAGTGGACTCGGCATGTCCGCGCTGCTGCGCGGTGACGGCCCCGTCCGGTCGCTCGCCAGTGAAGGCGGGCATGTCGACTTCGCACCGATCGACGACACCGAGATTGAACTGCTGCGATACCTTCGTCAGCGATTCGGGCGGGTGAGCGCCGAACGGGTGCTGTCGGGCCCCGGACTGGTGAACGTCTACGACTTCCTCCGCCAGGCGCGCGGCGACGGCGAGTCGACCGCCATCGACAGCTCTGCACCATCGGCCGCGTCGGAGATCGGTGTCGCGGCGCTCACCGGCCAGAGTGAGCTTGCGGCAGAGGCCGTCCTGCTGTTTCTGCGCGTGTATGGCGCCGCAGCCGGCAACTGGGCGCTGGCCACGGTGGCCACCGGCGGCGTCTGGCTGGGCGGCGGCATCGCGCGCAAGCTGCTCGAAGGGCCGGCCGGCACCGTGGTCGATTGGCGTGCACGAGCCCGCAGCGCGTTTCTGAGCCGATTTCGTGAGAAAGGCAGATTGAGCACACTGCTCGCGGCCATGCCAGTCCATATCATCATGACCGACGAAGCACCGCTGATCGGCGCGGCACGCTTCGCGCTTGCAGCACAGCAGCGCTGACCCGGTCACTCCGACGGATCGGCACACCGATTGACACAGACATTCACACTGACAGAT
>JANNVN010000269.1:0-2204 GCA_031414435.1 Gemmatimonadaceae bacterium
GAAAACGACGAGGGGCGACAAATCCATTGGATTCATCGCCCCTGCAATCAGCTGGGCCACGCTCGCTGTCATTGGAACTCTCCGTCCTACCGAACAGCGGCGGGCATTGCTCTGGCAATCACACAATGGAGCTGAGGGGAATCGAACCCCTGACCTCTGCAGTGCGATTGCAGCGCTCTACCAACTGAGCTACAGCCCCGACTCTGTAGGCGCCTGAACATATGATTGTATCGGCACCACGCACAGTCAACTGAAGTTATTCACCCAGACCCATCCGGTCAACCACCCCGGGCGCACCGTGGGAACAACCACACCGGCTGAAACATCTGTACCCCAGACGCTCAAAAGGTTCCAGTCGCAACATGACCCATCCGCTCGATTCCCAATTCGTCCGCGACCAGCTCGCGCTGCGAGCCGTTGCCCTCAACGAAATTCGCCTTCGCCCAGAAGGGGAGTTCGTGCTCTACTGGATGCAGAGCACCCAGCGGCTCGAGGAGAACTGGGCCCTCCGCCTGGCGACCCTCGAAGCCGATCGGCTGGGCAAACCGGTGCTCATTTATCAGGGGCTGAATCCGCACTACGAACACGCGAACGACCGAACGCATGCAATGATTCTCGGGAACGCGATCGAGCTGCAACAGCGCGCCGACCTGCTTGGACTCACGTATGTGTTCCACCTCCGGCGCACCATCGCGGATGACAATCGCGTCGTCGACCGCCTCGCGGCGCGCGCCGTGCTGATCGTCACCGATGCTTTCCCGACCGCTGGTGTCGACGCGCGCTCGGCACGCGTGGCGGCGAGAGTCGGGTGCCGGACGGTAGCGGTGGAGTCGCATGCGGTGGTCCCTGCGGCGGCGTTCCAAAAAGAGGAATACGCGGCGCGGACGATCCGGCCCAAGATTGCGCGCCTGCGCGATCTGTCGCTCGAGCCGGTGCGGGATGTGGCGCCGAGGATTGCACTGCCAGCACGGGTGCGTCGGAGCCTCGAGCTCGACGCGCTCGAACTGACGACGACCGATGTCGCGGCAGAAATCGCCCGGTGCTCGGTCGATCATACCGTTCGCCCTGTCGCACATGTCAGCCCCGGCCTGACCGCTGCTCGCGCTCGCCTTGACGCATTCTGCGCCGATGCACTGCCCGACTACTCCGAGCGTCGCAACGATCCCGGCGATACCGATGGGTCGAGCCATCTGTCGCCGTATCTGCACTTCGGCCAGATCAGCGCCGCCGAAGTCGCGCGCACCGTCCGCGAACGCGGCAGCCCCGCCGAGGTCGAGAAGTTCTACGATGAACTGCTGACGTGGCGCGAGCTCTCGCTGAACTTTTGCGTTCGGAACCCAGCGTTCGGCACGCTGGCTGGCTTACCCAACTGGGTTCGCGAAAACATGGCCCGTCACGCGTCGGACGCGCGGGACCACGTCTACGACCTCGCCACGTTCGAGGCCGCGGCGACGCATCATCCGCTCTGGAATGCAGCGCAGCGCGAGCTGGTCGCAACCGGTGCGATTCATAATGTCATGCGGATGTACTGGGGGAAGTACATCGTGCTCTGGAGCGCGAGCTACGAGGAGGCGTTGCGGATCATGGTCACGCTCAACAACAAGTACGCGCTCGACGGGCGTGATCCGAGCAGCTACGGCGGCATTCAGTGGTGCCTTGGCAAGTTCGATCGGCCCTGGACCCGACGTCCGGTGCTGGGCACGATCCGCTACATGTCGATCGACCTGGCGTACAAGAAGTTCGATGCGAGAACGTATGAGCGGCGCTGGAGCTGAGGCATGCATGTGACAAAGGGCGCTCCGTCACCGAGTCGGAGCACCCTTTGTTGTGTCGTACCTGACCATCGGTGACACGCTGCGGCAGTGCTGTGCGCGCAGGGATGACCGAGGATCATCACCCCGTGCGCGAACTAGCGGCGCGTCTCGTCGGTGCCGCCGCGACGGTTTCGGCTGCGTGCACCGCCACCTTCCCGGCCGATCGAGGCCATGTGAGCGCGATCGCGACTGACGATCTCGCCTCCCTTCTTGCCGGCATTGCGGGCTTCGTCGCGGGACCACTCGTGTGCGGTACCCTTGGCATGTGCCGCCCGGCCGCCCTTGGAGGCGATTTCCTTCTGCCGGTTCGGATCCATGCTGGCGAACCCTCGCGTGCTCTTTCGCGGCTTTTCGTCGCCCATAGGCGACGAGCCGCGGTCCATCGTCTCT
>JANNVN010000270.1:0-10419 GCA_031414435.1 Gemmatimonadaceae bacterium
GCCATGAAACCGCGTGTCGGTGGCGTAGCCTTTCGGATTGGCGCCGACCCAGCCGTTGTAGTGAATCGTGGTGTGCGCCGGGTTCGACCCGTCTGCCACGTAGTGGCCAAGGATTCCTGCATCGTTGACGATGCGGGCTTCGATCCACGATCGTACCTGATCATTCGGGGCCACACGCCACTGGCGAAACGCAATGCGCATGCGTTGCGTCAATTCGAGGATCGCGAACGGAAGAATCCCGGCCTTGGCCGGATCGACGCCATGCGCCCGCAGCGTATCCATGAATGCGTAGCGGTCTTTCGCGAGCATCGCGCTGGCGCGGCTGGCCGGCGGAATCATCTCATAGTCGAGAAAATGGTCCGGGAAGCTCCCCGCGTCGAGCGCCGAGTCCCGTGCGAGTTCAACGCGATTCTTCCAGCGGTCCGGTTCCGGATTCAGGTACGCCAGCTGAGGCGCTGCCGAGCGAAAGAACTGTGGCATGGCCTCAGGCAGCGCAGCGGCTGCCGCTTGCGCCGTGATGCGATGGCCGGCCTCGCCCCAGAGCACGGGCCGTTCAGCGGAGACGACCAGCAGCGCCAGAGACGCGACGGCGAGGGCGAGAGCGTGGTGTTCGGTTGGCATGATGTCTGGAAACGCAGGTCGCGGACCGCCCATCGCATTGCAGCGAATTCGGGGCGGTGGGATGTGACGGGTGCACAAGTGAATCTAGTCGCGTTCGATCGATCTCCGGAGCGGACACCGCCCGATGATGCGCCCGGATGGCACCACGCTGGAACCCGCGTTCCCCTGCCCCACCGCCGTCGTCAGGGACTTCCAAAAACTCAGTTCCGTGTATCCGTGTCCGTGCGGCTGCTGACGCGGCCGGGCGATTGGGCGGATAGTGTCGCCGCGGCGGCGGCGGGGCTGAAGAGCACGGCCGGAAGCATTGTGTGGCCGAAGACGGGCATCAGACGAGACTCGGAGTGAGGCGTGGGAAGCTGCTTCTCGTACGCTGAGCCATCGCAAATCGGATTGCCGACGGTCACCTTTCAGCGATCTGCGGAACCACGACGACCGCGAGAGGCTATCTCGTCACACCGCAACGCCCCGCCTCCTGAGTCGCATGCCCATGTCTGTCGTCCGTGCAACGTCGAAGTCCGCTCCATTTGGCCTCCTGTCGAGCTCCCTTCGAGTTACGACGGTGGCTGCGGTCTTGGCGTTCCAGACCAGTCTTGGCGCACAGGGAGCGCCAGCGCGCGACCCGAGCCCGCATAGCGACGCGGTTCTCGTTTCGGATGTCGCGTCAGTGCAGCCGGGCGGCAAGGTCACCGTTGCGGTGCGCCTGACGCTGGACGCCGGCTGGCACACGTATTGGAGCAACCCGGGCGACGCAGGCCTGCCGCTCGAAGTGAAATGGACCCTCCCGGCCGGGGTCACCGCCGGGCCGCTGCAGTTTCCCACGCCGCGCCTGACGCCGCAGCCACCGCTGATGAGCTACGGCTACGAGACAGAAGTCCTCGTGCTCACGGAACTCACGGTGCCGGCCAACGCCGCCGTCGGCAGTTCGCTTGCAATCGCCGGATCGGCGGAATGGCTGGCCTGCGCCGAGATCTGCCTTCCAGCCTCCGGACCGCTCGCACTGTCGCTGACGGTGAACAATTCGTCCGGCAGCGCCACGAAGTGGGCGTCAGCGCTCGCGGCCACTCGTGCACAGCTTCCGGATACCACATCGCCCTGGCAGACGCGCAGCTGGTCAACCGCGACGGGGTATGTGCTTCAGCTGACGCCGCGGCCTTCGTCATCCGCCACGCTGATCAAGCCGTATCTGTTCGTCGACTCGGCCAGCATTATCGAGTACCCGCTTCCGCAGCGCGTCACCCACGCCGGCGACACGGTGTTCATCGCGCTGCCACGTGCGGCGCTCAGTCCGAAGGCGGCGGTGCAGCTGTCCGGCATCGTGACTGCCGATGTGTCAGCGCGTGACCCGCGCAGTTGGCGAGTGTCTGCGCCGGTCAGCGCAGACGTTCCGCGAGCTGTTCGTGCGCGAGCCGACACACTGCTCGCCAGCGCCGCGGCGCTCGACGTCGGTGGCGTCGGCGCGGTGAGCGCCGCCGATGAGATTGGCGCAGCACCGGTGCCGGATCCCGGTGCTGACATGACGCTGATCGCCGCGATCATGTTCGCGTTCGTCGGTGGACTGCTGCTGAACCTGATGCCCTGTGTGTTCCCCGTGCTCTCGGTGAAGGTGCTGGCGCTGCTCGATCATGGCGGCATGGACGATCCGGCACGCGGGCGAAAGCATGGTCTCGCATTCGGGGCGGGCGTGCTTCTGTCCTTCTCGGCGCTCGCCGGTGTGCTGATGGCACTCCGCGCCGGTGGCGAGAGTCTAGGCTGGGGCTTTCAGCTGCAGTCGCCGGCCGTCGTTACGCTGCTGGCGCTGCTGATGTTTGCGCTCGGGCTGAACCTCAGTGGCGTGTTCGAGATCGGACTCTCGCTGACCCGCCTTGGTGCGGCGGGATCAGGCCGCGGCTATGGCGATTCGATGTTGACTGGCGGACTGGCAGTACTCGTCGCTGCGCCCTGCACCGCGCCGTTCATGGGTGCCGCGCTGGGGTTCGCATTGGTACAGCCGGCATTCATCGGCCTGATGGTGTTCACCGCACTCGGTGTTGGCCTGGCACTGCCATTTGTCGCACTCGCATCGGCACCAAAGCTCCTGCGCTTCCTGCCACGGCCGGGTCCCTGGCTCGAGACACTGAAGCAGCTCTTCGCCTTTCCGCTCTATGCGACGGTGGTCTGGTTGCTTTGGGTGCTGGGCCAGCAGGCGGGCATCGACGCACTCGCGATGGTGCTCCTGGCGATGATCATGCTGGCACTCGGAGCCTGGCTGTGGGCGCGAGGCGTGCGCAGCGATCGCGGGGTCACGCGCTCTGCCGCCGCCGTGGTGATGCTCGCAGCGGTCGTTGCGGCAACGGCCGCCGCGCTGCGTGCCGAGCCACCGGCAACCGTCGCCGTCAGCGCGCCGGGGTGGGAGCCGTACTCGGCGGCACGCGTCAGGGAACTGCGGCAGGAAGGACGGCCGATCTTCATCGACTTCACAGCCGCATGGTGCCTCTCGTGCCAAGTCAACGAGCGGGTCGCGCTGCGCACCGACGCTGTGCAGCGTGCCTTCAGCACCGCGAACGTCGCGCTGCTCAAGGCCGACTGGACCTCGCGTGACTCCGCCATCACGAATGTGCTGGCTGGATTCGGTCGCAGCGGCGTACCGCTCTATGTGTTGTATCCAGCTGGCACAGGCGCCGCGACGATTCTGCCTGCGGTACTGACGCCCGGCATGGTCGTGAGCGCCGTCGAAAAGGCGGCGCCCGCGTCCTTTGCACTGTCAGTCCGGAAACGAGGCTCGTGATACACAGCCGGTCGAAGCATACCGACCGGCTGTGTCCTATCCGAACTTCGATCTCACGCTACGGATTCGTATCGGCTGACGGTCCGTAGGACCCCGGAATCGCCACGTCAAGCAGGCGGAGATAGACGCCCAGCTGCGCGCGATGATGCACGATGTGATTGATGCCCATGTGGCGCAGCAGAAAGGCGCGCTGTCCGTCGACGAAGACATGCTCACCCATCATCATCTTCCATGACCCGTTCAGCCGGGCCGCATCCAGCCCAGCCAGCACCGCGTGCATTTTTGCACATTCGGCGTCAAACAACGCCACCAGCGCAGCGGTATCGGCAATCGCAGGCGGAGCGAAGTCCTCCGCCTTGAACTGCAGTACGTCGGTCGCAGCCATCGCTGTCAGAAAACTCGGCAGCTGCGCCACGTGCGTCGCGAGCGAGCCCAGCGACATCGACTTGGCGTGCGGCTTGAACGCCGCCTGCTCCCACGGAACGCGAGACAGGATGTCACGAGTGACGGCCAGCTCAGCAGCGAGCTCCGGGTACAGCAGCGCGACCGACGGGGTCGACGCTTCGAAAGCGGGCACGGCAGTCATTCGCGGTCTCCTTGGGAAAGCATGGTGGCGTTCTTCGGTCTTTCTTCGGGAACGGCAATCAACCTCGCTGCGTCGGTCCGCACAAGCGCCGATCCCTCGTCAGCCGATCGTCCAGACGTGGAGTGTTGACCGGTGGAGATCGTCCACCTGCACGAGTTGCGCAGGCGCCGCGGCCGACACGACGAACGTATTGCTGATGAAGATGCCGCCGGACCGCATCTCGGCCTGCACCTTCTCCCAGAGCGCATCCATCGGCACCGGCGACAAGTAGGCGAAAACCACGTCATACCGGCTCAGGTCGCACTTCCACAAGCTCCCGAAATGCGCGTGACATTGCCGCCGCCGCGCCAGCGTGATGCGGACCCAGCTGATGAGCCACGGAATGGGAGCAGATTCTATCCCATGGTACTCACCGTCCGGCCGCGTTTCCGCGAGATCGAGGAGCACGCCGCCGACCCCCGATCCGAGATCCATGAAGGTGAACGGCCCTGACGGAAGCAGCGGCACAAGCGCCATCCGCACCTTGCGGCTCGACAGATAGAGCGGAACCTGGGTTCGGAAGGTCGTCCAGTACACCGCCAGCAGGCCGAGGAACATGCCAATCCAGATCTCGGATCGCACGTCCGTCGATGCGACGAACACCACGGCGGGGGTGAAGAGCAGCTGGATCACGATCCACCAGCGCTCCTGCTTGGCGACGAGGCTCAGCCCCGCAGCAAAGGCGCCAGTCACGAAGGCGGCCACCATCGGCCGCAGCAGCACGCCCACGGGCGCGAGGAGAAACGCGGTACCGACCGCCAGGGCGGCGCCCGCAGTCTGGAGTACGAGGGCGATCGCAATCGGGGGCCAGCGCCGATGGCGTGAAGCAGAGAGTCCGGGGTCAGGCATGCGGCAAATCAGTGCGCGCAAGCGGCGGGGCGCCAGCGCGCGCGCGCAATCCTTCCACCCGGCGGCACTGCAACGCCGAGACCCGCGAGGTGCCAGCGTCTGCGCGCGATCAGACCACCTGACGGAACCGCAACGCGGACCTCGGGCGACGCGCCCGCGCCGGCACGCAGCCGCGGCACTCGATGCCACCGCAACGCGGACCGGGCGCGCTGCGTAGCCGATCCGCAGGACCGATGCTCTGCGCAGGCGTGAGTCTCCCTGTCGCGGCTCCCAATTCTCCAGCCCCAACGCTGTGTCGCTGTTCGCGAAATGTGTTGTGCCGGCGATGGTCTGCGCCGCGATGGCGATGCCGGGCCGCGCGGCGGCGTCAGACCCAAAACCGGGAGACGCCGCCGCAACCGCGCGCGCGGTGCGTGCGGACCGGGCACCGGTGCTCGACGGGCGCGACGATGAGCCGGTGTGGCAGACAGCCCCGCTCATCGACGGCTTCCGTCAGTTCGCTCCGGCGGAGGACGCGCCGACGGCGTTCCGCACCACGACGCGTGTCGTCTATGACGCGAAGAACATCTATGTCTTTGTGCGCGCCTACGATCCACGCCCGGATTCGATCGTCAGTTTTCTCTCGCGACGCGATGCGAAGACGAGTTCCGATCAGATCAAGATCATCTTCGACAGCTATCTGGACCGCCGGACCGGAATCGAACTGGCCGTGAATCCGGCTGGCGTGCGGCGTGACGCGGCGATTCACTCCGACGTCGTCGAAGACCTCTCGTGGGACGGCATCTGGGACGTGGCCACTCGCATCGATTCGCTGGGCTGGACGGCTGAATTCAGCGTGCCATTCAGCCAGATGCGCTTCAACAAGGCGGAGGAGCATACGTTCGGCTTCGGCGTGTGGCGCGATATCACACGGATCAACCAGCGCGATTCGTGGCCCGTGTATCGCGGTTCGCGCGCGACCCTGGCGTCACAGCTCGGTACGCTCAGCGGTTTCCGCGGGATCGGCGGTGGTGCGCGCGTCGAGCTGATGCCCTACTCCGTGACGAAGAACATCACGCAGCAGACGGCGACGGGCTGGAACCATCCGCAGCAACTCACCGGCGGCGCCGACCTCAAGGTCGGTCTCGGCTCCGCGCTGACGGTGAGTGCAACGGTCAATCCTGACTTCGGCCAGGTCGAGGCCGACCCCGCGCTGTTGAATCTCAGCGCATTCGAAATCCGGTTCGACGAACGACGGCCATTCTTCCTCGAAGGGAACAACCTCTTTCGTTGCAACGGTCCGTGCGAGGGGCTGTTCTACACGCGGCGCATCGGGCGCTCGCCGCAGCTGCGCGGGGTCACTGACCCTGCCTTCACGACGATCCTTGGTGCGGCCAAGGTCACCGGTCGCGTGGGACGAGGGGTGTCACTGGGGATCTCGGAAGCCGTGACGCGGCGCGAGGGCGGCATCAACGGTGCGACGATCGAACCGCAGACCAACTACTTCGTCGCCCGCCTGGTGAAGGAGATGCGGTCCGGCCGGTCGCAATTCGGCGTGATGATCACCGATACCCGGCGCAACCTCGATTCCGTCACGGCACCGTTGCTGCGCAGCGATGCGAGCGTATTTCTGGTGCAGGGGTTCCACCGTTTCGCCAAGGACCGCTACGAGCTGTCCGGGTACACCGGGCGTGTCGGCGTGAACGGCAGCCAGCGCGCCATCGCGCTGACGCAACGCAGCAGCGTGCACTTCTGGCAGCGGCCGGACCACGAACGCCGATACGACTCGACGCGCACATCGATGGATGGCAGCGTCGCGACCGTGCAGCTGCAGAAGCTTGGAGGGTCGGTGCGCTGGTCGAGCAACTGGCGCTATACCAGCAGCGGCATGGAAGCCAATGACCTGGGCTTTGTGATCCTGGTGAACGATATGGGCATTCGCAATCAGGTCAGTCTGCAATCACTCAAGCCATCGACGCTGTATCGCCGCTTCTTCGGATACGTCTCGAACGAAACCCACTGGACCTCCGGTGGCACACAGAGCGGCGCCAGTGTCACCGCCCACGCCAGTGGTGAACTGAAGAATTTCTGGAGCACGGCGATGACGCTGACGACGTATGACATCGGTGGCACGCGGTGCGTGGCCTGCGCGCGTGGCGGGCCGGCACTGCGGCAGTCTGCCGAGCGGCTCGCGTCGTTCTACCTCGGCGGTGACGCGCGGCGCGCCTTTGTGCCGAACGTCAGCGTGAGCGCCACGATCGGGGACGCGGGCAACTCGTCCGGGCGGACGCTGACACTTGGCAGCGACCTGCGCATCGCCAGTCGCTACTCGATGTCACTCGGCACGTCCTGGGAGCAACGTACGGACGATCAGCAGTGGATTCGCAACTTTGGCGCGTTCCTCAGCGACACCACACACTACACCTTCGCGCGGCTGCAGCAGAGCACGATCGGCATCACCGCCCGTGCCAACTGGACCGCCACGCCGACGCTGTCACTGCAGCTGTATGCGCAACCCTTCATCACCAGTGGTGTGTTCGCCAACTGGCGGCAGCTCACGGCACCAGGAGCGGCCGAGTACGTCGCGCGCTATGCACCATACGGCAACGGTGCAGTGCCGAGCGGGTTCAACTTCCGGCAGTTCAACTCCAATGCGGTGGTCCGCTGGGAGTATCGGCCCGGCTCAACGCTGTTCTTCGTCTGGCAGCAAGGCCGCGACAGCCGCGACACCTCCGGCGAATTCCGCGTCGCTCGGGATTACCGTGATCTGTTCCGGGCGCACCCGAACAACACGCTGCTGATCAAGGCGAGCTACTGGTTCAGCCTGTAGGTGCTGGCGGATCGCAGTCGTGCTCTTGCCCGACGACCGAACAGGAGCCTGAACCGCGCGACGCAAAGGCGCAGAGGACGGAAAGGGACAGATGACGCAATGGCGCAGAGGACGCGAAGGACAGCAGGCCAGCTCGTGATGCGTCTGCGCACCTGACAGCGGAGAGCTGTTTCTTCAGTTCGATGCCGACACTCTTGGCCGTGTGCCGTCGCATCACGGAACGCCCCTATGCGCAGGGGGTTCTTTGCACCTTTGCGCACTCTGCGCCTTTGCGTCGAGCCGTTGCCCTTTGCGCCATGGCGTCCTCTGCGCCTTTGCGTCGAGCCGTTGCCCTTTGCGTCCTTGCGTCCTCTGCGCCTTTGCGTCGAGCTGTTGCCCTGCACTCCATTCGCCTCGATGCGCACTCGTCAGGTGGCTTCGGTGTGCCGAGCATCGGCAACACTGAAACGAACTGTCTCTGAAGCGCCCGGCGCGCTGGCTCGGGCGTTCTCACGATCGGTTGCCCACGCGCGGCTACGTCAGAAACTCGTGCAGCAACGAGTGAAAGTGGTGCACCCCGTTCTCTCGCGAGGCTGAGTACCGGCCCCGGTCGTAGACGCGTGAGCGTAGATTCCGCTGCACCGCTTCGACGATCGTGATGTCCTCGTCCTGAATCTCGTCGCTGAAGGCCTGCAGCTTCGTGAATTCGGCTTTCGACGCCTCGTCGGATGGTGGAGTGGTGGCGTACCAGTCGAAGGTCACCCGCGTCCGATCGTGCGACAGCGGAATGACTGTGTTCGTCTGCATCTGCCCCATGTACACGTTCAGCATCACGTTCGGAAACAGCCACACATACACGGCCTCGCCGACGTCGGTCTTCGCGGGATCGTAGCGTCGGTCGGTGTTGCCACCGTGGACCGGCCGGAGCGGAGCGTGCTGAATGCTGAAGTAGCGATGTGGCTCCACGCGATACTGGTCGTAGTCCAGTTCCTTGTGCAGCCCCGGATGCACCACCGGCAGGTGATACCCTTCGAGGTAGTTGTCGACGTAGACCTTCCAGTTGCAGGCGATGTCCCAGCTCTTGGTCGTCACCCACTGCATCTGCTCGCACGAAAAGGGAGCAACGCGCGCGGGGACGTCCTCCAGCATCTCGAGCAGCGGTGGCGCCTTGCCGTTCACGTTCACGAACACCAGCGGCCCCCACTGCGCCACCTTCACCGGCACCAGGTGCATCGATTCCGGGGTGAAGTTGCAGGTGGTCTCCATCTCCGGGGCCTTCAGCAGCGAGCCATCAAGGCGATAGGTCCAGCCGTGGTACCGGCACTGCAGCGTGTTGCGCTTGCCGCAGCCGTGCGCCACCGGGCCGGCGCGGTGCAGGCAGACGTTGTGGAAGGCGCGCAGCGAGTCGCCATCACGCAGCACCACGATCGAGTCGTTCCCGACTTCCGCGGTGATGAACGCGCCGTGCTCGGCCACCTGATCGAGGCGGCCCACCAGCTGCCAGGTATTGGCAAAGATCCGTTCCCGCTCCAACTCGAGATAGACCGGGTCGTTGTAGAGCCGCGCCGGGATGGTCGCGGCGCGGGCGATGTCGGGGTCGAAGGGGAAGATCAGGGACATGGGGCAGGCTGATGGGCGGTAGCGCCCGGTACATCGAGGGGCCTGACGGCTGGCGCTGCCCCAAGCTCGCCTGCCGCGGCATGCGTCGCCATCCACCCGACTTGACCGGCAGGAGCCGCACTGCTATCTATCTATCCGGATAACCGGATATGACTGCCCCGAAACTCTCCATCCATGGTCGCCTGACCGAGCTCGCCGACGCCACGCGCTGTCGGCTGCTGCTGGCGTTGGAGGCCCACGAGCTCACCGTGGGTGAGCTGTGCACCGCCCTCGCCCTCCCGCAGAGCACCGTCAGCCGCCATCTCCGCATCCTGTCCGACGAAGCCTGGGTCGAGTCGCGGGCGGAGGGCGCCACGCGCTGGTACCGGCTGGCGCCGACACTGGACCACGAAGCGCGCGCGCTTTGGGCTCTGGTGCGCGAGCCGGTGCAGGCGACGGCCGCGGCCCAGCAGGACCTCGCCCCGGTCGAAACCGTGCTCACGGCGCGCCGCTCCCGCTCCGAAGCGTTCATCGCATCGGCCGCAGCCGAGTGGGATGCGAACGTGGCGTCCCTGTTCGGTGCCCGCGCCGATCTCGGTGCGGCGCTCGCGCTGTTGGACCCGACGCTGGTGGTGGGGGATCTGGGATGCGGCACGGGATCGCTCTCGCTCTCGTTGGCGCGTCACGTTGCGCACGTGTATGCGGTTGACGGTGCGCCGGCGATGCTCAGCACCGCACGGCAGCGGCTGCAGGCGCAGGCCAATGTGACGGTGCAGGAAGGCTCGCTGGAGCAGTTGCCGCTGGATGATGCATCACTCGATGTCGCCGTGCTGATGCTGGTGTTGCACCACGTGGCGGAACCGTCGCGGGTGCTGAAGGAAGCGCGGCGCGTGCTGCGCGCAGGTGGTCGGTTGTTGATCACGGACATGTGCGCCCACGAACGCGAGGAGTATCGCGCGCAGATGGGGCATGTCTGGCTGGGCTTCGACGAGCGCTCGTTGCGCGGCTGGTTGTCGAAGGCAGGGTTTGGCACGATGCGCTACGTCGCGCTGCCGGTGGATCCGGCCGCCGTCGGTCCGGCGCTTTTCTCGCTCGTTGCGTCCTGAATCATTCCTGAGGATTTTCCCGATGGCCACTGCAGTACAGACCGAACTCGAGACGATGACGTCGATG
>JANNVN010000271.1:0-24862 GCA_031414435.1 Gemmatimonadaceae bacterium
GTGGCCAGCGTACGGCTGCGGTTCTGACTGATGCGGGCGTCGGCGTAGCTGGCGCCGGCACGCTTGGCGGCATCAACTGCGGAGAGGACCAGTTCGCGAATAGCAGGGTCGCCGACCGTTGGCGCGATGCGCAGGGCGTCATCGGCAAAGCGCGATGCGGGCGCTGCGGCACCCGCGAAGCGCGGGGACGCGAGATTCGCCGCGAAGCCGACTGCGGCGACGGTAGCGCTGCTCTTGAGGAATTCGCGACGGGAAGATGTCACGCAGTACCCTCGGCTCTGGGAGCCCTTGACAAGTTGACGCGAATATAGAAGTACCGAAAAACGGCGCGCAAGACATCACAGCGAAAAAATTTTCGGCGGCGACGGCGACACCGCGCGCGCCACGCGACCAATCGGCGCACTGCAGCGTCAGTATCGGACGCTCACCGGCGCGATTGAAGGGATGCGGAATCTGCGTGAGCGGCGGTGACGCCGCGGAGGCCTGACGTGCAGTGTGCAGCGAAGAAACGCACAACCTGCGCGGTTTTTCGTTCCGCCGTTGTCGTCGAGGCGGCGTGTGCCGCAGACGCCGGGTGCTGTCCGCCGGCGTCCGCGACGGTGCCCGCCGACGCGGCATCGCGCCGCGTCCCAACGGCCAAAATTCGAGCCGACATCGGAGCGGCGGCACCTTCCATCGTCGGTGCGCGTCGGGCACCTTTCGCGCACTCCGGTGCACCGCGATGTGCATCCGACGCGGTGAGAGCACCGCTGAAATCCATTCCTCAAGCCACGGAGCGGTGCTCGTGCGAGCACTCGTGAAGACCCACGCAGGCCCCGGTTTCGAGCTGCACGACGTGCCGACACCGTCGATCCGGGACGATGAAGTACTGATCCGCGTGCGACGTGCGGGCGTCTGCGGTACAGACGTCCACATCCATGAATGGGATGCCTGGGCCGCAGGCCGGTGCAAGCCGCCCTTCGTCGTCGGGCACGAATTTTCGGGTGACGTCGTCGAAGCCGGGCCACTCGTCCACCATGTGAAGCCGGGCGATCGCGTCACCGCAGAGGGGCACATCGTGGATGAACGGAGTGTCCTCAGCCGCACCGGGAATGCGCATGTGGACCTCTCGACCCGCATCATCGGCGTCGACCGCGACGGCTGCTTTGCCGACTACATCGCCATGCCGGCGTCCAACATCTGGCCGCTTGATCCATCGTTGAGCTACGAGATCGGCGGGATCATGGACCCGATGGGGAACGCATTCCACACGGCGCTGACAGCCAACATTCCTGGGAGTGTGGTGCTGGTCACCGGGTGCGGACCGATCGGATTGTTCGCGGTCGGGATCTGCCGCGCTGCGGGGGCCTCACGCGTCATCGCGGTTGATGTGAACCCGACGCGCCTGGCGCTGGCGCGACAGATGGGGGCGCACGAGGCGGTGCAACCGCAGGATGCGCGCGCGGCCGTGATGGGTTGGACGAATGGGCTCGGCGCCGATGTCGTACTCGAGATGAGCGGCGTCGCCTCGGCGGTGCATCAGGCATTCGGCCTCGCGCGCCCGGCCGGCCGGGTGCAGATGCTCGGCATTCCGTCGCGCCCAATCGACATCGATTTCGCGACCGAGATCATCTTCAAGGGCCTCACGATCTACGGCGTCGTCGGACGACGGATGTACGACACCTGGGATCAGATGTCACGCTTCCTGCGGTCCGGCGCCTTCGATCCGACGCCGGTCATCACCCATCGATTCCCGCTCGAGGAGTTCGCCACAGCGATGGCGGTGATCAAGGATGGCACAGCCGGCAAAGTGGTGTTCGAGATCAATGACTGAGCCGATGCTACCCACCTTCGCCGACGTGCTGCGGGCCCGCGAACGCCTCGCCGGACACGCACATCGCACGCCGGTGATGACCTCGCGCACCCTGAATACGCTGGTCGGCGCCGAGGTCTTCCTGAAGTGCGAGAACCTCCAGCGGATGGGGGCCTTCAAGTTTCGCGGGGCGTACAATGCACTCAGCGCGCTGCCGGAAGCAGGCCGTGCGCGCGGTGTGGTGGCCTATTCGAGCGGCAATCATGCGCAGGCGGTGGCGCTCTCCGCGCGGCTCCTCGGCATGCCCGCCACGATCGTGATGCCATCCAACGCGCCGAAGGCGAAGCTCAACGCCACCGAGGGTTACGGTGCGCGCGTGGTGCGCTACGACCCGGGGGAAGACAAGCGCGAAGTGGTCGCGCAGCAGATCGTGGCCGAGACGGGCGCGACGCTCATCCCACCCTTTGACCACGCGGATGTGATCGCGGGTCAGGGGACCGCGGCGGCAGAACTGATCGAAGAGACGGGGCCGCTCGACGCGCTGCTCGTCTGTTGCGGCGGCGGCGGGCTGCTGACGGGCTCTGCACTCGCCGCGCACGCGATGTCACCGGGGTGCCGCGTCATCGGCGTCGAGCCGGAACTGGGCGACGACATGACGCGCAGCTTTCGCACCGGAACGCCACAGCGCCTCACGGCGGTGCCCGCGACGATCGCGGACGGCGCACGTACGATGGGCCCGGGGGTGCTCACCTTTCCTCTGCTGCTCCAGCAGGTGAACGGGATGGTGACAGTGTCCGACGACGACCTGGTGGCAGCCGTTCGCTTTTCGCTGTTGCGGCTCAAGCTGGTAGTCGAGCCCTCGGGTGCACTTGGCCTGGCAGCAATGCTGAGCGGCAAGGCGGAAGTGGGCGGGCGCGTCGGGATCATCATTTCCGGCGGAAACGTCGACGCCGGGATGCTGCGTTGGATTCTGATGGAAGATGGCGAGCGGCCTTCCGCTCCTCCCGAGCCCTGACTCTTGCATATGTCTTTGAATACTGTCTTCACGGCCGAGCTCCAGGCGAATCTCGATCAGCTCAAGGCCGATCGCGTCTACAAGACGTTGAACTACCTGAGCAGCCCGCAGTCGTCGCGCGTCCAGATGCAGGGGCGCGGCGAGGTGCTGATCCTGTCCTCGAACAACTACCTCGGGCTCTGTGATGAGCCAAGCGTGGTGCAGGCCGGCATCGAGGGACTGACGAAGTACGGCGCAGGGACGGGATCGGTGCGCTTCATCTGCGGGACCTTCACCATCCACCGCGAACTGGAAGCCGCGCTGGCGAGGTTCGTGGGGACGGAGTCCGCAATGAGTTACGTCTCCGCCTGGACCGCCAATGAAGGGCTGACGCACTGCATCGTTCGCGAGGGAGACTTCGTGGTCAGCGACGCGCTGAACCATGCCAGCATCATTGACAGCATCCGGCTGGCGAAGGCGATCACGAAGTGCACCACCGGCGTCTACAAGCACGGTGACCTGGACGACCTGCGCGAGAAACTCGCCGCCAACGCCGGTGCGCGGCGCCGGGTGATCTGGACCGACGGTGTGTTCAGCATGGAGGGGAGTGTGGCCAAGCTGCCCGACCTGCTGCAGATCGCGCGTGACACCAACTCGATTCTCGTGATGGACGACAGCCACGCGACGGGCGTGCTCGGCAAGACCGGACGCGGCACGGCTGAACACTTCGGCGTGCTCGGCCAGGTCGACATCATCACCAGTACGCTCGGCAAGGCCCTCGGCGGCGCCGCGGGCGGCTTCGTGGCGGGAAGCGCGGCGCTCTGCGACACGCTCGTGCAGTCGAGCCGCCCGCAGCTCTTCTCCAACGCGCTGCCTCCGACCGTGGCCTGCAGCGCCCTGCAAGCGGTGCGAGTGATCGAGGCGCAGCCGGAGCGGGTGGCCAGACTCCAGGAGAACGCGAACTGGTTCCGCGCGGCGATCACGGACGCTGGGTTTTCACCGCTGCCCGGCGAGACGCCAATCGTACCGATCATTGTCGGCGAGACCGCGACGGCGATCGCGATGAGTCAGGCGCTGCTGGAGGAAGGGGTGTTCGTGACTGGCTTCGGCTTTCCCGTCGTCCCGCAGGGTCAGGCGCGCGTTCGGTGCCAACTGTCGTCGGCGCACTCGCGGGACGATCTGGAGTTCGCGGTTCGCGCCTTTGTCCGCGTCGGCGACAAACTCGGAATCCGCGGCAACCGCAGCTGATGACACGGACGGCGACGACCGGTCAGAACTGGGCGCCGCCGTCGTTGTCGATAAGACAGCGCGTGGTCGACCAGGCCGCGCTGGTGCGCGTGACGATCGCGCGGAGTGACGCCCGCGCGGTTCGGTCTTCTCCGTTGCCGCTCTTCCACTGCAAGAGGGCCTTGAACCGAGCAGTCGCCCGGTCGGCGGCGTCGGCGTCGATCTCGGGACTCAACGGGCCTGTGACCTCGAGCTTTCCGTCCTTCGCGATGCGCATGACGTTGCGCTTGTCGCCGCCGAAGAGCGATTCCAGCCGCGCAGCATCATGCGCGTTGAGCACCGCGACGCACTCCTCCGCACCGCGGCGGCCGGCACGTCGGGCGGCGTCGAGATCGGCACTCGACGGGCCGGCCGCGCCTTCGAGCGAGAAGGGATTGGCGGCGGCAGCGACGGAATCGGCAATCCGCTTCGCTGAGTCACGGGCTGCCTTGCGCGCCAGCCGTGCGGAGTCCGCAATGGCCTTCCTGATCGCAGTGCTGTCAGGGGCGGCCGAGTCAGCCACCACGGCAGCAGGCGCTGGAGGTGGTGTGGGCGCGACGGCGACCGGCGCCGGTGGCACCTCTGGTACGACACGAGCAGCGTCCGTTTCGCTCTTGGTCACGCCGCGCGTCAGCATCACACCAGCGAACACCACCGCGGCAATGCCGACGAGCGCGATGGCAGCCCGGGGACCTGCGCTCCGTCGTTGAGCTGGCGGAGCATCAACAACGACCGAGGTAAACTCAGGCGTTGGCGCGGCGGTACTCATCGATGGCTCGGGCCGAGGAGCAGATGGTGACGGCGCACCCGTGAGACTGGTGGGAACCGTCACGTCGATTGGCGTGACGCCCGCCGGCTCGATCGCGAATGGAATAGGCGTGAGACTCATCGCCGACTCCACCGGCGTGAGCACCGCGGAGGAATTGGCGTTGAACGTCGGAATCGCCTGCGGGGAACTCACCGGCTGACTGCCGGACGTCGGGCGCGGTCCGGTCGTGCCGGACACCGTCGAGGAACCTGCGGCGGGTGTGCCGTACGGCCGCAATACGCCATGCTCGCGCTCCAGCTCCTCGAGCGCATCCCGGAATGCGCCGGAGGTGTCGAATCGGTCGGCAGGCTCTTTCTGCAACGCGCGCGCAACGATCAGGTCGAGGCCGGCCGGAAGCTCCGCATTGTGCGTACTCGGCAGGGCTGGCACCTGCTGCAGCTGCGCGATCATGCGCAGGTAGTCGCCCTCAACCTCGAACGGGAGATGTCCGGTGGTGAGTTCGTATAACAGTGTGCCAACCGCATATACGTCGGCACGGCCGTCAACTTCCTGACCAAGCAGCTGTTCCGGCGACATATATGACGGAGTACCGACGGCGGCGCCGGTGCGCGTCTGCCGCTGAGCTCCGACGAGGCGCGCGATGCCGAAATCCATGACCTTCACGCGTCCTGCGCGGGTGAGCATGACGTTGGCCGGCTTGATGTCGCGGTGAATCACGCCGCTTTCGTGGGCGTGATCGAGTGCATCGAGCACGGCGCGCGTGATGCGCGTCGCCTCAGGCCAGGCGAGCGCCCCTTGGTTGGCCAGCCGGTTGTCGAGCGTCTCGCCGTCGACGTACTCCATGACCATGACGAACTCGTCGCCACGCTTCTCGAGACCGTAGAGCGCCGCGATGCAGGGATGCTGCAGCCGCGCGAGCACGATGGCTTCGGATCGAAAACGCTCGGCGAGGCCAGGCCGCGACATCAGCTCGGGTCGAATGACCTTGAGCGCAACGTGACGGTCCAGCAACTCGTCCACGGCGTGCCACACGGCGCCCATGCCACCGACGCCGATCGACGCGATGACTCTCAGGTGGCCGATGCGTTCTCCGATCATGCGACGCTCAGACCCCGTAGCTCAGGTAGTCCATCCCAGCCGGCCCCGCGCAGGCGAGCCCAACGAACCCGACAAATATGTCGGATCAGGGCGCCCGGCGCAGGATGAACGGCCCAAGCCAGAGAGTTCTCTCACCGGCAATATCGAACATGAGCCGCGAGACGTCGCCGTCCCGAGCTGGTGGATCGAACTCGAGCGCGACCCGGGTCGGGTCCAATTCCCGCAGGGTGACCTGCGCTTTCGTGCGCCATCCCGCGACCTTCTGCGTCGTTTCGGCGGCCGTTCCGCTCGCAGCAATGAGGAGACTTGCCGCCGAGCGGACCTTCTTCCGGGTGCTGTCAGTCAAGTCGCCGCCCTTGACCGTAAGAGTCGCGCCCTGCGAGAGGTTCGTCACTCGCAGATAGCAATACACCTTCTGCCGTGACTCGACACGAACGCAGCCGAACAGCTCAACGGCAAACCTACCCGCGGTATCGGCACTGATCGGAGGTGTGCCGTAGCGCCCGGGGAAGATGCTGGCTCGGGTGCTCGGCGCTGCATCGGGAGTGACGACCGCCGGCGCGGCCGTGGACTTCGGGTCGGCCGCAGCCTTTGCCGCGGCGATGGTGCCGTCGCGCGCTGGGAAGCCGAGGCGCGCCGGAGCGCGCGCAAGCAACTCGCGCACGGCGGCGACATCGACAGCGATGTCGCCCTCTTCCTTCCCCGGAAGTACGCCAACGGCGATGGCAATCAACTCACCCGCACCATTCACGACGGGGGCGCCCGCCGCACTCCCGGTCACCGGGGCGCCAAGCCGCAACAGGGGCCGACCGTCGGCATCGGGCTCGATATGCGAGACCGTGCGCTCCGCGACCGCCCGAACCGTTCCCTTTCGTGGGCCAAGCAATCGGACCTTCTGCAGAAGCGTGGCGGACCGCCGCGAGACCGTGATTCGACTGCCGGGCGTGGCGATACGCGGCAGGATGGCCAGGTCAAGCCGAACCTCGGCCTGATCGAGCGTGGTGACGTTGGCCAACAGATCACCTTCGGCACCGAACACCTCGGCGCGCGTCGCTCCGCGTAAATGTCGAAGGGCGGTCACCACTCGGCCGTCGGCGACCCTCACACCGGTGCCGCTGGTGATTTCGGCCGTACCGTCGCGGTAGGCCACAATCGTCACCACGGCGTCGGCCGCTCGCGCGATCGCTGCAGGTGACTGTGTCGACGCGGCTGCTGCGCGAGGCCGCGGCGTCTGTGCGGAGACAACCGTCGGGACCGCCGAGATGCAAACGATCAAGCTCAGAGCGATGTGCGCGCTGTTGCATGGGAATCCGGTCGAGGAAAGCAACCGGCGCGCATCGCAAAAAAACATCGTCGATCTCTCGGGGGTGGCTTCTCTGACGCGACGCGGCGGCGCAGTCATCGCGCCGGCCTGCACTCAAGGATCGGCACCGTCTTCGCAGCGGCCCTTGACCTTGCCGGAATATACGTGCCCCGCCGGTCGTCGGTCAGCGTTCCGGGATCAGCGTACGCCACCGCCGTTCTCGACCCGGCACCCGAGGGCGTTCCAACCCGCGTCCGTACGGGAGACTTCAGCGGAGAGGCGTGCCGTTCCCGACTTGTTGCCACCGAACGCCGTGCGCCATGCGATACGCACCTGGAACTGCCCTTCACCACGACCGTCGCCCATATCCACCGCCACACTCCCGCCTGATGCGCTGACGATCCGTCCGTCATTCGCCGCGGCAATGATGCCACTGGCGTCGCCACGCAGGAGGCGGGCTGCGGTCGCACCATTGTTGTTCGCGATACTTGCGACGCACCGCTCGGCGAGGTCCTGCACCCGCCGGGCACCGGCGCCGGCGGACGGTTCCGCCTCGCGTGGCGGCGTGACGTCGCGCGCCGGTGGTTCCGCCGGCGACGGCCGCGGGACATCAACCGCACGTGGCAGTGTGGTTGCGATGACAACCGGCGGCGGAGTCCGCTCAACGCGCGTGGGCGGGCGCTGTGTGGCGACCGGCGATCGCACGGGCGATGCGGGTGTTGTGGCGCCCCGATCGGGGGGGCGCGGGCGAACGACGGGAGGCGGCGTGGCCACTTCGGGTTGTGGCGCCGTGGTGTAGACCGGTGCCGGCACCGGTCCGCTGATGATGTCTGTGTCCGGCGGACCGGATCCCGCTGCGACGGTCGGAGTCACGGGGCGCGACGGCTCTGCACTCGTCAGCCCTCGTTCCGCCGCGCGCCCGAGCGCAGCAACCGAATCGGCGTTGCGTGCACTATCCACCGCGCTGATCACGACGGGATCCGTCGGCGTCGTCCCGGAGCGAAGTGCGGCGACGCCGAGCCCACTCGCCGCGACGACAGATGCAGCAATGACGTAGACGCGCCAATCACGCGGCGCTTTCGCCGCAACGGTCGCAGCCGCATTGCGGATCGGATCAGCCGAGCCACTATTGGCCGCGATCTCGTCGAGCGTCCGGCTGAAGTCCGTGGCGGACGCGAAGCGCTGGGCAGGCTTCTTTGCCATGGCACAAGCGACAGCAGCATCCAACGCGCGGGGCACACCGGCGACGATGGAGCCCGGCGGGGCGGGCGGTTCATTGAGTTGCTGCATCATCAGCGCATAGTCGCTGTCAGCCTCGAAGGCGACCCGACCCGTCAGCAGTTCGAACAGCAAAGCACCTGCGGCGTACAGGTCTGTCCTGCCATCGACATCCTCGCCGCGGAGCTGTTCAGGCGCCATGTACGATGGCGTCCCGATGGCGACACCGGCACGCGTCTGACGGCTCTCGCCCATCAGTCGCGCGATGCCGAAGTCCATCACCTTGATCGTCCCGTCGCTGTCGAGCATGACATTCGCCGGCTTGATGTCGCGATGCACGACGCCTTTCGCGTGGGCGTGACCCAATGCTGCGAGCACCCCACGCATCACGGCGATCACCTCCTGCCATGGCATGGGACCAGCGCGCTTCACGCGCGACTCGAGCGTCTCGCCCCGCACGAACTCCATCACCATCACAAGGTCGTCGCCCTGTCGGTCGAGGCCATACAAGGCGGCGATGTTTTCGTGGCGCAGCCGTGCGAGCGCCACTGCCTCAGCACGAAAACGGTCAACCAGCTCAGCCTGCCGCGCGAGTTCAGGCCGCAGAACCTTGAGTGCCACCTCGCGGTCCAGCATCGCATCGGTGGCGCGATACACGGTGCCCATCCCGCCTTCGCCGAGTCGGGCGGTGACGCGGTAGTTGCCGAGCTGACTGCCAATCATGCCGGCACCTCGACCGTACGCGTCTCCGCCAGCGAGAGCGTCTTGCGCGGCAGGACATCGACGATGCAGACGGTGACGTTGTCCGGGGCGCCGCGATCACGCGCCAGCGCAATCAGTGCGCCGCAGGCAGACTCGGGGTCGTCGATGGCGAGGGCGGGGAGAAAATCCTGGTCATCCGCGAGGTCGTGCAAGCCGTCCGACGAGAGGAGAAAACGATCCCCCTGACGCAGCTGGAGTGGTGCGGCAAAGGTGGTGGCTTCGACCCGATCGGCAGGTCCGAGTGCGCGCAGGATCACGTTCTTGTCCGGGTGGTGCCGGGCGTCACGCTCAGCCAGGGTCCCGTCGCGGACCAGGCCACGCACGTGGGAGTGATCTTCGGTGAGGCGGTAGATCCCCGCGTCTCGCACGAGATATGCGCGACTGTCACCGACGTGCGCGCACAAGGCTGTCTGGCCGTGTAGGCGGAGCACGACGCAGGTCGTCCCCATGCCAATCAAGGCGCGGTCACGGTGCATGGCGCGACGAATGCTCTGATTGGCCGCGTCCACCGCCGCGACGAGCGCGGCCGACGAATCGAGCCGCGCCGCATGCTCGGTGATCGTGCGGACTGCAAGGTCAGAGGCGACTTCGCCGGCCGCATGCCCACCCATACCATCGCAGAGCGTCGCGACGACAGCGCCGTCGGGCAGCTCCACGACGCGCACGGCGTCCTCATTTCCATCGCGGACACACCCGACATCGGTGCGCGCCGCGAAGCGGAAGGTGACGCTGGGGAGTGCGGCGCGCTCGCCGGTGACACCAACCGCGCCTGAGGCGCGTGGCACCGACGGCGTCCGACGGCGTCGAAACCAGCCCAGGAGACCGACGAGGGCTGGGGCATTCGGGGGGGACGCGTCACGCTGCATCACGAGGGTGTACTCCCGTTGGTTTTCGCTGACGACGAAGGTGACAGTCTCGTCAAGATAGCCGGTGCGGCGAAGCGTGAGTGTAACGCTCGTCCCAACCGGGGCGGAGTGGATGTAGGGCGTCGTACCGATCTTGCGCCCATCGACGAACACATCTGCGGTGCCGTCGACGAGGCTGATGCGCGTTGTGCGCAGGACGCCCGCTACGGGTACCGCCGCGCCGGAGAGCGTGGCGGGCCGCGGCGGCGACTGCGTCGTGGTATCGACGCCCACGGTCGGGACGACGGGCGGCGTGACGACCGCGCGCACGACGAGCGCGCAGACCACGACACCGACAAGCGCGGCACCGGCGATTGCTGCGCGACGCCAACCAGCCGTGGCCGGAGCGTGGCCAGCGGCCGCGGATTGGCCAAGCTGCGGTGTCACCCGTCGCAATTCGCGCAACGCCTCGACGAGCGCCTCAGCGGTCTGGAAGCGCCGCGCCGGATCGCGCTCGAGACAGCGCGCCACCAGCGCGTCGACACGCGCCGGCAACGTCTTGACGCGATCACTCGGTGCAATCGGATCGCTGCTCAGAATGACATTGGCGACGGCGGCGAGCGAGTCACCCGTAAACGGAGGCCGTCCGGTGACCATCTCGTAGAAGAGGACGCCCAGCGCCCAGATGTCCGAGCGGGCGTCCGCCGTCCGTCCTTCGAACTGCTCGGGCGCGATGGTCTGTGGCGACCCGATGATCATGCCGGTTCGGGTCAGGCGCGGGTCCCCTTCGCCGCGCGCAATTCCAAAGTCGAGCAAGACCGGCGACCCGTCGGGCCGCAGTTTCACGTTCGAGGGCTTGATGTCGCGATGCATGATGCCGCGCTGGTGCAGGTAGCCGACAGCATCCGCGACCATCTCGACGATCGTGATGGCCGTATGCAGCGGCATCGGACCGCGACGCAGCTCCTCCTCGATGGTGGGGCCTGCGACATACTCCATCACGATGCACGGCGCACCGTCATCTTCGATGAAGTCGTACAACTGCGCGATACGTGGGTGGTTCAAAGCGCCATGCAGGCGCGCTTCATTGCGAAAGCGCTCGAGCGGAATGCCGGCGCAGGCGGACTGTGAGAGGCGCTTGATCGCGACATCGCGACCAAGCTCCCGGTGTGTGGCACGCCAGACCATGCCCATGCCGCCGGCCCCGAGAAAACCAGAGATCCTGTACGGCCCGATTGCCGTCGTGGTGGGGGTGCCGGCGGCCATGGTCATCAGCTCCGTCAGCGCGTGGAGCTGGGCCCGACGTTCATCAGCTCCATGCCATACTTGATCGGTACCGCGAACGAGACGGAGACATCGGCGCGACGCGCGGCAAAGAAGATGCCGATCACGTGCCCCTGGGGATCGAACAGGGGACCACCGCTATTGCCCGATCCGGTGGTGTTGATGTTCAACTGGAAGCGATCACCGTTCGGCGTGTAGTAGTTCACCGGTCCGCTGTCGGCGTTGTCGCCGGCGCGCGTGACCTTGGCGATGGTCCCCGTGGTGAGCGTCACCTGCGGCACGACGCGTGACTGATTTTCCTGATTGAACGTGTCCTTCGACTTGACCACGGCGTAGGTCACGTCCGACACGCCCGGGTATCCCATCACCGTGACGTTTTCACCCTGGCGCACCGACGAGTAGTTGTCGTTCAGGGTCAGGGCAACGAGCGGCCGCGGCACCTTCACCGACATGAGCGCAACGTCCGCACGCGGGGATGCCGTGACGGGGCCGGCGTCGGTGTAGTTCACGTTGCCTTCGAAGCCGACCTTGAGGTATTCGTGGCGACCCGAGAATGAGCCGATGATGTTCTTCGGGCCCGCCTGCTTGGACTCGGAGGGAATCCAGCCCTGTGGGGCGTCAACCAGCAGCGGCGTGCCATCCTCCTTCATCACCATGCCCTGATTGCCGAAGAGCACCCCGGCGTCGTTCTGGCCAAATGAGTACGGTGCCATCCAGTTCGCACCGACATGCCGGTTGGTGAGGATGAACCCATCGGAAGACACCACGAAGCCCGTCCCGCTGCCCGTGACACCGATCGGGCGACCCTGTCCCTGTGACAGCGTGAGTGCGGGCTCGATGGTGTTTTCGCTCACGGCGATATAGGCCGGGATGTACTGCGGTCCGCCGGCGAGAATCTGAGCAACCTTGCCGTCCTTCGTCTTGAAGGCGTTCTCGACGTAGCGATGGAAGACGGGCTGCCCGCTGTATTCCAGTTTCCAGCTGAAGAAGATCTGGACCACCGCCGGCCCGTACTTGGCGCCGATGTCGACAGCCGAGACTGGGCCGTTGAGACGCTCTTTCTCACGGCGGAGGCTGTCCGCGACTGCAATGGCGCGCGTCGTCGAATCGAGCGCAGTTCTGATGCCGGGGTCCGGATCAATCGGCTTCGGCCGCGTCATCGCCCAGCCGATGCCCGCCACGACCACCAGGCCGAGCGCGGCGGCCATGGCGTAGTTCATCGTCTGCGACTTCTTGTGCGTGTCCGTGATCATCCGCTCGACGGTGGCCTTGCCGATACCCGACGGCATTGGCGCGCTGGCCACCGGTGCGGGCGTCGGCATGGCGGCGGGAGCCGTCGCGTTGACGCTGGGTGCCATCCGCGTGGCGTCGGCGCTGGCCGGCACGATGCCCAGGCGCGTGGCCTTAACATCAGGCGCCGGCCGCGGCTCGACATCAAACTCGAATTCCGGCCCGCCCGCGCCGAGCTGCACGATATCGCCGGGGCGGATCACGACCTTGCCGCTGACGCGCTGCTTGTTGAGAAACGTGCCATTGCGACTGTCGAGATCCGACAGCGTGAAGGTGGTGGCCTCGGGGCCATCACGCGTGATGCGAGCGTGTTGACGACCGACGAGATCGTCCTGCGATGGGTCGAAGCGGACGGCGGCCGCCGGATCACGGCCGATGAGGAGATCGGGATACGCGCTCAGCGCGAACGTCTCGGTTTCACCGGCCTTGGAGCCCTTCAGATGGCGGAGAAGAAGTTTCTCCATAGTGACCTCGGAGTGCGTGGAAGCTGGGAGGGATTCGAACGGGCGATCTGTCCGCTCATCCTTTCACGCGCAATCCACGGCGAATTCGGCTCATCGCACCTCACGCGGCCATCTCGCGCCGCGTCGCGACCCCGCACATCGCGAGGCGATGAGCCGAAAGTTCCGGAAAGTGCGCGTATCTGGATGCCAGCATCGCGCCGAACAAGTCGAGCAGCGATCGCGTTGTCCGATTCCCTACCCGAGGTCATCACCATGCTGCACCGCTCCACACTGACGGCCGTTGTTGCCGTCGCAGCTCTCAGCACGACTGCCACCGCCCAGTCAGCGCAGCGCTGGTCGCTTCAGGCATCCGGGTTGTTCGTCGGCGTCGCCGGCGACGCATACGAGGGATTGAAGAGTGGACCGGGCGGCGAGCTGCAGCTCCGAGTGACACCAAGCCTCTGGTCGTATGGCGCGGGGCTGCAGTACTCCTCGCATGGCATCGATGGGGTCTCCGGGACGAACGTCGACCTGACCGGCATCTTCGTCGAGCCGCGCCGGGTGTTCGATATTGGCAGCGCGAAAGCAGCGCCCTACGTGTCGGCGCGTCTGTCGTACCTCAGACTCTCGCTCGACGTCGGCGATGTCGGGGTAAATCGTGTGGCGGCAGCGAGCCCGGATGTCACGCTCAGCGCGCAGCAGGCGCGTGCAAACCTGGTCTTCAGTGCGAGCGGCTTTCAGGGCAACATTGGTGGTGGCGTCCTGATCAAGCTGTCACCGCGCGTCAACCTCGACCTCGGCGCAACCCTTGGCGCGATCCGTTTCGGCGAAGTGAAGGCAGAGCTGGATGGTCGGACGATTGATGCCTCCGGCACCTCGAGCGGCAGCGGGCAGAACGCGGTGATACGCGCCGGCCTGGCGATCGGGCTCGGTGGCGGCAAAGCAAAGCCGACCGTGCGGCGGTAGCGCATCGGGTGCCGTCGAAGCCTGCGCCTCGGCCCGCGCGCGACCCAGCAGCGTGGCATGGGAGCTGGGAAACACATCACCGGTCGCAACCCTCCGGCCGGCCGCACAGAAAAGGCGTGCCATTTTGCGGCACTGCCTCGGGGGCCGTGCCGTCAAGGCGTTTTCCCGGAGGGTACGCGCTGGGCTCGATCGAGCTCCCTCAGCCGCCCTCGGGCTAGGGCAACGACCTTTCGAGTTCGACCTCGATGCGGTTCCAGCTGGCCGCATCGGGGCCGAGAAGGTTGGTGACCGTCGCGCGGCACCGGCCGCCGGCCAGCATCCAGGGCGCGAGCCACGCGGCGATCTGGACAGGCAGGTGACCGAGGACGTCGCCGCCGGCCACGTGGACCCACACCGCCTGCGGGTCGTCCGCCTGCGGCGGATCGGGCACGAGCAGGAGCTGCTGGCCGATCTCGAGTCGTTCGACGACGGCCGTCCGGGCAGCGAAAACGGTACCGTGTACGTTGGTGCGGAGACGCATCTCCTTCGGTGGCATGGGCGGTGGCAGCGGTGTGTTCTCCCGTATAGCGTGCGACATGGCCGACTCCCGGCTGATTGCGTTCGACCGTCTGCCCGACGGCCATCTGCCACTCCCCGCCTCTCGTACTCCCATGCCTTCTGATCGACCGATTGCCGGCGTGCTGCGCCTGCTGTGCCCTGCCCTGCTGCTCGCCTCGCCGATGACGCGCGCCGTCGCCCAGGGGCCGATCCCGACGCCGAGTGAGGTCCTCGGCATCGCCGTTGGCGCCGATCGCGTGCTGGCTGACTATCCACAGGTGTTGCGCTACTTCGCCACACTCGCGCAACGATCGCCCAGCGTCAAGCTCGACACGATCGGAATGACCACGATGGGCAAGCCGATGATCGTGGCCGCGATCTCGACACCGGAAAACATCCGGCGGCTGGACGCGATCCTGGCAGTACAGCGCCGCCTTGCCGACCCGCGCACGCTGAGCACGGCGGCGGAGGACTCACTGGTGGCGTCCCAGCCGACGGTGGTGTTCATCAGCTGCAACCTGCACAGCAGCGAGATCGCCTCGAGCCAGATGGCGATGGAGCTGGCCTACAGCCTTGCCACGACCGATTCGCTCCAGCGGTCGATGAAGAACGTGGTCATCGCGCTGGTGCCATCGATGAACCCCGATGGCATGCAACTGATCGTCGACTGGTACAAGGAGGGGCTCGGCACCCCATTCGAAGGCGGTGCGATGCCGTGGCTCTATCATCGGTATGTGGGCCACGACAACAATCGTGACTGGTACATGGTCACGCAGAAGGAGAGTCGCGTGGTCAGCGCAGCCTTGTATGGCAAGTACTTCCCGCAGGTGTACTACGACGTGCACCAGCAAGGCAGCAACGGCATGCGGCTGACGGTGCCGCCACATATCGACCCGATCAACCAGAATGTGGACGTGCGCATCGTACGCGGCATCAACCTCGTCGGCCAGCGCATGTCGTGGGCGCTGCAGCAGGCCGGCAAGACAGGGGTCGGCGATGGCATCACCTACGACCTGTGGTGGAACGGCGGTGGGCGATCGACGCCGACGCGGCACAACATGATCGGACTGCTGACCGAAGCCGCCAGCGCGCGCATCGCAACGCCGATCACGATCGAGGCCGATAGCGTCGTTGCCAATCGCGGCGTCCTGCGCAACGAACCGCGTGTGAACTATCCGAGTCCATGGCCCGGAGGCGTCTGGCGCCTGCGTGACATCATCGACTACGAGCTGATCGCAGCGCAGGCGCTGGTCACGATGGCCGGTGAGATGCGCGGCGACCTTGTGCGCTCGATGGTGCAGGTGGCGCGGACGCAGGTGGCAAACGGCAAGGGACAGCAGTATGTGATCGACTCGAAGCAGCACGATCCCGCGGCCGCGTTTGGCCTCGTGCAGGTCTTGCGCCGCGGCGGGGTGGAAGTCACCGGCGATGACGATGCCGTGCGTGCCACGGGCGGGGCGTGGACGGTATCGCTCGAACAACCGTACGCGGCACATGTGCGCGATCTGTTCGAGGTACAGAAATGGCCGGCCAGCGCCGGCGATCGCCCGTACGACGTCGCAGGCTGGACGCTGCCATACCAGATGGGTGTGAGTGTCAGACTCGAGAACGGCGGGCAGCGCACCGTGGCCGCCACTGGTGCGGCGGCGGCATGTGTGCCGACCGGCGGCAGAGTGACCCTCGACTTGCGCGACTCGCGGGCGTATCCGGCAACGTTTGCTGCGCTCGACCGCGGCGTACGCGTGGACATGCACCGAGCAGACTCAAAGGCATCGGTGACGCTGCCAGGCACCTTCGCCCGGAGCTACACGCCCGTTGGCGGCTGGTGTGGCGCGGCGACCGGTGCCTCACCAACCGGTGCACCGACGCGCTTGACGAAGGCTCCGCGTGTTGCCCTCTACAAGCCGTGGACGGCAAGCATGGACGAAGGGTGGACGCGGTGGCTGTTCGATACGCAGGGTGTGCCATACGTGAACGCCACCGACAGCCTGATCAAGGCGGGAGGCCTGCGTGCCGCCTTCGACGTCCTGATCATTCCCGATGTGTCGCTCCGCGAAGCGAAGAATGGCCTGTCTGCTCGCGCGGCGCCGGCGCAGTATGCAGGAGGCCTGGGTACCGACGGCGTGAAGGCGATCGGTGATTTCGTCGCGGCGGGTGGTGTCCTGATGACGTTCGACAAGGGCAGCGAACTTGCGCTGGACGCCGTGCCGGGCTTGCCCGTCAGACGTATTGCACCGGCTCCGCGCGGTCGCGGCGGAGATCAGGGGGAGGAGGCATCAGGGGGCTCGAAGGTCGTCGCGCCGGGCTCGATCCTGCGCACGCTGTCGGTCCCGGGGCACCGCTTGACGATGGGGATACCGGACACCGTGCCGGTGTACTTCACCAACTCGACGGCGTTCGACGTAACGGAAGGTGCCGCCGTCGAAGTGCCGCTGCGCTACTCATCGCAGACGGCGTCGATCCTGATGAGCGGCTATCTCGCCGGAGGAGAAGCCCTGGCCGGCAAGGCGGCCGCGGTGGACATCACCGTGGGTGCCGGTCGCGTGGTGATGTTCGGCTTCCGCCCGCAGTACCGCGGCCAGAGCTGGGGCACGTTCAAGCTGGTGTACAACGCGATCCTGACGTCTGCTGAACGTACGAAGGGTTCAACGGCATTGCTGCCGTAAGGCATGCGGTGTACCGCACGGGGTATGATCATGCACCGCAACTGCTGCACTGCTCAACGCAAAGGCGCAAAGGGGCGCGAAGTCGCAGAGGGTGCAACGAGCAGTTCGGGGCTTGATGTCGACGAAAAATGACCGATTGCGGGAGCTGGAGCCGTGATTCCAGTTCCCGCAATCGTTTTCAAGCTATCTCGACAGATAGTCGTCGTATTTCCTCACCGGACTCTTTGCGACTTCGCGCCTCTCTGCGCCTTTGCGTCAAGCGTTTCCGATGTGCCGAAGGGAGCGACAGCGACCGCTACTTCTTGCGCTCAGTGGGATCGATTGCGGATTCGAGAACACGCAGCATGTTCCCACCAAGGATCTTCTTCACGTCGTCGTCGCTGTACCCGCGGTCGAGGAGCGCCTGCGCGATGCGCGGCAGCATGGTCACGTCCTCCATCCCCGTGGGGAGCGCAGTGACGCCGTCAAAGTCGGACCCAATGCCGACGTGATCGACGCCCGCCACTTTTGCGATGTGATCGATGTGGTCGATCAGCACCGAGAGGGGCGTGTTCGGCAACGAGTCGAGCAGGCGTTGCCGGAGTGCGGCGACCCGCGTGCGGATCTGATCATTGACCATCCCACCGTCACGCAGCGTCCGATCTTCGTCGCGCAGGCGACGTTCGATGGCGGCGTAACGCTGCGCGTAGATGGTGTCGATGAACTGGTTGAAGAAATTCACGTTCACCACCCCGCCATTCGCCCCGACCGCACGTAACATGTCGTCGTTGAGATTGCGGCGATGAAGGCCGATGGCGCGCGCGCTGGAGTGGGATGCAATGACCGGCTTGGTGCTGGTGCGGATGGCGTCCCAGAAGGTGGAATCCGAGACGTGCGAGATGTCGACCAGCACCCCGATGCGGTTCATCTCGCGGACGATCTGCCTGCCATAGGGCGTGAGCCCAGCGGTGCGCGTGTTGTTCGTCCCGGCGGCGGCGCCAGCCCAGAGATTGCCGTTGTTCCACGTCAGTGTCATGTAGCGCACGCCGGCGGCGTGCAAGCGCCGCAGGCGGGGAATCGATCCCTGAATGGCGTGGCCGCCCTCGACACCGACGAACACCGCGATCCTGCCCTCACGCTTGGCACGGCGCAGATCCGCACCGGAGGTCGCGAAGAAGAGCCGGTCCGGATGCCGACGTACAAACGCCTTCACCTGATTGGTGAGCAGCATCGCACGGGCAAATGAACTGTCGGGCTTCATGATCGCGTATGGCGCGTCGACGAAGGCGGACATGAACTGGCCCGTGATGCCACTCTGCAGCAACCGCGGATAGTCGGTCGAACCGAAGCCCGGGCCAAAGCCGATCGGATTTCGCACGTCGGGGTCGTAACGCTCATCGGCGACCTTGGTCGGCATGTCGTTGTGTGTATCGACGACAATCGCATCCCGGTAGAGTCGCATCGCCCGCGGTGAGACATCGGGCATCGAATCGAGCTGATCGGCCATCGGGCGTGTCGTCGGCGCCGGTTTCCGCTGCGTCCCGGGCGGCTGTGCGTGCAGCACACCGACCGTGAGGGCAAGCGTACAACAGGTCCGGAATGCAATGCAGGAAGTCATGGTCGGTAGGGAGTGACGACGAAAGGTTTCGGCGTGGAAGACACGAAGCGGCTACCCGCAACAAAGAAACGCAGCGGCCAGTCAGCTGCACGGGTGATGCCGATCCTGGGTGACACGTGTACGGCCGCGTCATCCACGGTGGCGCCCCGCACAATGCGCACCGGGCCGCGCTGAAGCGACGTTCCATCGATGGCGCCGGTGATGCCATACGCGGCGCACAGCTTGCCCGGGCCGTTGGTAAGATCGCGCTCGCGACGCGCCGCCAGCCGACGGCGCTGAAGCCGCGGCAGACCGTCGAGCGGCTCAACGGCGCGGAGCAGCACGGCCGACCCGATCCCGTCGGGGAGGGTGACTGCGTTCAGGCACCAGTGCATGCCATAGATGCGATACACATACGCCATGCCAGGCGGGCCATGCAGGTGTTCCGTGCGCGGCGTCCGGCCCACAACGGCGTGACAGGCCGGATCGTGCGGCTCGAGATACGCCTCCGTCTCGACGATGCGCGCCCGCAGCACCAGACCGTCGTGCTCACGCACCACGAGGTGCATGCCAAGAAGTTCACGTGCGACGAGCGCAGGATCGCGGTTGTAGAAGGCGGCAGGCAGCGCGGCAGGCATGGGATGCTGAGATACCAGTCGAAAGTCGCGGTCGAGAGTGGCGGTCGAGCGTACCGATTGGGAACCGAGGGATCAATGCACCGCGCCCGCATCACCAGAGTTGATGATGCGGGCGCGATTCCGTACTCAGCCGAGTTGACCCGTCGCGATTACCGGCGCGCCGTCTTCTTTGCGGGTTCCTTGGCCGATGCCTTCTTTCCTGCGGACGCTGTCTTCGCCGCGGACGCTGTCTTCGCGACCGGCGCCGTCTTCTTCGCCACTGGTGCCTTCACGGCCACCTTGGCCGGCGGCGCCGATTTGGCGGGTGCAGAAGACTTCGTCGGCGCAGCTGACTTTGTCGCCGCGGCACCCTTGGCTGGTGCCGCCTTCTTTGCGGCCTGACGCCCGCCCTGCGACTTCGCCGGTGCGGCTGGCCTCGTCGATGCAGGTGCTGAGCGTGCTGATTCCGGTGCGCGTGCAGGCTGGGCAGCCGGTGCCGCCACCGGTGCAACCGGCTTCGGCGCAGCCGTCACCAACGGCGTTTCGTCCACCACACCAACCATCAACAACTCCGGCGGGGGCGCCGAGAGTCGTCCGCCGCGTGAACTGCCGCGCGAGCCCATGCCACGCGGGGCCGGCGGTCCGGCGACCGGCTTTGGTGCATTGGCCGCTTCATGCTTGGCCAGCTGCTCCGACACTTCCGCCACCTGCTGCACCGGCGCCACTTCCCACGAGTCGCCACGTTTGCGGAGGTCGACGACGTCGGCGTCGTGTGCATCCTGGAGGATGCGCACGAAGTTGCGCTCGCTGAGGCTTTCGCTGTCGCGACCGAGCAACGCTGCGGCACTCTCACGCACCGCCAGCATCGCCACCGGCGCGTCGCTTCCGGATGTTGCTGCGACTGCCTTGCGGACAAGGTCAAACGCCTCGTTGCGAGTCAGTCGTTCGCCGGCGAGCCCAATCGAATCGCGCCCCTGAGCGGCGCGCGGCGTTTCGGCCCGCGGCGTTTCAGCGCGTGGGGCATCGGCCGTGGGCGCCGGGCGCGGCTGTCCGCGTGGCGTGTGGCTGCGTGGCGCCGGTCCGCGACGAGGAGCGTCGGCAAGCGGGACGTCGACGACGGGTGCGCCGAGAGCGTCTTCATCAACCGCTGCCGGGGCGGCGGGCTCGGATGCGGCAACGGCTGTGGCGACGACATCCGTCAGCACACGCGGTTCGCGTGGCTCACGATCGCGACCACCACGACCACGCCCACGTCCGCGTCGGCGACGACTGCCACGCTCTTCCCCTTCTTCCTTCTCCGCGGCTTCATCGAGGGCACCGGCGACGTCACCACTGGCGACCATCGGCGTGGCCCCTGGCTTGGCGCCGGGCGGAGCGATCTCGAACTGTCCGTTCTCGAGGCGGGTCAGCGTGAGCAGGCCCTTCTGCGCAGCCTCCTGCACGAACTTCGAGAACTTCGACATGCCGAGATCCTTCTCGTCGAAGCCATTGTCGATGTCCTGCATGACCTGCTTGAGGCGGTCGGCGCGCATCACGTCGCCATTGCGCACCATCCGGGCGAGCGACTCGGTGACGAGCTCCCACGGATCACGCTTGACGGTTTCCTCGTCATTGGTCTTGACGAGTCCGGCCAGCGCATTGTAGCTGTAGTATTCGTCGCAGTTCATCACCAGCAGATCGCTGGAGCTTTCGCGAATGCCGACACCGATGACGTACTTGCCGTACTCCTTGAGCTTCATCACCATGCTCGAGAAGTCGGAGTCGCCACTGAGCAGAATAAAGGTGCCGATCTCGGGCCGCGTGAACATGAGTTCCACGGCGTCGATGGCGAGGCGGATGTCGGTGGCGTTCTTCTTCGAGCTGCCGTAGGCCGGTGCCATGATCATGTCGATCGATGACTCCGCGAGCGGCACCACGTATTGCGGGTAGCGGCGCCAGTCGGCGTAGGCACGCTGGACGGCGACCTTGCCCTTGATGATGTCCGACGAGAGGAGGTTTTTCAGCTCCGTCTGCAGGTCGGAGCGGATCCCCATCGTGACGTTATCGAAGTCGATGAGGAGCGCGGCGTTCGGGGCCTGACTGTACTGCGAGTAATTGGAGGAGGGACCAGCATTGGTGCTGGTGGCCTGCGGCCCGCGATGCACCGGGGCGATGGGCCCTCTGGGTGCGTGCGGGCGCGACGAGCGTCCGTTCATGTAACTGGGGATGTGAAGAAGCGAAAAAGCACGCGCCGCATCGGCATAGGGGCCGGCGGCCGCGCGGTCGCTCTCCCCGGCGCCCCGCCCGGAAACAGCAGGGCAAGGCCGGCCGGAGGCCGCGACAGCGGAAGTGCACCCGATAAACTAACGATCGCGCAGCGCAACGGCACCGGCGCCGCCGGGAAGCGGTACAGGTGGATAGAATCCCCGAAACCTCCCCCTCCTCCAGCTCGTACTCGCCCCAGTGTCTCGTCTCGGGTTTCGCACCCGTCTGCTGTTCGTGTTGATGGCCTTCGCCGTAGTGCCGGCCGCCCTGCTGACGGTGGTCGGGCTGGTCGCGGCAAACCGGACGCTACCATTCATGGCAGCCGGTGGAGCGTGGTCGCGCGTGGCGGAAACCGGGAGCAAGGCGCTGACGGCAGCTCGCCGAGCGGCGCCCGGTGGCGCTGCAACGGCGGCGCTGGACGCGCATGAGGCCGAGCTGCAGGCGTCGGTGGATCAGGCGAAGCGGCTCGAGTATCTGGCGCCGCGGGTGATCCGGGTGGTGGCGGTGTTGGCGGTGGTGCTCTTTCTGGTGCTCGCGATTGTCGCAGGCCGGGTCGCCGGTCACCTCAGCCGGCAGCTCAGCCGGCCGCTGGATGAAGTGGTGGAGTGGACGGAGCGCATCGCGAAGGCGGAGGCGCTCCCGCACGGGGCACCGAGTCGCGGCGCGCCGGAGTTTGATGTGCTTCGATCCAGGATGCGAACCATGGCCGTGCAACTCGATGCGGGACGAATGGCCGCGACCGAGGCGGCGCGCCTCGGCGCATTTCGCGAAACGGCACGGCGCGTCGCGCATGAACTGAAGAACCCGCTGACGCCGATTCGCTTTGCGGTCTCACGGTTGCGCAAGGCCGCCGCACCCGAATTGCAGGAATCGATCGACGTCCTCGAGACCGAGACGGCCCGGCTCGATACGCTGGCCAAGAGCTTTGCACAGTTCGGACGGTTGCCGGACGGGCCAGTTGCCGATGTCGACATTGCCGAGCTGCTGCGCTACGCGACTCGCGTCACATTGCCACCATCAATGACCGTGGAGCTCGAACTCGCTGACGATCTGCCGTTTGTCTCGGGCCATCACGATCCTCTGGCGCGAGCGGTGAGCAACATCCTGCTCAACGCGGCCGATGCGGCCGGGCCAACGGGGACCATCACAGTGGCAGCCTCGTCGATCACGACGCCGGTTCCGGCCGTGGAGATTCGTGTCCATGATACGGGGCCCGGAATGACGGCGGAGACACTCTGCCGGATCTGGGAGCCATACGTCACGACCAAACCCGGCGGCACCGGTCTCGGGCTGGCGATCGTTCGGCAGACGGTGTTGGCGCACGGCGGCAGCGTGGCCGCGGTGAGTGAGCCCGGCCGCGGGACGACGGTGACACTGACACTGCCAACGATGGGCACCTTCCCAATTCCGGACCAGCGCGATGGATGAAGCCATTCTTGTCCCCGGATTCGCTTTCTTCACGGTGATTGTGCTGGCACTCGGCATTCCGCTGGTCCGCGCCTATATCCGGAAGCAGGACCGCGTGGACGTTCCAACGCGACTGACGCCGGAACTGGAAGCACGGCTCGACCGGCTGGAGTCGATGGTCGAGACCGTGTCGGTCGAAGTCGAGCGGATGGCTGAAGGTCAGCGCTTCACGACACGGCTGCTGTCAGAGGGTGCGGCACAGACGCAGGTGCCGCCGGCCCGCGCCGCCACGCCGGTTCGCGCACAGGCAAACGAGGTCACCCATGGGTAACATGCTGATTCAGGGAAGTGCACAGGCACCAGCCCCCGCGCGGTCCGCAAGCGCTGCCGACGCGGAAGCGGCACAGATCGATGCGCGACTGGAGCTGGCGGCGAAGAAGGCGGCGCTGCGCGCCATGGAAGCACAGGCGGGGCCGCCGCCAGCGGAGGCACCGGAGTTCGCTCAGGTGGCGCCGAAGGGACGGATCGTGATCGAACGCGACGGCAAGACGGTCATTCTCGACAATCCGACCGCCGAGCAACTGCGCTCACTCGGCGTGGGAGTTCAATCAGCGCAGCGTCCGCTGGAAGGATGGCAGGTGATCGGTCTCACCGGGATCGTGATGGGGAGCATCGTGCTCTTGACCGCGATCACACTCTGGTACCGGCGCACCATGCGTGCACCAGTATCAGCGACTGGGACAGCGCAATCCGAGGCGCGGATGGCGCGGATCGAGAATGCGCTGGAGTCGATTGCAGTGGAAGTTGAACGGATCAGCGAAGGGCAGCGGTATGCGTCGCGGATGCTGGCGGAAGGTGCGGCCATTCCGGTCGTGGTTCCGGACCGTGGCGATGTGGTCGTACGCAACCGCGGGGAGGAATAAACATGAGCCAACTGTCGATGAGCCACATGATCATGCTGCAGAACCCCGGGGCGCAGGCGGCGCGCGAACAGGCGCAGGCGATGCGCGAACAGGCGCAGGCGGCGCGCGAACAGGCGCAGGCAGCGCGCGAACAGGCGCAGGAGTCGCAGCGTGACGCGGCACAAGCTGCACGGGATGCGGCACAGGAGGCACGCGACGCGGCGAGAGAGGGCGCGCCCGCCATCATCACGATCACGAAGGACGGCAAGACCATCACCCTCGATGGGGCGTCGCCGGACGCACTGGCCGAACTGGGCATCGTTCCGCCGCCCGTGTTTCACGAGCCAGACCCCGGGCCCTACATCATGGGCGGCATCGGCATGATCGCGACCGCGATCGTGCTGATCGTGGGCCTCACACAGCGGTACCGGATCAAGATGCGCGGCGCGAGCGGGCACACGCTGCCGGCCGATCTGGCGCAACGCCTCGCGCGGATGGAATCGGGAATAGACGCAGTCGCAGTGGAGGTCGAACGCATCAGCGAGGGGCAGCGCTTCACGACGCGGCTGCTGTCCGATCGCGCCCCTCTGGAGGTACCACGTGGTTGACGCATCGCGAGTGCTGCTGGCGGCAGTGCAGGTCGCTGGACGCCCCGAAATTACCGAGCGTCCGGAGCGTGCGGAACGGCCGGAACTGAATCAGCCGCCCGCGCCTGCCGCGCCCCCTCAGGCTCCGGCCGCGACGCGCACTGGCGGGATCGGAGCCGAGGGAGGGGAAACGCCCGCACCAGGCGTGATCACAATTCAGCGCGACGGTAAGACGATCACGATCGACGCCGCTGGCGGCGGCGCAGGCGGCGCGGATGTGTTCGGCAGCAGCACCG
>JANNVN010000272.1:0-13786 GCA_031414435.1 Gemmatimonadaceae bacterium
TTGCGTCTTGTCGAGCCGGATGTCGACGCGTGTCAATGAGTCAATCCGGGCCTGCGTCAGCCCCGTACCCTCGAGGCGAAGGCCCAGCACCGCCTTGTCCACCGCGTTGCCGATACGGTTCATGTCCGGCACCGTGGTCGAATTGCGCCCGGCGTACCGCGCCTTCGAACCCTGTAGTGTGAGCGAGTCGAGAATGAGGTAGCCCTGCCTCGACTTGTCCATCACCGCGCGCGTCGACAACGACTCGGCAGCGGCAACGTCACCGGGCGCCGTGATGACGACCGTGGGCTTGGCTGACGCCGAGTCCGTCAGCAGCGCGGCCACACGCGTACCAAGGTTCGCGCCAGTGGCGTCGATGATGCTGATGTTCGTCGTCTCGACAGACGCCTTCGTGCGCGAGATGAAGAGCACCGGAAGGACCGTGATCGCGAGAAAGAGCACCGGGCCAAGCAGCGTCGCGATTACGAACCACTTGGTCCGGACCCGCTCGAGATACTCACGTTTGATGATCGCAATCAGCTTACCCATGGCCGCTCATCCCCGCTTCAACGCCGGTGGCCCCGACCTTCTCGAGGAAGATGCGATGCAGCGATGGCTGCACCCGCTCGAATCGCTGCAGCGATGCTCCTGCCTCGACGAGGCGTTGCAGGAGCGTGCTGCTCATCGCGCCGTCGGCCAACTCCAGTTCGAGAAAGCGATTCTGATCGTCCATGTTCGCGACCAGTGCGCGATCCTGCAATACCGCTTCCACCGCCGCCGATGGCGCACCGTCGAACGCCACCGCCACCGTCCGACCGGCGTGGGCGGCTTTCACATCCGACACGGCGCCATCGAGAATCTTCTGGCCGCCTGCGATGATGCAGATGGCGTCACACAGCTTTTCGGCATTGTCCATGATGTGGGTGCTGAAGATCACGGTCTTGCCGCGCGTCTTCAGCTCGACGACGGTGTCCTTCAGCGCCTGTGCGTTGATCGGGTCGAGACCGCTGAACGGTTCGTCGAGGATCACCAGGTCGGGATCGTGGAGCAGCGTGCCGATGAACTGCACCTTCTGCTGCATGCCGCGGCTCAGCTCATCCACCTTCGAGTCGCCCCAGTCCTTCTCGTCCGACTTGAGCGACATGCGCTCCATCCAAGTGGCGATTCGGGTCTCGGCGTCCGCGCCCCCGACCCCCTTCAGTTCCGCCAGAAACTTCAGGACTTCGCGGACCTTCATCTTCTTGTAGAGTCCACGCTCCTCCGGCAGGTACCCGACCCGGTCGAGCACACCGGCGTCGGTGTGCTTTTTCCCGAACAACGAGATCGTTCCCTCGTCGGGGGCGATGATGTCGAGGATCATCCGGATCGTCGAGGTCTTGCCGGCGCCGTTCGGGCCGAGGAGTCCGTACACCGAACCCCGCGGGACCTGGAGCGAGAGCTCACGGACGGCGACATGTTCGGCATATCGCTTCGTGACCCCCCGGATATCGATGGCGAGTTCTGACATAGTGGCCTGAGGTGAAACTGCCGGACCAGCGGAAATGCCTGTCCGAATGCAAATCTACGCGATTGCTCCAGAGCAGTTTCGGCGCGCCGTGTAAGTTTCTCGCATGGCTGGACGGCGGCGCTGCCGGTGCCGCCGGACGGGCTGGGCGGTCGTACGGCATCCGGCGACGGCGTGCCACAGACCGCCGACGCGGCTGGCTGGTCCGACGGCGGCGGTCGATTCACTCTTCGGTTCGGGGACAGATGTATCGCTCTGCGATGCGCGCACCGTTTCGTGCGCGGGCGCTGCTGCTTCTGCCGTTCATCGGTCTCACCGCGTGCCGGTCGGAGCGAGGAGAGTCAGGCGACCCGCTCACCGTCCTGGCGGCAGGCAGCCTGGCGCGGCCCTTGCGCGCGGCGCTGGATACGATTGCGGCCACCGGCGGGCCCAGGGTTCAGCTGGAGATCCTGGGATCGCGCGAGATGATCCGGGCCGTCACGATGCTCGGTCGCACCCCCGCACTCCTGATCACGGCCGACGCCGATGAACTCGAGCAGGCGCTCATGCCGCGGCATGTGTCGCAGAGCACGACATTCGCACGCAACCGAATCGTGCTGGCACTGTCACCAAGGTCCCGCAGGGCGTTGGGTGTCACGGACACGAACTGGATCGATATGGTCGCGAGCGGGATGCTGAGCGTCGCGCGCGCCGACCCGAAGCGCGCGCCGCTCGGCTATCGGACACAGCTCGTCTGGAAGCTCGCCGAACTCGAGACGCGGCGCGCAGGACTGGCGGCCCGATTGGCCGCAGCCTCGCCCGACATGCTGTTGCGCGGCAGCGAAGCCGATCTTGCAGCACTGCTCGAAAGTGGTGACGCCGACGCGGCGTGGTGTTACGAATCGCTCGCCAGAGCCCTCGGTCTCAGGTTCATCCGGATCGGCGATCGGATTGACCTCGGTTCCGATGCCGATGTGGTTTCGTATCAACGCGCGACACTCCGCATCGTCGGTGCCGCCACGGAAGACTCGACGGAAGTGGCGGGCGCTCCCATCCGGTACGCGATCGCTCTCCCCGCCAACACCGGAGACCTGGCCGGCGCGATCATCCTGCAGGAACGATTGCTCGACAGCACCAGCAGGCGCATCATGCGCCGGATCGGCCTCGACGTGCTCGACTCGGTGCGGGTACTCAAGGCCAGCGCACCAGCGCAGTCCACGCCGTGAGCCGACGAACGCTACACGCACTGCTTCAGGTGACGGCGGCATTGCTGGCGTCGGTCCTCGTGCTCGCGCTGGTGCTGCCCACCGGCACGCTGGTGGCCAGCGCCGGGGTGCGCGGTCTCGTTGGCGCATTCGCGGATCGCGAAGTACTGGCAGCGATTCTGCTGACCGTCTCCAGCGCGACCATCGCCACCATACTGGCCATGGCCGGCGGCCTGCCGGTCGCCTACCTGCTCGCCCGGGTGCCGTTCCGCGGGCGCAGCGTGATCGAAGCGCTGCTCGAACTGCCGCTGGTCATTCCGCATCCAGTGATCGGCATGGCCTTGCTGCTCGCGCTCGGCCGAGAGAGTGCCATGGGCCGCGCATTGGCGCCGCTCGGGCTCTCGATCGTCAGTTCACCGCTCGGTATCGTCATCGCAATGCTGGTGGTGAGTGCGCCGCTCTTCATCCTCGGTGCACGTGAAGCGATTGCCCGCGTGGATCCGAGACTCGAACAGGTGGCGCGGACGCTGGGTGACGACCGCTGGAGTGCGGTGCGTCGTGTGACACTTCCCCTGGCACGAAACGGCATCGTCAACGGTGCCACCGCAATGTGGGCGCGCGCCACCAGTGAGTTCGGCGCCATCGTGCTGGTGGCGTACCATCCGCGTGTGGCGTCGGTACTGGCCTACGATCGGTATGTCACGTTCGGACTTCGCCGCGCACTGCCGGTGGCGGCGGCGCTGGTGTGCGTGGCCCTGCTGATTCTGCTTGCCGTACGCGTCCTGCGACGCACGGAGACCGCATGATCCGCGTCGTCGATCTCAGCGTTCGCGTTCCCGGTTTCAGCGTTGATCGCGCGTCATTCATGGTGCCGTCCGGAGGGGTCGGAATTGTGACCGGCCCCACCGGTGCGGGGAAGACGACGCTGATCGAGGCGATTGCCGGCGTCCGCACACCGGCGGGTGGCACGGTGTTTCTCGGCGACACTGACGTCACGCGTCACGCCCCCGAACATCGTGGCGTCGGGCTGGTCTATCAGCAGGCGTGGCTGTTCCCGCATCTTTCCGTGCGGCAGAACGTCGGCTACGGCGCGCAGCGCACCAGCATCGTCGACGAGCTCATCGCGCTACTCGAGCTCACGCCACTGGTCGGCAAGCCGGTGCCGACTCTCAGCGGGGGCGAACGCCAGCTGGTGGCATTGGCACGGGCCCTTGCACGTGAGCCGCGCATACTGCTGTTGGATGAACCGTTTGCCGCCATGGACACGTCTCTCCGTGCTGTGACTCGGGCGACGGTTCTGACCTGGGCCGCAACACATGGTGCCACCACGTTGATGGTGACGCACGATGCCAGTGAGGCAACGCTCAACGGAAGCGTGCAGCTGCGCATGGAGCGCGGCATGCTGCAGGTCGCTGGCTGACCGAGGCCATCGCCTCGGCGGCCGCGCTTCGCTATTCGCTGAGCATCCGCTGTCGCAACCGGTGCAGCAGCCCGGCGCCGGCGCGCAGCAGCAGCACATCGAGGGTGAAGCGCAGCACCCGTCCTGCCCCGAGCGCGAGCGCAAAGACGGGGAAGGGCATACCCACTGCACCGGCGCCGATCGAGGCCGCCTTCGTGCTGATCGGTGTGAGGGTGCTACCGACGATGAACAGCCAGCCATGGCTGGCCATCAACGCCATCGCCTGTGCCAGGGTCGCGTCGCTGATGCCGAACGTGGCGAGCACCGGCTTTCCCACCGCTGCAAAGGCCGCCACACCGATCCAGAAGGCGATGCAGCCTCCAAGCACCGACCCACTCGTCGCGGCGATTGCCAGCGGCCACGCCCGCGCTGGCTCTGCGATCGCCAACGGGACGAGCAGCAGCTCCGCCGGACCGGGCACGACCGACCCCTGCCCGAGATTCCAGAGGAACGTCGCCTGAATCGCGCCTCGCGCATGCGCGAAGCGCTCTACAGCTGCCCAGAGCGATGACCAGAACGATTTCATGGCTTGAAGCTACCCGCCACCCGTACCGCAGGCTGTACCTTTCCGGCATGACCCGAACTGCGTACATCAACGGCACGTTCGTCGACGAAGCCGCGGCGACGGTGTCCATCTTCGATCGCGGATTTCTGTTCGCGGATGGTGTCTACGAAGTGATCGCCGTCGTCGACGGCCGCTTCGTGGATGATGGCCCGCATCTGGATCGACTGGATCGATCGCTGCGCGAGATTCAGCTGGCGCTGCCAATGCCGCGAGCTGCGCTGCATGGCGCGCTGCTGGCATTGGTCACTCAGAACGCCATCACCGAAGGTCTGGTGTACCTGCAGGTGACGCGAGGGCCGGCCGAGCGGGATTTCGCCTTTCCTGCGAACCCGCAACCCACGGTCGTCGCCTGGGCTCGGTCGCTGCCATTGATAGATCACCCACGGGCGGGCACCGGGGCGTCGGCGATCCTCGTTCCCGATCAGCGCTGGGCGCGGCGCGACATCAAGAGTGTCGCCCTGTTGCCGCAGGTGCTGGCCAAGCAGGCGGCGCGTGCGGCCGACGCGTTCGAGGCGCTGATGGTCGAGGATGGCCTGCTCAGCGAAGGCGGATCGTCCACGCTCTTCATGGTGAAGGACGGTGTGCTGATCACCCATGCTCTCGGCACCGAGGTGCTGCCGGGCATCACGCGGGAGCGGGTGCTGATGCTTGCTGCCCGACACGGGATTCCGGTCGTGGAACGCAGTGTGAGCACGGCCGAGGTCATGAACGCGGATGAACTCTTCGTGACGGCAGCGACCGCGTTGGTGATGCCGATCGTGCGCGTTGATGGCGTGGCGGTAAGCGGCGGCGTGCCTGGCCCGCTGACGGTCCGCTTGCGGGTCGATTACGTCGCTGGTGTGCGCAACGGGGCCGCCGCGCTGTAGCGGGCACACGGCGATCAGGGGGTGCGCGGCACCACCACGACGTGCATTCCGGCAGCGTGTGCTGCCTCCACACCCGGCACCGCGTCTTCGAAGACCAGGCAGTCCGGCGGGTTGACGCCCAGGCGGGCGGCAGCCAGCAGAAACATGTCGGGCGCTGGTTTCCCCCGACCGGGTGGCACGTCGTACGGGGTGATCACGACCGGGAACAACGCACTCAAGCCCGTCGCATCGAGGGCCGGCAGCGCGATCTCCGGCCCACCACCGGTGACGATTGCCACCGGGTGTGTCAGTGCCACGCGCCGGGCAAACGCAGCCACCGGCTCGATCAGGCGCACGTTGTGGAGCAGCTCGAGATACCGCCGCTCCTTGTCCTCCACCAGTCCGTGCGCGTCGAAGGTGAGCCCGTAATGCTCACCGTAGATCACCGCCGACTCGAGGGTCGGCACGCCGCCGAGTGAATAGAAGTACGCCTCGTCGAACGGGACCTGCAGCCCCACGTGCTGCAGCGCCATCTCCCACGCCTGCAGATGTACCGGCATCGAATCGATCAGCGTACCGTCCAGATCGAACAGGTACGCAGCGAAGTCACCAGTCGGGATATCGAGATCCATATCCCCAATCTACTCGCGCACCGAGCGGATGACCGTGCGAGCCTGCCACGGATGCGTGCCGGCCGCCCACGCGACAGGCGGCACATCCGGTGCCACATTTCGGGATGAGACTTTTCACGCGCGTTCTCCTCGCTGCCGTCACCGCAACCCCGCTCGCCGCGCAGACGGCGCCACTGCCACTGATTCCCTTGCCGCGGGAAGTCGTCCGAGGCGCGCGGGTTGCGCTGCCGTCAGGGCTCAGCGTGGTTCACTCCGGCGGATCAGACGACGCCTTCACCGCGCGTGACCTGTTCGACGCGATGGCCGAACGGCGGATCCGTGTGGACACCACTGGCACCGCCGGACGATACCGCGTGGAGCTGCTGCGCCTCGGTACACCGCGCGCCGCACAGGTCCTCCGCGATCACAAGATGGTCTTCGATACGGCCATGCAGGCCGAAGGCTATCTGTTGCTGTCTGACTCGAGCGCAGCACACGTCATTGCGGCCACGGCACGCGGACTCTTTTACGGTGTGCAGACGCTCAAGCAACTGGTCAATGGCACCGGCAGCGCCGCGATGCTGCAGGCCGCCACCATCCGCGACTGGCCGGCAATGAAGTATCGCGGATTTCACGACGACCTGTCGCGCGGTCCGGTGCCTACGCTGGTCTACCAGAAGGCACAGATTCGCCGGTTTGCCGCATACAAGATGAACGTCTACTCGCCGTACTACGAGCATTCGCTCGCCTATGCGGCCAATCCGCTGATCGCACCACCGCGCGGCGCCATGACGCGCGAGGACGTGCGCGAACTGATTGCGTACGCGGCGAAGTACCACATCGACGTGATCCCCGAGCAGGAGGCCTTTGGCCACCTGCATCATGTGCTGAAGTACGAGATCTACGCCGACCTTGCTGAGACGCCACACGGGCATGTGCTCGCACCAGGCAAGCCGGGCTCGATGGCGTTGATCAAGTCCTGGTTCGCGGAGATCGACTCGCTGTTCACGTCGCGCTTCGTGCACATCGGCGCCGATGAGACAGTGGAACTGGGGCGCGGTCAAACCAAGGATCGCGTGAAGGCCGAAGGGCTGGGGCGTGTCTACCTCCAATTCGTCCGCGACATCAATACGGCACTCAAGCCGAGCGGAAAGCGGCTCATGTTCTGGGCCGACATTGCCATGGAATCGCCACAGCTGGTGGGGATTCTGCCGAAGGAAATGGTTGCGGTCTGCTGGGACTACTGGTCGTTCAATGGCTTTGACCGCTGCCTGAAGCCATTCGCCAACGTCGGGATGGAGACGTGGGTTGCACCGGGGGTGAACAACTGGAACCGTGTGTATCCGTACAACGCGGTTGCGCTGCGCAACATCCAGGCCTTCGTTCGTGATGGACAGCAGCTCGGTGCCACCGGTGTCCTCAATACAAACTGGGACGATGATGGTGATGCGCTCTTTGAGCAGCTCTGGGCCGGCGTGCTCTTCGGCGCCGCGGCGGGGTGGCAGCAGGGAGAATCGAGCATTCCCGAGTTTGAACGGGCGTACGGGCGGGTATTTCATGGTGACACGACCGGCAAGATCGATGAGGCACAGCGCAAGCTGAGCGCGGCACATGCGGCATTGGTGCAGACCAACCAGAGTGATGGCCGCAACGAGTTGTACTGGCTCGATCCGTGGTCATCCGAAGGCCAGGTTGTTTCGGCAAAAATCCGCCCCGGCCTCAAGGCACTTCGCATTCAGGCCGAATCGGCACTGGTGCTCATCGCGCAAGCCAAGGCACAGCAACCCGATCTTCGTGAGCAGGCCGCACTCGAGGCAATGGAAGTCGGGGCCCGTCGACTCGATTTCATCGGGATGAAGTTCCAGTTCGCCGAAGAGATTGCGCAGATGTACGCGCGGGCGAGCACCCCCATCAATCCGCAGACCACGAATGACCTCAATGACATTGCCTCACCGCTCAACGGACGGATCGGTGACTTGAAGGAAGGCTACGTGCTTGGGCGTGAGGTATACGAGCATGCGTGGGCGAACGAGAATCGCCCGACGTATCTCGGCAATCTGACCAATCGCTATGATGCCGCGGCGCAGCTGTGGATTCAGCGGAGCGATCGGATTCGGGGGGCGATGATGCAGTTCCGGCGCAACAAGACACTGCCTCCAATGGAGGAGCTGGGCATTCCGCGTCCGGCGCCGGTGCCGTGATGTCGATGTACCGCGCGGTCCGTGGATCGGACCCGGCGTTCGGATAGGACGCGCGTCGCTGCAGATGGCCAGCGCCGCAAGCTGGAATGCCGAAGTATTCAACGGCGCCAGGCAACGCTGTTCCACCCCGGCAGCGCATCGTTGCAGCACAACAAAAGGCGGGCACCCCGATCAGTCGGGGTGCCCGCCTCCTGCCACACATTACCAGACGTCAGTCCATCACGGGAAGCTGAAGCTGCCCAGGCGTCCGATGCTGAAGAAGAGCGAACCGGTGATCGGCGTACCATCCGGCGCCGTACCGCTTGAACCGAAGAAGGTGCTGGTGACATCGGTTGCACCGGAACCGAGGGCCCAGATGCTCTGCCAGCCCGTCACGTTGCTGAAGTCTGGCAGCGAGAGCGAATATGCCGTGATCGTGCCACCGCGACCTGACGGTGTGGCGCTCAGGTTCCAGACTCTCGACCGCGCCGACTGTGTGAAGTTGAAGCGGATCTGATTGTTGAAGGCCGCCGGCAGCGCACCGGCCACCGTCGCGCGCGGTTGCGTGCCGACGATGTTGGTGATCGTTGGTGCACCGGGGTCGCTCGGCATCGCCAGCGTCAGCCCATTGGTCGGTCCGCGTGTGTAACGCGTGATGAACCGACTCAGCGTCGTGCCCACCTGCTGCGTGGCCTGGAAGCGCTGAATGTCGGTCGTCACGAGCGACGCATCGGGGACACCCTGATACGTGCCCTGCACGCCAGTCGAAAGCTGGGCGGTGGTGAATGACGCACTCGACCCGTTGGCGGTCGCGAACACATTCTGCGCCTGGATCGCTCCGTCATTCGGTGCGGTGACGGTCACGGTGCCGGAAGCCGGAACGAATGACGTACCGGCGCCAAGATCGAGAGTGCCGAGCGAGGCACCATTGGCAGCGTTCACGCCTCGGCTGATCAGCACGCGGAGTGCGCTACTGGTGATCAGGTTGGCACGCACCGCAATCAGGTCCAGCGGTCCATTCACCACGTTACTGATCGTGAAGGCTGGAGTCGCCTGGTCGGTGGCGCTCGAGATGGCATTGCCGAGTGAGACGGTGGCCACTTCGGTCGCTGCCGTAAAGCCCGTCACGCTGCCTGTCAGATTCTTCGTCCCTGCTGCCGGATTCTCCGTGCATTCCGCCGCTGCGGCGCCAGGAATCTCGCTGAGACCGAAGTACCGGATATCCGTGGTGATGATGCCTTGCGTCGACGTGACGGCCGCAACGCCCACCTGCGGTTGCCCGTACGCGAAGGTGTAGACGCCAGGTGTTGTTTCAGTCACGCGCTGCCAGCTGCCCGTCAGGCCATCCTGGAATGCGAACCAGAGGGGAATGCGATTCGCATTGCAGAAGCGCCAGGTGACGCTGTTGCTCGGCGGCGCGGCAATCTTCAATGTGTAGGTCGCGAGTGCTTCAGTCAGTCCCGCGCTGTTGGCGCGAACCTGCAGCGGGTACGTGCCGGGAGCCAACGACGCCAGCGTTGCAATCGTGAGGTTGACGGAGTTCCCGGTCACGGGATTGGCCGCCGCGAATGTTGTGGTCACACCACTCGCCGGCACGCCTGACACGGTCATGTTCACGCCACCGGTGAATCCACCAGTCCGTGTGATCGCGACGACCGTGTTGACGGTTGAACCTGCGACGACTGAATCCGTGGCCGGGGACAACGCGATGCTGACAGCGCCAGCCGCACCAACGGTGATCGTCAGCCCGATGGTGGCGGTCGCGTCGGACACACCGGTGCCTCGCGCTCGCACGGTCACGTTTGTCGCCGGTCCGCCGGCAGCGGCGCTGGCCGAGGCGGCAAGGGACAAGCTGCTGCTGGTGGCGCCGGCGCTCAGCGTCGCCGGCGTGAACGTCGCGGTGACGCCGGTGGGCAGGTTCTCCGCGGTCAGCGCGACATCGCCGCTGAAGCTGGTGCGGGCGACGGTCATGGCTGCTGTGCCAGTGGCGCTCTGCGCGACCGACAGTGTCGGCGCAGTAGACGAGACCGCGATACTCGACGTCGGAACGGGCTGGGTCGGCGTCTTCTTGCCACTGCATGCCGTCAGCACAAGGACACTCGAGGCGACAACAAGTCGTACAAATCTGCTCTGCATAGACGAGGGCTGAGGCAATCCAAAGAGGTGTCGGACTCGACGACTGCGTCGAACCGATCGATTGAAGAAACACAACCGGAAGCAGTAGGCAAGTCTTGCCGCCCGCGAGGGCACGATCATTCGCCGCCAATCGCCGTGAATGGTCGCGAGTCCTTGTCTGGTAACACGAGCCAGCAAGTTAGCGCGTCACACCTGGCGCCTCTCAGCTGGCGTCGAGTGCCTCGCGCAGGGCGCCAGTGACCAATCGCACACAGGCCTTCCGCGCCGGGAATCGGGCGACACTCGCCAGCGCGCGCAGGTCACCCAACAGCTCGGCATCAGTGTCCGGGAGCGGTGCCGTCGCGTCGAGCAGGCCCTCGACCTGCTGCAGTACCACCTGTGCCTCATGAACGGTTCCGCCAATAACCCGGCTCAGGACCATCGACGCGGTGGCCTGCGTGATCGAGCAGGCTCGTGCAGTGAAAGCGGCGTTCGTGATCCGGCTGCCGTCACACGCGATCTGAACCGAGAGGACATCGCCGCACAGCGGATTGCGATGCTCGATCGCGGCGGTGGCACCGCTGATCTCGCCCTTGTGCCTGGGTGCCCGATAGTGCGACAGGATGATTTCCTGATACAGCGACGCGACCCCGATCTCTGTGGGCTGCGACGCGTTCATCGGCACCTGCCGCGGTGGGTCAGCGGACAGCGCCATCGGCAAACAGGGTCTTGGCATGCTCGAGCGCAGTCACCAACGCCGCCACGTCATCCGTCGTCGAGTGGACCCACACCGAGGCTCGCGCGGTGGCTGGAACCCCGAGTCGTCGCATCAAGGGTTGCGCGCAGTGATGCCCGGCGCGCACACAGACTCCATGTTCGTCGAGAATGGTGGCCAGATCGTGCGCGTGCACGTCGTCGAACGCAAAACTCACGACGCCGCTGCGTGCGGCAGGCTCCAGCGGTCCGAAGAGGCGAATGCCGTGCAACTCGGCGAGCGCATCGAGCAGGTGTGCGGTCAACGTCAACTCGTGGGCGCGGACCGCATCCATGCCAAGCGCCGACAGATAGTCACACGCCGCCGCGAGACCGACTGCGTCGGCGGCATTCGGGGTGCCGGCTTCAAAGCGATGCGGGAGCGTATTGAAGGTGGTGTGCTGATCGCCGACCACCTCAATCATGTCGCCGCCGAACTGCCAGGGCGACAGGCGCTCGAGCAGTGCACGGGTGCCCCACAGCACACCGATCCCCATCGGTCCGCCCACTTTGTGCCCGCTGAACGCATAAGCATCGACGCCGAGCGCCTCGACATCAACCGGCAGATGCGGCACGGCCTGCGCACCATCACAGATCACGATGGCGCCAACGGCGTGCGCCATTGCCGCAATCTCGACGACGGGATTGATGGTTCCGAGCGCGTTCGAGACGTGTGGCAGGGCGACCAGCTTGACGCGCGCGTCGAGCAGCGTTGCCAGGTGTTCGAGATCGATGCGACCGTCCGCCGTCAGCTCGGCAATCCGGAAGTCCGCACCGGTGCGCCGTGCCAACTGCTGGAACGTGACGAAACTCGCGTGATGGTCCATCGCCGTGACGACAATGGCATCGCCGGCGCCGATGTGGGTATCCCCCCAACCGTACGCCACCAGGTTCATCGCCTCGGTGGTGCCGCGCACAAAGAGTGTACAGTCCGCGTCGCTGGCCCCGATGAATCGGGCAATGGTGGCGCGGGCCTCGTGATAGCGTTCCGTGGCGCGCGCGGAGAGCTCATAGGCGCCGCGATGCGGATTCGCGTTATCGTGCTCGTAGAAGTGTCGCAACGCGTCCAGCACCCGCCGCGGTTTTTGCGCGGTCGCCGCTGAATCGAGGTAGTGCAAGCCCGGGGCGTCGGCGAGCAACGGAAAATCACTGCGCGGTGCAAGAGATGTCATGGCGAAGTGCTCGTCTGGGCAATCATGATCGTGTCCTCAACGACCCTGACTGCGTAAGTCTTTACGTCGTCGGCGCCAGGACCAGTGAGGTTGACACCGGTGTGCGGATCGAATTTCGCGCCGTGCCAGGCACACTCCACCAGGCCGTCGGCCGTGACTTCGCCCGCCGAGAGCGGGAAGTCACGATGTGAGCATCGATCTGCCAAGGCGCAGAATCCGGTTGGCGTGTGCACCAGGCAGATCTTCTCGCCGTTGCGCAGCACGATGGCTTTCACCGATCCCACCGGCATCTCGTGTACTGTGGTCGCGCGCTCGAATCGCGTCGCCAGCGGCACTGCCTCGCTCACGTGTCGGACTCGTTGCTCAGCAATGCGTTGCGGAAGGCGTGCCAGCCGAGCGACGCGCACTTCACGCGGATCGGAAAGCGTGACACTCCACCCAGTGCTGCGATCTGACCCAACGACTTGCGCTCCTGCATCGGGTCGGACTTGCCGGTGAGCAAGTCGTGTACCCGATCAAACATGGCCAGTGCTTCCGCGCGTGTCTTGCCCCGGACGGCGTCAGTCATGAGGGAACTCGACGCCTTCGAGATCGCACAGCCCTGCCCGATGAACTTCACGTCAGTGATGACATCATGCTCGACGGTCAGCCAGACGGTCACCTCGTCACCACAGAGCGGATTCCGTCCGCTGGCGTGATGGCTCGAGCTCGCCGGCTCGCCGAAGTTGCGCGGCCGGCGATTGTGATCGAGGATGATGCTCTGGTACAGCTCGTCGAGATCCGCCACGATCAGCCGACCTGGGTCGCCGTGCTGCGTTCCGTTCCGTTGCCGGCGTAGCGTTCGAGGGTCAGCTGCTCCAGTGCCTGCTTGACGGTGTCATTCTCGATGGTCTCGAGCACATCGGCGGCGAAGGCGTAGGTGAGGAGCTTGCGCGCCGTCTCCGCAGGCACACCGCGACTCTTCATGTAGAAGAGGCCCGCTTCATCCATGCGGCCGACCGTGGCGCCGTGCGTACACTTCACGTCGTCGGCAAAGATCTCCAGCTGCGGCTTGGTGTCGATCTTCGCGTCCGGCGACAGGAGCAAGGTGTGATTGCTCTGCTTGCCGTCGGTCTTCTGCGCGATCGGATGCACGTACACCTTGCCATTGAACACCGCGTGCGACGCGTCGTCCAGCACGCCCTTGTACAGTTCGCGGCTGAAGCAATTTGGCTGCGCGTGTTCGATCCGCGTCTGATGATCGGTATGCTGCGTGCCCTTGCCGAGATAGAGCCCGTTGAGGGTTGCTCCACAGTTCTCACCGTCGAGCACCGTGTAGACGTTCGTGCGGCTCAGCGTCGCACCAATCGCCATCGAAAAATGCACGTAGTGACTGTCGCGCGCCTGGTGCACTTCAGTGGTGCTGACGTGCGTGGCCCG
>JANNVN010000273.1:0-2527 GCA_031414435.1 Gemmatimonadaceae bacterium
GGCTGGAACGTCCGGACGCCAGGGCAGCCAGGTCATCGCGTCGGAACGCGACGACGTCATTCGACGAACGCGATGGTACCGCTGGCAGATCGCTCGACACGGTTCCTCCAAGGCTACTTCGTACCCGGCGCGCCTAACACCGGCATTGCCTGCGGAGTGCCCGCACCGTGGATTCTATCACGCACCGCCACTTCTGGCACTCCGGCTGGCACATGCAGATGTTAGCGGACGATGCCGGCTCCACGAGCGGCGGGCACGCGGATTGGTGGCGTCGACCGGAACGCCGTGCGAACTCGCCGAGCGCCGGACTCGCACATCACGGTTGGCGCGCGGACTCACGGCCGCTGCACCGATTCCTGCAAGGCGCGCCTCGGAGGCGGCGGGCCAGCGTCGCACGGGCGTTGCGCTGGGCTCGATGACGTCGGCGCGCGCCGCGCCACCCGAGGAGCCTGAGTCCGCGTTGCCAGCGTCATTGGTTCGGTAATTGGCCCGTGCCACGTTCGCCCGCCCGAAGCTGCGCCTCACGCCTTGATGGCGCATGCTTCAAAAACCGCCGCTCGTCCAGACAATAGCCCAGCGCCTCGTAGAAGGCGTGCGCACCGGCACGATGGTCGCCGCTCGTCACCTCGACACGACACGCTCCCTGGCTCCACGCCCACGCCTCGACCGCGCTGACAAGCTGGCGGCCGACGCCGCCGCCCTGCGCTCCCGCGCGGACCGCGAGCGACGTCAGCCGGCAGAGGAGGCCCGGCGCGTGGAACAACGGCAGGACGTGCGCGCTCGCAACGCCGAGCAGCGGCGCGCCCGGTGACCCGCCCACGACAAACACGGCGTCCGCGACGCCGCCAGCGAACTCCCGCAGGCGCTCGGCCACGAGTGCAGCGGGCGTGCCGTAGCCGAGGGCGGCCAAGCAGCCAGCGATCTCCTCCGCATCTGCGATTTCGGCGCGTCGGGCTGGTGCGTTCATCGGTAGGGTCGCGGCGAGCCTGGGTAAGAAACGCAACGCGTGCTCGGAAGTGTTGCCGTGCCGGAAACGATCAGCGCGAAGATCATTGGCCAGCGTTCGCTAACACCAGGCATAGACTGCGCAGTACCGCGCACCACTGAGTCTATCGCGCACCGTCGGTTGCGGTACTGCGCAGTCTCATGTCCTTGTTAGCCAGCGACGGGCGGCGACAACACGTCGCTATCTGCGCCGATCGGCCGCCGCGACGACCTGCTTTGCAACCTCAGCGACGAATTCGTCGAGGTCGGTGGTTCCAGTGTTCGCCAAAATGACAATGCTGATATCCGCCTCGACGATGTGATAGAGTTGCGCCTGAGCGCCCATAATCTGCCCGGGCCGCTTCACAACATGCATGGTGCGGTTGCCAAACTTCGACTCGAAGGACCAGACGCCATATCCATAGTCGTCAAGTCCTGGCTTCATCAGGAGGACCAATGATGCGGGTGTGACGAGTCGTCCTGCAAACAGTGCACGTGAGAAGCGCATGAGATCAGCCGTCGTTGAATACATCGCGCCGGCAGCGTACCAGTTCTCGGGATACACGGGCAAGGCGTTCGCGAGCGCCTTGAGATCCTCGCGAATGAAGTACGTATCGGCGAGATCGGGGACAATCAGCGCTTGGTGCATCATGCCCGACTGCGTCATGCCCAACGGGGAAAGGATGCGCGTCTGAAGCGCCGTCTCGTACGATTGGCCACTTAGAACCTCAACAATTTTCCCGAGGACGACATAGTCGCCGTTGTTGTAGTCGAAGGTACTCCCCGGCTCGTGCACCATCTCGCTGCGTGCAACCCGCGCGAGCAGTTGCTCTGATGTTTGCGGCGTCTGATACGCGGGTAATCCGTTTCGAATCGCGTCTTCCGCACTCTTGACCTGGTCGAAGTTCGCGATGCCTGAGGTGTGATTCAGCAGTTGATGCACCGTGATCTTTGCAGCGCCAGCTCCGCGGTACTCCGGAAGGTACCGCGCAATAGGCGCTTCGAGGTCGAGCTTGCCTTCATCTCGGAGCATGAGCACGAGCGCGGCCGTAAACGCTTTTGTGATCGATGCAATCCAGTACTTCGTCTGCGCAGCGTTTCGCACACGAAACGCTCGGTTCGCGAGGCCGAAACTCGCCTCAAGCGTGGTCCGGCCACGCTCCTGGATCGCGATGGTGCCGCTGAAGTCGTGAGCCGCAGCGTACGAGGTAACGAAACGCGACACTGATGTGGTCTGAGCAACAGCGGCTACTGGCCACGCGGCCGCAAGCAGGAGTATTGAACCGCGTTTCACGAGGATCTCCGGGGCGATCGAGGCCTACGTCGCGAGAGGCTGACGGTCACACGGGAGTCCGGTAGACCCGATCGGCCCTTCGAGGAACACCAACGAAACGAGCTGGCTAACACCAGGCATAGGCTGCAGAGTGCCCGCCAGATAATCCTATCACGCACCCAAAGGTCGGGCACTCTGTCAGCCTCATGTCCTTGTTATGGCGCTGCTGGCCGCGCGCACGCCACGTCGAGCCCAAACGCACGTCTGCAC
>JANNVN010000274.1:0-2355 GCA_031414435.1 Gemmatimonadaceae bacterium
GAAGGGCAGCCGGCACGGCGAGGCAACGGTCGCACGGTGGGCAGTCGACCTGGCCCAGCGTCCTTCGGTCGCCGACGGCAGCGACGCGCCGGACGTCCATACCCACGTCGGCTTCTATCTCGTGGACGACGGCGTGACCGAACTCGAAGAGGCGGCAGGATATGTGCCGACGCTTGGTGAACGGATCGAACGCGCCGTGCACCGCCATCCGAACACCATCTTCACCGGTGGTCTGGTTGCCCTCGTTCTGCTGGCGACCCTGGGAGTCATGCTGCTGATCGAGTCGGATGCGCGCGAGTCGATGCTCCTGCTCCTGCTCCTGGCGTTCCTGCCGGCGCTCGACATTGCCGTGACGGTTCTCAATCAACTGATCACGGCGTTGCTGCCACCGCACAGCCTTCCGCGGCTCGAGCTGCATGAACACGGCGTGCCGCACCAGTATCGCACGGCGGTGGTGATTCCGACGCTGTTCGGCACCGTGTCGGACGTCCACGAGGCGCTCGACACGCTGGAAGTGCAGTTCCTCGCCAATCGTGAGGAACACCTGCAGTTCGCGGTCCTGAGTGACTTCACTGACGCCGCCGCCGAGGTGATGCCGGGCGACACCGCGATCATCGACGCCGCGACGGCGGGCATCAACGACCTCAATCTGCGCCATGCGACCGACGGTGATGGGCCCTTCCATCTGCTGCACCGCTCACGCGAGTGGAATGCGCTCGAGGGTGTCTGGATGGGCTGGGAACGGAAGCGTGGCAAGCTCTCGAATTTCAACGCCGTCGTGCAGGGACGGCCGACGAAGGCCTTTTCCGTCGCGGCGGGCGAGACGGCGGCGCTGGTCGGCGTGAAGTACGTGATCACGCTCGACGCCGACACCATACTGCCGCCAGAGGCCGCGCCTTCGTTGATCGGCGCACTCGCGCACCCGCTCAATCGCGCGGTCTACGACCCGCAACGCGGCATGGTACGCGGCTTCGGCATCCTCCAGCCGCGTGTTGGCGTCTCACTGCCGAGCGCCCACCGCTCGCGCTTCGCGTCAATCGCGTCGGGTCATCCCGGTGTCGACCCGTATTCGACCGCCGTGTCCGATGTGTATCAGGACCTCTTCGGCGAGGGCTCCTTCACGGGCAAAGGCATCTACGACGTCGACGCCTTCGAGCGGGCCACGCGCGGGCGTTTTCCCGAGAACACCCTGCTGTCGCACGATCTGATCGAGGGCAACTACGCGCGTGCCGGCCTGGCGACGGATGTGGTAGTCTATGACGACTATCCAGCCACCTACGTAGCGTACACACGCCGCAAGCATCGCTGGATCCGCGGCGACTGGCAGCTGTTGCCCTGGCTCCGACGCACGGTCCCTGGCCCCGACGGGCCGGAACGCAACCGACTCTCGATGGTCTCGCAATGGAAGATTCTCGACAACCTGCGCCGCAGCACGGTCGAGATCTCGCAGCTGCTCTTTCTGATTGCCGGCTGGACGATCCTGCCGGGGTCCCCGCTGCGCTGGACGTTACTTGGCCTCGGCGCCATCGTGGCGCCGTGGGTCACGGCGCTGGCGCTGGCGGTCCTCCGGCCCCCACTCGACCGGTCGTGGCGCGCGTACTACGACGCCGTGGCGCAGGATGCGATGGTGAGTCTCGAGCAGGCGGCCGTGGCCGTGCTGACGTTGCCGCATCAGGCGTTGATCTCGATTGACGCGATTGTTCGAACGCTGTATCGGCTGTATGTGTCGCACCGGGACATGCTCGAGTGGCGGTCGGCGCTGCTGGTGGAGCGGAGCCTGGCCGACGTGAGTCAGGTGACCCGTCGCGCCATGCGGAGCAGCGTGCTCTTGGTGGCGGCAGGCGCGGCACTCATCGTTGGGAACGCGATCTGGCGGCGACAGGCGCTCGCCCTGCCATTCGAGCGCTCCGGCCTGACCGCATGCGTCGTCGCCCTGCTGATCGGCGTCTGGCTGCTGGCTCCGCGCATCATGGCGGCCATGAGCCGAACCTCCGCCCACGTCCGTGCACCCCTCGATGCCACGATGACGGAGACGCTGCAACGTTACGCCGCGCTGCACTGGCACTTCTTCGACACCTTCGTCACCGCCGAAACACACTGGCTGGCTCCGGATAACTTTCAGGCCGATCCCCTGCCCGTCGTCGCGATGCGCACCTCGCCGACCAACCTTGGACTGCAACTCCTCGCCACCATCAGCGCCTGCGACCTGCAGCTGATCACGGTCGGTGACATGACCACGCGTCTCGAGCGCACCTTCAGCACGCTGCAGGTCCTCAGGAAGTATCGCGGCCACTTCTACAACTGGTACGACCTCACCGATCTGCGGGTGCTGGACCCGCAATACATCAGCACCGT
>JANNVN010000275.1:0-22861 GCA_031414435.1 Gemmatimonadaceae bacterium
CCCTCGTCACCTACGGTGAGACGATGGTGCTCGCCGCCGTCACGATCAGCGAGAACAAGAGTTCACTCCCGTTCTTCCCGCTGACGGTCGAGTACAAGGAAAAGACGTACGCCGCCGGCAAGATCCCGGGCGGCTACATCAAGCGCGAAGGCCGCCCGTCAGACAACGAGATTCTGACCTGCCGCATCGTCGATCGCTCGATCCGTCCCCTGTTTCCGGAAGGATTCCAGAACGAGGTTCAGGTCGTGATCTACGTGATCTCGGCCGACCAGGAGAACAAGCCTGACACGCTGGCGCTGCTCGCGACGAGCTACGCACTGGCCGCGTCGCAGGCGCCGTGGAACAAGCCGATCGCCGGCGTGCGTGTTGGCCGCATTCAGGACAAGTGGGTGCTCAATCCCACCTTCCAGCAGCTCGAGTACAGCGACATCGACATGATGGTTGCTGGCTCGGCCGATTCGATCATGATGGTCGAGGGTGGTGCGCTGGAAGTGAGTGAGGAGGACGTGGTCGAAGCGATCACGGTCGCGCACAAGGGCATCAAGGAACTGATCGTGATGCAGGAGGAGTTGCTGAAGAAGGCGGGCTCGAAGGAGCAGATGCCGTGGACGAAGCACGAGCCGGCTGCTGAGCTGGTCAAGCGTGTTGGTGATCTGGCCTCGGAGAAGATTGCCAAGGCACTGAATCAGGCCGACAAGGCCAGCCGCGTTCGCGCCATCGAGATGGTCAAGCGCGAGGTCGCCGCACAGATCGTCGCCGAATCGCCGGACATGGGCAAGGACGCTGGCAGTATTCTGGACGGCATGGAGTACGATGCGTTGCGCGCACAGGTGCTCGACACCAAGAAGCGTGTCGACGGCCGTGCCGTGAATGAAGTGCGCCAGATCAGCATCGAGACTGGTCTGCTGCCGCGGGTTCACGGATCGTCGCTCTTCACGCGCGGGCAGACGCAGGCGCTGGTGGCAGTCACGCTCGGCACCGCGAACGATGTGCAGCGTCTCGATTCGATCGATGAGCCGCAGGAACAGACGAAGTCGTTCATGCTCCACTACAACTTCCCGCCGTTCAGCACGGGTGAAGCGAAGCCGATGCGCGGCACGAGCCGTCGTGAAATCGGCCACGGCAATCTGGCCGAGCGTGCGATTCAGGCCGTGCTTCCGCCGTTCGAGGAATTCCCGTACACGGTCCGCATCGTCTCCGAAATCCTGGAGTCGAACGGGTCGAGCTCGATGGCGTCGGTGTGTGGCAGCTCGCTGTCGCTGTACGATGCCGGCGTGCCGATCAAGGCGGCGGTGGCAGGCGTGGCGATGGGCCTGATCAAGGAAGGGAAGAAGTACGCGATCCTGACCGACATCCTTGGCACCGAAGACCACCTCGGCGACATGGACTTCAAGGTGGCCGGCACTGAGCACGGCATCACCTCGATCCAGATGGACATCAAGATCGATGGGCTGGACCTGAAGATCATGACCGAGGCGCTGGCGCAGGCCAAGGAAGGGCGTCTGCACATTCTCGGCGAGATGGCGAAGGCCAAGTCCGCGCCGAGTGACGATCTGTCGCAGTACGCACCGCGCATCGTGACGATCATGATCAGCCCGGAGAAGATCGGTGAACTGATCGGTCCGAAGGGCAAGACCATTCGCGGCATTCAGGACGAGACCGGTGCTGAGCTGGCGGTCGACGACTCGGGCATGGTGACGATTGCTGCGGTGGGCTCTGAGGCGATGGAGCGCGCCAAGCAGATGGTGAAGGCGATCACGGCAGAGCCGGTGGTCGGTGACACCTATGAGGGCACGGTGAAGAGCATTACAGCATTTGGTGCATTCGTCGAGATCATGCCTGGCACTGAGGCGCTGTTGCATGTCTCCGAGATCAGGTGGGAGCGCGTCGACAAGACGGAAGACGTGCTGAAGAAGGGTGAGCGAGTCACGGTGAAGCTGGTCGATCGCGACGAGCGTGGTCGTTTGCGGCTCTCGATGAAAGCGTTGCTGCCGAAGCCGGAAGGCCACGTTGAGCGCGAGCCGTCGGCCCCGCGTGAGTCGTCTGGTGGCGAGGACCGCGGTGATCGTGGTGGTTCCCGCGGCGGCCCGCGCCGCCGGTAATGATCGCCCTCGCGACGCCGCCTGAGACGGGCGTCTCGCGCACGGTGCTGCCCAATGGCCTGACCGTGCTCTCGGAATTCGTTCCGGGAGTGCGGTCTGTTGCCATCGGGGCCTGGGTGCGCTCGGGATCGATGCACGAGCGCTCGGATCAAATGGGGCTGGCGCACCTGCTCGAGCACATGGTGTTCAAGGGCACGGAGAAGTACAGCGCCAAGGCGCTCGCGCTGTCGCTCGAGGTGCTCGGTGGATCACTCGACGCGTACACCACGCGTGAGCACACAGCCTATCAGGCCCGGGTCCTCGACGAACACATCCTCGAGGCCGCCGATGTGCTCTTCGAACTCTGCTTCCGGCCGTTGCTGCGCGACGAGGACCTTCGTCTCGAGCGGAAGGTGATCCTGGAAGAGATCGCAATGGTCGATGACACGCCGGACGATGTGGTGTTCGAGCTTCATGCCGATCGCATGTACCCTGGGCATCCGTACGGCCACGCGATTCTCGGCACGCCAGGAACGGTCAAGCGCCTGTCGGTTGCGTCGCTGCGCGAATGGCATGAGCGCGTGTACCATCCACCCCAGATCGTACTGGCAGCTGCAGGCAACGTCACGCACGAGTACCTGCTCGACGTGCTCGAGAAAAGCGGCTGGACGTCGCAGCCGCGCGGCGTTGCGGAGTGGCTGCCGGCACCCGAGGCGCCGGTGGCGATTGCCCGCGGGTATGCCCATGTGAAGCGAAAGGAGATTGCGCAGACTCACATCGTGATGGCGTGTGATGCGCCAAAGCACTCCTCGGCGGAGCGCAATGCGCTGGCTGTTGCATCGGCGCTTCTCGGCGGCGGCATGAGTTCGCTGCTCTTTCAGCACGTGCGCGAGGAGCTTGGGTTGGCGTACAGCGTGTATTCGTTCTACAACACGTTTCACGACAGCGGGCAACACGGCGTCTACGTCGCCACCGCACCGGAACAGGCGCGTGAGGCGTACGAAGTCGTCTGTCGTTCGATGGCCAGTGTCGCATCCGGGGCGCTGTCCGACGAAGAAATCGCGACCGGCGTCAGTCAGTTGAAGGGCCAGCTGGTGCTGTCGTTGGAGGGAGTGTCGTCCCGGTTGTACCGCGCCGCCGAGGTTGCGCTGTACGACGAACCATACCGACCGATCGACGCGTTGCTGGCAGAGCTGGACGCAGTGACGCCTGCGCAGGTTCGTGCTGCCTGCGCCGCGTATCTGGATCCGGCGCAATGCTGTGTGCTCAGTCTCGGGCCGGAAGCCGCCGTACAAGCGCGCCGGTCGATTTCATCACCGTCATCCAATGAGCCATGAAAATCGGCGTTCCGAAGGAGATCAAGACCAACGAGAACCGGGTTGCTCTCGTCCCGGCTGGCGCAGAGGCGCTGGTCACCGCTGGACATGTGGTGCACGTCGAAACTGGCGCCGGAATCGGCAGCGGATTTCTGGATAGCGACTATGCCGAAGTCGGCGCGATCATCATGCCCGACGCGGCCTCGACCTGGGCAGGCGCCGAGTTGCTCCTGAAGGTGAAGGAGCCGATCGAGAAGGAGTGGCCTCATCTTCGCCCCGACCTGACGCTGTTCACGTATCTCCATTTCGCCGCCGACGAAGCACTCACACGGGCGCATCTGGCCAGTGGTGCGACCTGTATTGCCTACGAGACGGTGGAACTGCCAACCCGGGAGCTGCCGCTCCTGACGCCGATGTCGGAAGTGGCGGGACGGATGGCGGTGCAGGAGGGGGCGAAGTATCTGGAGAAGCTGTACGGTGGACGGGGAGTGCTGCTCGGCGGCGTGCCGGGCGTCCCGGCGGCCAAGGTGGTGATTCTCGGTGGCGGTGTGGTGGGTACGAACGCCGCCAAGATCGCCGCGGGCATGGGAGCGAAGGTCACGATTCTCGACCTGTCGCTGGAACGGCTCCGGTATCTGAGCGACGTGATGCCGGCCAACGTGTCGCTGATCCACTCCAATCGCCACAACATCCTCGATCAGATCTCAACCGCGGACCTGGTGATCGGTGGCGTGCTGATCCCCGGTGCGAAGGCACCGAAGTTGATCCGGAAGGAAGACCTGAAGCGGATGCGCCCGGGTTCCGTGATCGTGGACGTGGCGGTCGACCAGGGGGGCTGTGTCGAAACGATCCACGCCACGACCCATGAGAACCCCACGTACACGGTGGACGGCGTGATTCACTACGCCGTGGCCAACATGCCCGGCGGCGTTCCGCGCACGTCGACGCTGGCGCTCACCAATGCGACGTTCCCGTATGTCATGCTGCTGGCCAACAATGGCTGGCGGAAGGCGCTGGCGGCCAATGGGGCGTTGTTGAAGGGACTGAACATGACGGCGGGCCAGACGACGTATCGTGCAGTTGCCGAGTCGTTCGGGCTTCCGTTCAGCGAGCCGGCCCAGTTCGTGGGGTGACGCGGCCGGCAGTTCGGGCAGCCGATACTCTGAGACGGCAGTACCGCAGTTGCGGTATTGCCGTCTCCGTCGTTTCTGGGTGTCCGGTTGGGTGAACAGATTGGGTACGGTCTCCCTTCACCGGGTGTTGCGCATCATGTATGTTGTTGTACGACAAGCCGTTGGTCCCTTCCACGTTGCCTGTTTCCGGCCCGCCGCCTGGGCCCCTTCCGTTCAATAAATGCCGTTTCGCTGGCCATTCAAGCCGGGATCGCTGTTTCCGGCCAACGCGATCGCCGTAGACCTCGGAACCGCGAACACCCTCATCTACGTGAAGGGTGAGGGGATCGTGCTGAACGAGCCCTCGGTGGTGGCCATTGACCGTGACACGAAAAAGATCAAGGGCGTCGGCCTCGAGGCCAAGCGCATGCTCGGCCGGACGCCGGATGGCGTGATCGCGGTGCGACCGCTCAAGGACGGCGTGATTGCCGACTTTGATGTCACCGAGAAAATGCTTCGATATTTTCTCACGTTGATCATCGAGAACCACGTGTTCAAGGTGAAGCCGCGCGTGATCGTCTGTGTGCCGAGCGGCATCACGGAAGTCGAGAAGCGGGCGGTTCGCGACAGCGCGCTGGGCGCCGGCGCGAAGGAAGTGTTCATGGTGGCCGAACCGATGGCCGCCGCGATTGGTGTCGGCCTGCCGGTCGAGACGCCCACCGGCAACATGGTGATCGACATCGGCGGTGGCACGACAGAGATCGCGGTCATTGCGCTGAGCGGCATCGTGAGCGACACGTCGATTCGCACGGGTGGCGACGAACTCGATACGTCGATCGTCCAGTTCATGCGAAAGAACTACAACCTGCTGATCGGCGAACCGACGGCGGAACAGATCAAGATCCAGATCGGCAGCGCGTATCCGGTTGGCGAGGAGCGCGACATGGAAGTGAAGGGGCGCGATCTCGTCAGCGGAATCCCGAAGACGGTGCGCGTCCATTCATCCGAGATTCGTGAGGCGATTCAGGAGCCCATTCAGCAGATCGTCGATGCCGTTCGGCGCGCGCTCGAAATCACGCCGCCGGAACTGGCCAGCGACATCGTGGATCGTGGCATCGTGATGACCGGCGGCGGCGCACTGATCCGCGGGCTGGATCTGCTGCTCAGTCAGGAGACGAACCTGCCAATTCATGTCGACGAAGATCCGCTGACCTGTGTGGTGCGCGGCTGTGGTCGTATCCTGGATGATGAAGAGAAGTATCGCTCTGTCCTGAGCTCCTGAGGAAATCATGGCACGCACGTCTCGCACGGGAACGCGCACGGACCTGGCGCTGCTCGGCGCGGCGCTGGCAGTGGCATTGGTTTCGCTGATTCTGCCGACTGCGGTTCGTGGAAGGGTGCAGGGATCGCTTCGCTCGAGTGTGGCGGCGCCGCTGGTCGCGGCGCTGGCGTGGGCTGAGCGCGGCCGTTCCGCGATCGGTGACCACGGTCGACTCGTGAACCGTGTTGACAGTCTCGCACTCGGCGTCCAGGCGACCGAGCCACTGCGCGCGGAGAACGAACGCCTGCGCCGTTTGCTGGGGCTCGGCGAGCGTCTGCAGTGGGGGTTCGTGGCGACCGAAGTGATGCATCCGCCGCGCGGTGGTGACGAGCACACCGTGTTGCTTGCAGCAGGCAGTGCTGCCGGTGTGCGCCCCTTCGATGCGTTGGTGGTGCCGGAGGGGCTGGTCGGCATGGTGTCGTCGGTCGATGCCAGCTCGAGCACGGCGATTCTCTGGACGCACCCGGACTTTCGTGCGAGCGCGACAACGACCGATGGTGTGGCATTCGGAATTGTCTCGGCACACCTTGGCTCGGGCGCGGATCGTTTTCTGCTCGAGATGCGCGGTGTACCATTTCGCAGTGAGCTCAAGCCGGGAACGATGATCGTCAGCTCCGGGCTCGGCAACGTATTCCCGCGCGGCATACCGATTGGTGTCGTATTGCGCGAAACAAAGACCGTCGAAGGCTGGGCGCGAACGTATCTCATCCGTCCAATCGTGTCGCCCGATGCATCGACGGCGGCAATGGTGCTGCTCGCCGCGCGTGCCGCCGCGGGTGTCACCGGGGCATGGAGCAGTGCGGCGGCAGCGGAAGGGACGCAGAAGGCCATCGCGGCTGCGGGTGACTCGATCCTCAGCGATTCCGTGCGCAAGGTGCAGGAGAAGCTTGCGCTGCTCGATTCACTGCGGCGTGCGGCCATCTACCGCGGCGACAGCGGTGTTCGCGTGGAATCGGATTCTGCCGCCGGTGCGCCTCGTCCGGCGGCTGCAGTGCCGCCGCGAGTGCCAGCAGCCTCCGTTCCGGGCGTAGCGCCTCGCCCTTCCGTAAAGGCAGTGGTCGCGCCTGCAGCACCCGGCGCTTCTGGAACTCCGCCCACGGTCAAGTCGACTCCGCCGGCTCCGGCGCCGACAGCGGCTGGAGCGCTCAGCAAGCCCGCGCCCTCCACACCGGCTGTTCGTCCGCCAGCACCGTCGCCGACCGTCGCGCCAAGCGTCCCTCGTTCAGTACCGGGGACGGCATCAGGGCCCGCGCGTGTTGCGGCTCCCGTTCGCAGCGACTCAGCCGCCGCCCGGATCAGATCCCGACCTCGGAAGAACCCGGGCGCCGCCAGACCCAAGCGCGACTCGACAAAGGCCCCGGAGAATCCGTTCCGACTGCCGCCGGCGGGAGATCGTGAGTGAGCGGACTGTACGACTGGATTCGCCTGATGATCGCAGTAACGATTCTGGTGGTGGCGCATTTCATCTTGCGACCATTGCTCGGTGATCGCGTCGAGATCGACTTCCTCGTGCTGGCCCTCCTTCTCCTGTCGATCCGTGTTCGCCCGGGAGTAGGCGCGCTGCTCGGTTTGTTCATGGGAGCGGCGTCCGACGCCGCGGCGCCCGCTGGTTTCGGGAGTGGGATGCTCGCTTTGACGCTTGTGGGGTATGTCACGAGTTGGTTGAAGGCCGCGTTCTTTGCCGAAAACGCCATCCTGGACGGTGTTGTGATCTTTGCCAGTGCCTGGGGGGTCATTCTGCTGCGACTCTTCCTCTCGGGCCGTGGATTCGAGGCGGGCGGTGCGGTTTCGGCTCTGGTGTGGGCGCCGCTCTCGGCGGCCGCAACGGCAATCGCCGGCGCGGTACTGTTCGCCGTACTTCGACCGCTGTTGAAGCCGGCCGCGGCGTGAGTTACCACCCGAATGATGTGTCGCGACGTGCCACGGTGGCACGCGTGGTTCTTGGCGTTGGCTTTCTGGCGCTCACGTCAGCGTTCTTCCGCGCGCAAGTCATGCGCAACCGGGAGTATCTCGCGCAGGCGGAGCAGAATCGCTTTCGCGAAGTTCCGCTGGCTGCGCCGCGCGGCATCATTTACGATCGAAATGGCCGGATCATCGCGGAGAATCTGCCAGGCTACGCGGTGTCACTGCTGAGCCCAACCGCCGATTCGCTCCGCAGTGCAATGCGGCGCCTGTCGAACATCATTCCGATCACGGATGATCAGGTGGAAGCGGCCGTGCGGCGCTGGAGGAAGAACCCGACGCGCCCGGCCGTGATCCTGCCGGATGCTCCGTTCGACGTCGTCGCGGTGCTGGAAGAGCGCCGGGTTGAGAATCCGAGTCTCATCATCCAGAGTACGCCGAAGCGCTATTACCCGGATGGACCGGCGGTCGCGTCATTCGTCGGCTACACGGGCGAAGTGACCGAACGCGAGCTGGCCGACACCACACATTCCGACTACAAGCCCGGCCAGCAGATCGGCAAGGGTGGGCTCGAACGTTCGTACGAGCGAGAGTTGCGGGGCAAGGAAGGGGTGCGCTACGTGGAAGTGGATGCGCGCGGGCGAGTGGTGCGCGACGCCGGCGCGAGGGCAGAGCAGGCCCCGGTGGCCGCCGCACCATTGAGGACGAACATCGACATGGATCTGCAGCTGTACGTGATGTCGCTGCTCGGTGACTCGCTTCGCGCGGGTGTGGTCGCGATCGATCCGAACGACGGCGCGGTCCTCGCCTTGCACAGTGCGCCGACCTACGACCCGAATCGCTTTGTCGGCGGCATCCCGGCGGACTACTGGCGTGAACTGAACAGTGATCCGCGCCGTCCACTGTACAACAAGGTGATTCAGGGACGGTACCCGCCCGCCTCGACCTGGAAGCTGGCGACATCGGCCATGGCGATGGAGGCCGGCCTGGTGCAACTCGACGATCACATGCCGGTGCCGTGTACCGGCGGGTACCGCTACGGCCGGTACTTCAAGTGCTGGGACAAAAAGGGGCATGGCGACATTAATCTGCGCCGGGCCATCGAGCAGAGCTGCGATGTGTACTTCTATCAGGTGGGCCTGAAGCTGGGTCTGTCGAGACTGGTGGCGGGTGGCTTGAAGTTGAAGATGCGCGAACGATCTGGCGTTGACCTGCCGAACGAAACGCAGCCGCAGTTTCCACCTGATGCGCAGAACTACTTCAACGCGAAGTATGGTTCGCGCGGCTGGGTACCGGGGTCGGTGTCGCTCAACATGTCAATCGGGCAGGGAGAGAACGCGCAGACGCTGATCAACATGGCGCGCTTCTACACGGCGCTGGCGACGGACGGGAAGGCAGCACGGCCGGAGATCGTTTCGCGCAAGCCGGACCGTGTCCAGATCATGAACCTGACCGAGGCGCAGATGTTGGGCCTTCGGCTGGCCATGACGAATGTGGTCAGCAGCCGCGGCACCGCGGGCAGCGCACGCGTGGAGGGCATCACGGTTGCAGGAAAGACCGGAACGGCGCAGAATCCGCCGAACCCGGACCATGCCTGGTTCATGGGGTTTGCGCCGGCCGAGAAGCCCACAATCGTCGTTGGCGTGTTCGTTGAGTATGGTGAGCATGGGTACGTCGCAGCGCGGATCGCCACGAAGGTCATGGCGCGATACCTGAAGGGCGCTACGGCGCCGATAGTGACGACGGAATGACCCGTCGCATTCCTGATGTTCCGCTGGTCGTGATCGCGTTTGCGCTGAGTGTTTTCGGCATCTCGATGGTCTACTCGGCGGGCCAGACGGACACCATGACGTTCATTGCCAACCTCTGGAAGACGCAGAGTGTCTGGTTCGTCGTGGCGATGTGTGCGGCGTTTGTGGCGAGCCGGGCCTCTGTCCGGTTCCTCGACTGGGTCACGCCGTTCGCGTATGTGCTGACGCTGTTGATGCTGCTGCTGACACTTGCGATCGGCGGTGGTGCGGGCACGGCGGCGAGCTCGAAGAGTTGGCTCATGATCGGTGGCGTACGTATCGGACAGCCGGCCGAACTCGCGAAGCTGACGGTCGTGCTGATGCTGGCGCGAGTCCTCGCCAATCGCCGGGAACCGCCCGAGTCGTTGCTGGAGCTGTGGCATCCCGCGTTGGTGGTCGGCATCCCGTGGGTGCTGATCATGCTGCAGCCGGATCTTGGCACTGGCATCGTCTTCATCGGCATCTTCTTCGCGATGCTGTTCTGGTCCGGCGTGAACGCGCGGTTGCTCCTCCTGATTGCGAGTCCCGCGATCAGTCTGGTGCTGGCGTTCAGCACCAGACTGTGGGGGGCGTGGTTTCTGGTGCTGTTGATGATGGTCTGGTTCTATCGACCATACCTTCTGGAAGGCGTCGCGCTGGTGTGCATCAATGTCGTGACTGGCGTGGTGGCGCCCATTCTGTGGGAGAAACTCGCCCCATATCAGCAGAAGCGCCTGCTCGTGTTCCTTGATCCGAGCATCGATGCCAAGGCGTCGGGGTATCACGTGATCCAGTCGCAAGTCGCGATCGGCTCGGGGGGATGGTTCGGCAAGGGGTTTACGCTTGGCACACAGAAGCGCCTGAACTTCGTTCCGGAGCAGGAGACCGACTTCATTTTTGCCGTGGTCGGGGAGGAACTCGGGTTCGTCGGGGTTACCGTCGCGCTCACCCTCTTTCTGGCTCTGTTCATGCGAGCCATCCGCATCTCGAGCCGGGCCAGTGATCCCTATGCGAGCCTGATTGCGTTCGGGCTTCTGTCCAGCTGGCTCGTCCACGTGATCGAAAATGTCGGGATGACGCTGAACCTGATGCCCATCACCGGGATCCCGCTGCCGTTCTTCAGCTATGGGGGAAGCTTCATGCTGGCCTCCTGGCTGTCGGTCGGCGTCCTGATGCGGATTTCACAGGAAGGCCGGGGACGCGGGGATCTGGCCGCGATCTGACGCCAGCCTGGCCCGCCCTTTCACGAGGCGTGGCAACCCGAAGCATTGCCCGGTTCGGCCAGAAGAGCGAGATTGGGGGATGGCATGGTTCCGCAAGGAAAAGAAGCCCCGGCAGCCCCGGCGCGAGAAGCTCGAGATTCCACGCGACGCGTGGGTCAAATGTGAGGCCTGCGGCCACACGGACATTCGCGACAATTTCGAGCGGAATCTGAATGTCTGCCCGAACTGCGACTACCACCGTCGCATCCGGGCGAGCGACTATCTGTCCATTCTCCTCGATGAAGAGACTATCGATGAGACCGAGACCGACCTTCGGTCTGCCGATCCGCTCAGCTTCCCCGACTATCCCGCGCGGCTGAAGAAGTCGATCGCGAATGCCGGCGATCAGGACGCGGTCATTACCGCGACCGGCCGCATCGCGGGCATGCCTCTGAACGTCGGGGCGATGGACTTCGCGTTCATGGGTGGTTCGATGGGCTCAGTGGTCGGCGAGAAGCTGTCCCGTCTGGGGCAACACTCACTCGAGAAGAAGTTTCCGCTGGTGATCGTCTCGGCGTCCGGCGGTGCCAGGATGCAGGAAGGCGTGCTGTCGCTGATGCAAATGGCGAAGGTGTCGGCCATGCTCTCGATGCTGGCAGAACGCCGCATTCCGTACATCTCGATCCTGACGAATCCGACCACCGGCGGCGTGAGTGCCAGCTACGCCATGCTGGGTGACGCGATCATTGCCGAACCAGGCGCCGTGATCGGGTTTGCCGGCCCGAGGGTGATCAAGCAGACCATTGGGCAGGATCTGCCCGACGGTTTTCAGACCGCCGAGTTCCTGATGGAGCACGGGATGCTCGATGTCGTCGTGCACCGGCATGAGTTGAAGGCGACGGTCGGGCGCCTGCTGCGACATATGACCGGCAAGCCCGCCGCATCGGGCTGGTCGGCGGCCTGACCGGGATGACGGATGGCTTCGCGGGGTCTCCGGACTACCGCGCGGCCATCGCGGCGCTGGCCGCCCGCACGACGCACGGCGTCCGTCTTGGTCTCGATCGTACGCGCGCGCTGCTCGAACGCTGCGGCAACCCGCAGCTGCGTCTGAGGGCTTTCCACGTTGCCGGGACCAATGGCAAGGGCAGCACCTGCGCGACGCTCGACGCCGTCCTGCGGCAGATGGGATTCACCGTCGGGCGCTACTCGTCGCCACACCTGATCGACTTTCGCGAGCGGTTGCTGATCAACAGCGTGGCGGTGGATGAGGCGCAGGTGATGGCGTGGCTCGGCACACATCATTCCGACATCGACCAGCTCGGCGCGACTTTCTTCGAGGCCACCACCGCGATGGCCTTTGACCTCTTGTCCGCCGCTGGTGTGGATGTCGCGGTGATCGAGGTCGGACTCGGCGGACGGCTGGATTCGACGAATGTGGTCACACCGCTGGTGGCGGCCGTCACGTCGATCGGACTCGATCATCGTGAGTATCTGGGCGATACGGTGGCAGAGATTGCCGTGGAGAAGGCAGGCATCTTCAAGCGTGATGTGCCGGCGGTCATCGGCGATCGGAGTCCCGCCGTCGTGGCGATCCTGACGGAGGCTGCAGTCCGCGCCGGGGCTTCTGAGATCATCGTCGCGGCGGATCTGCTGCCGATACAAGCGGTGCGGCTGACGGAGACGGGAACTGCCATCGAGTTTCGCGATGGCGATGGAGTACTCTCACTGACGAGTTCGCTCATGGGCGCACACCAGGCACAGAATGTCGCCACGGCCGTCAGTGTCCTGCGAGCCGCTGGCGGTGTGTGGACTCCCTCGGCGGAGGCCTTGCAGACGGGGGTGAGCAGCACCCGTCTGGCCGGCCGATTTCAGCGGGTTGGGCCGTGGCTCTTCGATGTCGCGCACAACGCCGATGGCATGGCAACCGTGGCGCAGTCGATTCGGGCGGTGCGATTGCCCCGCCCGCTCAGTGCCGTACTGTGTGTACTCTCGGACAAGGATTGGCGGGCGATGATCGACACACTGCTGCCCGTTGTCGACCGCCTGTGGCTGACCGACGCGCCCACCGCACCATCCAGCCGCCGGTGGCCGTTGGATGAGGTCGCAGCATATGCCCGGGCACACGCTGGAGACGCTGTGCGCGTTGAGGTCGAGCCAGATCTTCAGGTCGCGCTGGCGCACGCGCGCGCCCATTCCTCGACGGTGCTGGTGACAGGTTCATTCCACACGGTCGGCGACGCGATGCAGCGGTTGCAGATCGATCCCCTTGCCGGGTAAGCTTGGCAAATGGCTTCGATTCGACCCCTGAACGGCTTTCGAGACTTCTATCCGCAGTCATTTGCGGAACGTGCGCACATCTTTGCGGTCTGGAGGCGGGTGGCTGCACGATACGGGTTTGTGGAGTACGATGGGCCACCGCTGGAGCCGCTCGAGCTCTACACCAAGAAAAGTGGCGCCGAGATTGTCGATCAACTGTACAATTTCGTGGACAAGGGCGGCCGCGACGTCGCGCTGCGCCCGGAGATGACCCCGACGGTTGCGCGCATGGTTGCGTCGCAGGCGAACGCGCTGCGAAAGCCCGTACGCTGGTTCTCGATCCCGCAGCTCTTCCGCTACGAGCGACCAGGTCGCGGTCGCCTGCGCGAGCACTTTCAGCTGAATGCCGACATCTTCGGCGACGGTGGCGAATCGACCGATGCCGAAGTGCTGGCGCTGGTGATCGACATGTTGCGCGAGTTCGGGCTGACCAGTGATGATGTTCGCGTACGCCTGTCGGATCGTCGGCTGCTTGATGCGCTTCTGCGGTCACTGGGGCATCCGGATGAGCGGATCCCATCAATTTATGGTGTGCTTGACAAGTATGATCGCCAGCCGCGCGAACTCTCTGAGGAAAAATTGCGTGACGCAGGGTGCTCGGCTGCGCAAGTCGGCGCATTGCTCGCGTTGATCGAGTCGACCAACGCGCAGGGCATCGCGGCGCTCGAGCCGCTGATGCTGGATGAAAGCGGCGCGGCGCGTTTGCGCGCGACGATGGAGACGATCACGATGGTTGAGGCACTGATCGGGACCCCGGCGGCGCCGTGGATTCACGTTGATCTCACAATCGTGCGCGGCCTTGCGTACTATACGGGGATGGTCTTCGAGGTGTTCGACGCCAAGGGCGAACTGCGTGCCGTGTGTGGTGGCGGTCGCTATGATGGCTTGCTCGGCGCACTCGGTGGCGTGGACATGCCTGCCGCTGGCTTCGGATGGGGCGATGTGGTTCTCGGAGAACTGTTGCGCGATCGGGGATTACTGCCGTCAGCGCCGGCGTCGCCGGAATACTGGGTGGCTGCCGGTGACGACGTGGATGCCGCAGTGCTCCGACGTGTGGTTGGCACACTGCGCCGAGCCGGTCGACGCGTGGAATACGCGTTGCGGTCGCAGCAAACAGGGAAGCAACTGAAGGCCGCCGTCAGTGCGGGCGCTGCATTTGCGCTGATTCTTCGCGGTGACACGCCCGACGTGGCAACGTTGCGTGACTTGACGAGCGGAACGGAAATCACCGTCGTGCTGGCGAGCTGGCTCGCCGAGCCGCGATGAGATGCCTGGATTACCCACAGCCGGTGCACTCCTGCACTGACGGAGCCGTATGAGCGACGACAAGAAGCTTCCAACCCGCGCCGAAGACTTCAGCGCGTGGTACAATGAACTCGTGCTGAAGGCGGAGCTGGCAGACTACTCGCCGGTACGTGGATGCATGGTGATCCGCCCGGATGGCTACGGCATCTGGGAGCGCATGCAACTGGCGCTCGACCAGATGTTCAAGGCCACCGGACATCGGAACGCCTACTTCCCGCTCTTCATCCCGGAAAGCTTCCTTAAGAAGGAAGCGAGCCATGTGGAAGGGTTCGCGCCTGAACTGGCGGTCGTCACTCATGGTGGCGGCTCGAAGCTCGAAGAGCCGCTGGTGGTGCGGCCGACATCCGAAACGATCATCTATCACATGTTCGCCAAGTGGCTGCAGAGCTACCGCGACCTGCCGTTCCTCTACAACCAGTGGGCCAACGTCGTGCGCTGGGAGATGCGAACGCGCCTCTTCCTGCGCACGACGGAGTTCCTCTGGCAGGAAGGCCACACGGCGCATGCCACCCACGATGAGGCGGAGATCGAAACGCGCCAGATGTTGGGCGTGTACCGCACGTTCATGGAAGAATGGATGGCGATGCCCGTCATCACGGGCCTGAAGACCGACAGCGAGCGGTTTGCCGGTGCGTTACGCACGTACTCGTGCGAGGCGATGATGCAGGACAATCGTGCGCTCCAGGCGGGGACGTCGCACAACCTTGGACAGAACTTCTCGAAGGCATTCGACCTGACATTCCAGACGGAAGCCGGTGGCATCGAGCACGCCTGGAACACGAGCTGGGGCGTGAGCACGCGCATGATCGGCGGACTCGTGATGACACACGGTGACGACAACGGCTTGCAGATCCCACCGCGGTTGGCACCGATTGAAGTCGTGATCGTGCCGATCTGGAAGACTGACGAAGAGCGCGCCACGGTGTTTGAGATGGCGCACCGGGTGAAGGCCGAGATCAGTGGACGCGAGCGAGGGCTGGTGGGGCGCGTGACGGCGCATGTCGACGACCGCGTTGGCATCAAGCCAGGCGCGAAGTACTACCACTGGGAGCTGCGTGGTATCCCGATCCGGATGGAGATCGGGCCTCGCGATGTTGCGGCCAACCAATGCGTGCTCGTTCGTCGCGACGTGAAGGGCAAGCATCCGGTCTCACTCGACGGCGTGCTGGGCACCATCCACCAGATGCTCGATACGATGCAGTCCGACATGTTCGCCGCCGCCGTTGCACGGCGAGAGGCGAACTCCCATCGGGGTGAGATCACGTACGATCGGTTCAAGGAGATCATCGAAGGACCAGGTGGCTTTGTCTATGCCGGCTGGAATGGTGATCCGGCTGTCGAGGCACGGGTGAAGGAGGAGACCAAGGCCACCATTCGCTGTATTCCCGACCCGGAGTTCCGCTCGCAGGTTGCGCCGACGAGGTGTATGGTGACCGGCGAGCCGGCGAAACACGAGGTGATATGGGCGAAAGCGTACTGATCCCGGGGCTTCGCCGGCACGAGGGTGAGCTCGTCTGCGACGAGGTCTCACTGACCACGGTGGCGAATGCCGTGGGTACGCCGACGTACGTCTACTCCGCTGCGTCGGTACGCGCAGCGTTTGCCCGGCTGTCTGCGGCGCTGGACGGCCTGCCGGTGCATATCCACTACGCGATGAAGGCAAACTCGAACCTCGCCCTGCTGCAGGTCCTGCGCGCGTGCGGTGCCGGCGTCGATGTCGTCTCGGCCGGCGAGCTGCATCGCGCCCGGCTGGCGGGTTTTGCGGGTCAGCACATCGTGTTCGCGGGCGTCGGGAAGACGCGGCTTGATCTCGAATATGCGCTGGATGCGGGTGTCCAGTGTGTCAACGTCGAGAGTGAAGCAGAACTCGAGCTCCTGTCGGAAGTGGCAACGGCCCGCGGTGCGGTGGCTCCCGTGTCGCTGCGGATCAACCCTGGCGTCGTCGACGTCACCGCCGGTCACGCCTACATCGCGACGGGCGAAGAGGGGTCGAAGTTCGGTATCCCGATTGGGCGCGGCCTGGCGGCAGCGCAGCGTGCCGCTGCGCTGCCCGGCATTGCGTTGATCGGGCTCGACATGCACATCGGTTCGCAGATCGCAGAAGTCGCGGCCTTCGCCGATGCGCAACAGCGGCTGCGCCGTTTGCTCGATGCGGTGCGGGACGCAGGGATCCGCACGGTTCGGATCATCGATGTCGGCGGTGGCTTTCCGGTGGCCTACAATGATGGCGAACCGCACGCCGACCTTGACGGATTCGCCCGTGTGCTGCGGGACACGTTCGGTGATGCCGGCGTCGATCTGATCGTCGAGCCGGGTCGCTTTCTGGTGGCCGAGGCGGGTGTTCTGCTGACCCGCGTCCTGTACCGCAAGGAGAGCGGATCGAAGCACTTCATGATCGTCGATGCCGGAATGAATGATCTGTTGCGCCCCTCGCACTACGAAGCGCACCACGAGATCGAACCCGTACTTCCAACGTCGGCGCCAAGACAGACCGTTGATATCGTCGGCCCGGTGTGTGAGTCCGGTGACTTTCTGGCGCTCGATCGCGCCATGCCGAATGTTGGCGCAGGGACGCTCCTCGCGGTCCGAAATGCCGGTGCCTACGGTTATGTCATGAGCTCAACCTACAATTCCCGTCCTCGCCCGGCCGAAGTACTGGTCGACGGCGATCGATGGGGCGTCGTGACGGTGCGTGAGACACTCGATGATCTCGTCCGCAACGAGCACCTTTCACCCGACTGGAGAACTGCCTGATGCGCATCGGCCTGCTGGCTGATACCCACGATCGCGTCGATGCGGTGGCCGAACTGGCAAAGCGCATGGCTGCCGGGGGCGTTGGCTACGTGATTCACGCTGGTGACTTCTGTGCACCGTTCAGCCTGAAGCCGATTCAGGACCTGCAGCTGGCGCTGAACGGCGTCTTCGGGCGAAATGACGGCGACCATGAGGCGCTGCGCGCAATGGCGATGACCGGGCTCGGGTCGGAGCTGTTTGAGTCACCGCACAGCTTCGACCTGATGGGGAAGAGTATTCTGGTTGTGCATGACATCAATGAAGCCGTGCCACGATCGCTGGAGGCCCATGACATCGTCGTACACGGATTCACGCATCGTGAAGAGATGAAGACCCGTGGGAAGACGCTGATCGTCAACCCCGGCGAGGCCTGCGGCTGGCTGCATGGCTCGCCCACCGCTGCGATTCTCGATCTCGACACCCGCCAAGTCGAGATCATCAAGTTGACCGATGGCAATTGGAGCACACGGTGAGCAGTCGGATCCTGATTCTGGACTGCGGATCGCAGTTCACGCAATTGATCGCCCGTCGTGTCCGCGAGGCGCGTGTCTTCTCCGAGATTCATCCGTACACGAAATCGATCGAGTGGATCTGCGCGTGGAAGCCGACCGGCATCATCCTCAGCGGCGGCCCCAGTTCCGTCAGTGATGTCGGGGCGCCGACCATCGATCCAGCACTGCTCGATCTCGCCCCCGTGCTGGGCGTCTGCTACGGGATGCAGCTGATTGCGCATCTTCAGGGCGGCAGCGTGATCGGCGGCGGTCGGCGCGAGTATGGACGGGCCGATGTCGAGGTAATGGAGTCGGCGGGCATGTTTGCCGGCTTCGGAGTCGGTGACAGGTCTCAGGTGTGGATGAGTCATGGCGACCATGTGGAAACCGTGCCGCCGGGCTACATACAGACGGCTCGGAGTGGTTCGACGGTGGCCGGGTTCAGACATCAGTCGAAGCCGATTCATGCGCTGCAGTTCCACGCGGAAGTGATGCACAGTGTGCGCGGCGCCGAGATGCTGCAAAACTTCCTGTTCGAAGTCTGCCACTGCACGCCTGACTGGACGCCCGGGCACTTCATCGATCAGCAGATCGAGAGTATCCGTTCGCGCGTCGGCGATGCGCAGGTCATTTGTGGCCTGTCAGGCGGCGTTGACAGTGCCGTGGCGGCAGCATTGGTACACAAGGCGATCGGGGATCAGCTCACCTGCATCTTCGTCGACACGGGGCTGCTACGCCTGCACGAACGCGAACAGGTCGAACGCACGTTCGTCGCGAGCATGGGCATCCGACTGATCACCGTGCGTGCGGAGAAGCTGTTTCTCGACGCGCTCGCCGGGCAATCCGAGCCGGAGATCAAGCGAACGCGTATCGGCCACACGTTCATCGACGTGTTCGAACAGGCGAGCGCCGACGCCGGCAAGGATGCGAAGTTCCTGGTGCAGGGTACGCTGTATCCGGATGTGATCGAGTCGGTGAGTGCAACCGGCGGCCCGTCGGCGACGATCAAGACACACCACAACGTCGGCGGCCTGAAGCCCGACATGCAGTTCCAGCTCATTGAGCCACTGCGCGAGTTGTTCAAGGATGAAGTGCGCAATGTGGGCCGCGAACTCGGCCTGCCGGATGAGATGGTCGGGCGACATCCGTTTCCCGGCCCGGGCCTGGCCATTCGTATCCTTGGCGAAGTGAATGAGCACGCCCTGGAGATCCTGCGAAGGTCAGATGCGATCTATCTCGAGGAGATTCGTGCGGCCGGATTGTATCCGGATATCTGGCAGGCCTTCGCCGTGTTCCTGCCGGTGCGCTCGGTTGGCGTGATGGGTGATGGACGTACCTATGAGCATGTGATTGCGCTGCGTGCGGTGACCAGTACCGATGGCATGACTGCCGACTGGTATCCATTCCCCTACGACGTGCTCGGCCGGATCTCGAATCGCATCATCAATGAAGTGGATGGTGTGAATCGGGTGGTGTACGACGTGAGCTCAAAGCCGCCGGCGACGATCGAGTGGGAGTAGATCGGTCGCCGTACCAACTGGTCCGAGGCATGGACGGACTGAACTCGACGGTCCAGTAGCGATCTGTCTGCGGCGGTGCAGACTCGACCGTTGGCGGCTCATTCTGCACTCATGTGAGCGTTGCGCGCCGGGCGAGCCCAGTGCAGAGACTGGTTCGGAAAGCCAGAACGACACGTCACGCTTTGGATCGATGCCGAGTGCCAAGTGTATTTCTGCGCACGTCGCGTCGAACCCAACACATCGGCGCAGACGGGTCATGCCGATGTGCGTGTCATGCCGATGTGCGTGTCGGGGAGTGGTGCCACCATGGCGCACCTTGTCGCGCGCCGATGTTCAGAGCGGAGCGTAAGCCCATGAAGAAGTTTGGGGTCGTCGGGGGCGTGGTCAGCGTCCTTCTAGGTGGACTTTGGCTGCTGCAGGGGGTTGGCGCAGTGCATGTCCGGCCAATCCTGTGTTTCGCTGATTGCGCGGCGCTTCAAGGGACTTCGCTGACGTGGGCCATCGTCGGAGCGTGCCTTGTAGCGACAGGATTCGTGGTACTGGTCTTTTCGCTGAGACGGCGCGCCCGGCGGTGAAGGCAAGCGCTCAGGATGGGACTGTTGGCTGGAGTCTGTCGGCGATCTCAACGGCGCAGCTCTGCGCGTTGCAGTCCTGGCGATCGTGCGCGCCATCAGTGTGTCTGCGTGACGTCGCCCAGCAACCATCACGCGTGCCGGCTGGCTAGCCTTATTGAGCGGCCTCTGGCGCATCGCGTCGCCAGACGCGCCGAAATCGGCTGGCAGCATCCTCGCCTGTGCCGCGCTGGCCGCATTGGCCGGACTCGGTGCTATTTCGTGCGTCATGGCCTACGCTTCGAGGGTATCCTCGAAAGCCACCGCGCCCCATGTCTAATTCTACGCAGGCGAAGCGGGATCGCACGTCGCACTTCCCGTCACCATGGCTCTTCTTTCTACTGGTGATTCTGCTCTCGATCCCATTCTATGTGATGGGCGAGGCGGGAGGTCGCCTTCCGATCGCGACATTTCTTCCCATGTCCGCGCTCATGGCGTTCATTCCGATGGTCGCGTCGCTCATCCTTGTTCATCGGGCACAGGGAGCGCGGGCCGCTGGGAAACTGCTTGCGCGCGCATGGGATGCTTCGAGGATCAGGGGTGTGGGATGGATCGTCGTCGCGACATTGCTGATGCCGTCTGTGTTCCTGACGGTGTACGGCGTGCTCCGCCTCGCAGGCGGCACACTGCCCGAAGCGCAGCTGTTTCCACTCACCAGCGTTGTCTCGTCCTGCGTCATGCTCTTTCTCGGCGCGATAGGCGAAGAGCTCGGCTGGCAGGGTTACGCCTACGGCGGACTTGAGAGGGAGTGGAGTGCGCTCAATGCTGCGCTCATCATCGGCATCGTCTGGGCGCTGTGGCACGTGATTCCCTACGCTCAACTTGGCCGCAGCGCCTCGTGGATCGTCTGGCAATGCCTCGGAACAATCGCATTGCGGGTCATCGTCGTCTGGCTCTTTGTGAACACGGGTCGGAGTGTTTTTGTCGCTGCGCTCTTTCACACCACGATCAACGGTCCGTGGGGTGTTTTTCCGGCATTTGAATCGTACTTCGATCCGTTTGTGTTGTTCGTGCTGCTGTCTCTGATCGCCGGGGTGATCATCGCGCTCTGGGGTGCTTCGACGCTTGCACGCTTTCGGCACGCTCGTGTAACGACATGAGGCCGCTCGAAGTTCTCCTGACGGTACTCAACTTTGCGGCGTTCGCGGCGCTTGTCATCGGCCGCCTTCACACGTCGCGTGTCACGCGATTCCTGACCGTCGCCGGTTTGATGGCCGTGGGCGCTCAGATTCAATGTGAGGGCGCGCGTTGGCAAATGGTGCCCGCCTACGCAATGAGCGGGCTTTTGCTCCTCGTGTCCTTCGCGCCGGGCAGGAAGGTCGCGGCCGTACGCAGCACTTGCAGGCTCATGGTCGTCTGCGTCGGTGCGGCGATCGGTGCCTTCGTGCTGACTCTTGCATCTGGATTGCCGCTCGCATTCCCTGTTTTTCGATTTCCGCCGCCGACCGGCCCATTTGCGATCGGCACGTTGACCTATCATTGGGTGGACGCCGGCCGCGCCGAGATCTTCACGGACACCCCGAATGATCGGCGCGAACTGATGGTGCAGGTCTGGTATCCCGCCCGAGCCAACGTGGTGGCGCGACGCGCGAACTATATGCAGGACGGCGCCGTCCTGGCGCCAGTAGCGCGACTACTCGGCTTGCCCGGCTGGGCGTTCACGCACCTCAAGTACGACATGACCAATGCCATGCCGTCGGCGCCGATGGCGAACGGCATCAGTGCCTTCCCGGTACTGATCTTCTCGCATGGCCGTGGTGGCGTTCGCCAACACAACACCTTCCAGGTTGAGGAAATGGTATCGTATGGGTACGTCGTCGCGGCGATCGATCATCCGTACGCCGCAGCTGGTGTGGAGTTTCCGAACCGGCGCCGGGTGATCTACGACCAACGCATGTCAAATCGCCCGTTCCAGGATCGCGTCCTGCCGTTCCTGGCGCAGGATGTCAGCTTCACGCTCGACCAACTCACGGCGATCAACCGCTCAGACCCCGCCGGAGTGCTCACCGGCCGGCTGGACCTGCACCGCGCTGGCATGTTTGGTGTCTCGCTGGGCGGCGGCGTCACAGCGCAGGCCTGTCGTCAGGATGCGCGGCTGCGTGCCTGCCTCCCGATGGATGTCTACATGCCAGCCGATGTCGTTCGCGATGGCTTGCGGCAGCCGACGATGTGGATCAGCCGAGACGGCGACACCATGCGGCGCGAAGGCTGGACGAGTAACGATATCGACGAGACGCAGACCACGATGCGCCGTGTGTACGAGACCCTTCCCGGGGATGGCTTTCTGGTGCTCGTCCCGGACATGTTCCACCAAAACATGTCCGACTTCCCGTTCTTTGTGGCGTCGCCGCTGAATCCGTGGCTCGGTCTTGGGCCAATTGATCCGCGCCGCGCTCACGCCATCATCAATGCCTATTCGCGAGCCTTCTTCGATCGCTATCTGAAGGGATCGACGATGCAACCGTTACTCGATGGTCCTGCGTCGCAGTATCCTGACGTGCGGTTTGAGTCACGGGGGCGTTGAAGCGTTGCGCGTTCAAGCGGCTGCATTGCAGGCTGGAATGTTTCAGTTGCGGCTGCCAGCCGCCTTGATGGCCTCCGTGATCGTATCGGCGTCCGGGAATCCGGCGCCAATCGTGTGTCCACTGGCGAGCTGGCGGGGCTGGCCGTCGCGCAACAGTCAGGCAATGTCTTCAGCTCGACGCGTGGAATGAATGGGGAACCGAGCGCGGACCCGGCCGCGGATCGCTTACGTCGAAGAATTGCCCGGGTGTCGTGCCGAAAATGTGGCTGAACGCTGCCACGAACGCACTCGGCGTACTGTAGCCGGCTTGTCGGGCGGCGGACGCGACGGTGCTGCCCGCGGCCAGGCTCAGCAGACTGTCGATCATGCGCGCGTGCCGAAGCCAACGTCCAAGTGGCATACCGGTTTCGGCGCTGAAGCGGCGCTCCACTGTGCGCAGGCTGATACCCGCAGTGGAGGCGAGGGTCGCCGGCGTCTGCGGCGTGCTGCGGCTGGATTCAACCAGCAGCCGCAGTTCAGGAGAGCGGGGCATCGGCAACTCGAACGCCGGTGTGCTGCGTGCAGAGAGTGCGTCGCAGATCAGGATCGCGATGGCGCG
>JANNVN010000276.1:0-4634 GCA_031414435.1 Gemmatimonadaceae bacterium
GGGTGCCATCGTGCTGGCGAAGAGCAACCTGGCGGAGTGGGCCTTCTCGCCGTATGAGACGGTCAGCTCGATCCTTCCGGGCTACACGCGGAATCCTTACGCGTTGAATCGGGTCACGGCCGGCTCGAGCGGTGGTACCGCTGCCGCGATCGCCGCCAACGAAGGCACCGTGGGCCTCGGCACCGATACCGGCAACTCGATTCGTGGCCCGTCAGCGCACAATGCGCTGGTCGGGATCCGTTCCACGATGGGACTCACGTCGCGCGCGGGTGTCGTGCCGCTCAGCAATGGCGCCGACATCGCCGGGCCAATGGCGCGTACTGTCGCCGATGCGGTTGCCGTCTTCCAGGTCGTGGCAGGCGAGGATGCTGCAGATCCCGTCACTATCGCCGGTCGCGTCCATCGCGCCGCAGACTACAATGCGTTTGTTGTCCCGGGTGGCCTGCGTGGTGCACGCATCGGCGTGCTACGGCAGGCCTACGAGCGGGCGACCATCGATGGTGAGGTTGTCGCTGTTTTCACCCGCGCCGTTGACGTGCTGCAACGCCAGGGCGCGATCATTGTGGATCCGGCCGGCATTGATTCCCTATCTGCAGTGCTGCGTGTGCCGGGTCCGGGGTGCAATGCGTTCAAGTATGATCTGGAGCGCTACCTCGCCGCTCGCGGAGAAAATGCCCCGGTCAAGACGATTCGGGATGTTCTGCGCAGTGGCAACTTCCATCCAGCGACACAGTTGCGACTGCAAGCCGCGGATACCGTGGCGCTGCCACCGGAAGACCATCCGGGATGTCAGGCACGTGAAGCCATGCGAGACCGGTTCCGGGCGGCGGTCGTCCAGCTGATGGATTCACTGCGGCTGGATGCGCTGGTCTATCCGACGTGGAGCAACCCGCCGCGCCTGATCGGCGACCTGAACACGCCACATGGCGACAACAGTCAGCTCTTCTCACCGACCACGGGATTCCCGGCGATCACGGTACCGATGGGATACACGCGCGACAACACGCTCCCAGCCGGCATGACCTTCTTCGGACGCCCGTGGAGTGAAGGGCGCCTGATCACGCTGGCCTACGGTTTCGAGCAGGCGACGCGCCACCGTCGGGCACCGGCCTCAACTCCATCCCTCGGTGGGCGATAGCAACAGCGCTGACCATCGCGTCACGGACGGTCGAGCAGCTCCCGCACCGTCGACGCGAGCAATGCTGCCGTGAATGGCTTGGCCAGGAACTCCACACCGGGCGCCAGCACGCCCTGCTGGGCGATCACGTCCGCGGTGTAGCCCGAGGCATACAACACGCGCGTTTCAGGGCGCAGCGCAGACAGCTGCTCGACCAGCAGCCGGCCATTCATTCCTGGCATGATCACATCCGTGATCAGGAGGTTCACGGGCTCCGTCCAGCCACGGAGCCACTCGAGCATTGCAGCACCGCCGGAAAAACTGATCACCCGGTACCCCTGCCGCTCCAGTTGGCGGACCATCAACTGACGCACGGCGGCATCATCCTCGACCAGTACCAGTGTCTCCGTGCCCTGTGCAACGATGGCGCGTTCGGTCGAGTCAGTGGTGGGTGGCGGCCCAGTCTCCACGCGCGGGAGAATGATCCTGAAGCTCGTGCCGCGGCCGAGTTCCGATCGCACCTCCACTCGCCCACCATTCTGCGAGACGGCGCCGTGGATCATCGCCAGCCCCAGCCCCGTGCCACTTCCCAGATCCTTGGTGGTGAAAAAAGGCTCGAACACATGCGCGCTGGTTTCCGGTGACATGCCGATGCCCGTGTCCGAGACCGTGAGCAGGACGTAGTCGCCCAGCGCCACCCCAGGGTGGGAACGTGCGTACTCCGCGTCGACATGGAGATGGCTCGTCTCCACCGTCAGCGTCCCGCCATCCGGCATCGCATCGCGTGCATTGACAGCCAGATTGACGAGGATCTGCTCCGCCTGCGACGGATCGAAGCTGATCGAGCCCAGGTTCGGACCGGTCACCACCTGCAACCGGATGTGCTCTCCGAGCAGTCGGGTCAGGATGCCGTGAACCCGGTACACGACATCATTGAGATCGAGAATCGTCGGCGAAATGATCTGCTTGCGCGAAAATGCAAGGAGCTGGCGCGTCAGCTCCGTCGCGGAATTCGCCGCGCGATTGACCTCGAGCAGCTCATTACGCAACGCGTTGTCGAGCCCTGGCGATTCGAGCGCCAGGTCAAGACACCCTTTCATCACGGTCAGGAGATTGTTGAAGTCGTGGGCCACCCCGCCCGCCAGGCGTCCCACCGACTCCATTTTCTGTGCTTGAAGCACTTCTGCCTGCAATCGCTTCGACTCCGTGATGTCGAGAAACGATCCCATCAGATGGATGATCGTCCCATGCTCGTCACGGACCAGGTTTGCGGCCGCCAGCATGTCGAACTGGGAGCCATCCTTGCGTCGCGCCCGCAGTTCGCCCTGCCACGAACCGTTCGTGAAGAGCCGGTCCAGATTGACCTTCGGCAGCGACACACCTTCCGCCAAGAAGTCGAGGACCTCGCGCTGGTACACCTCGCTCTCGTTGTCGTAGCCCCACAGCTGAACAAATGCCGGATTCACGTACAGGGGCTTCCCCGTTGGGTCGCCGATTGCGATCGCCGTCATTGCCGTACGAATCGCCGCATCGCGCACACGCAACGTGCGTTCGGTGTTGCGCGCGTCGGTGATGTCGGCAAAGGATGCCAGCATACCCACCGGCCGACCCGACGCATCCGGGAACAGGCTGGCATTGACCTGAAACAGCCGACGCACGCCATCAGCACGAACGGCGACCATCTCGCCCATCGATCGCCCCGTGCTCTCCAGTTCTGCCATCGTGCGCGCTGTTTCGGTCGGGTCAGACCAGAAACTCTCCACGCTCCTCCCGAGAACTTCCTCGAGTCGCTGATAACCCCAGAGTTGCAGGAGGGCCCCGTTTGCGAACTGCAGCGTACCGCCCAGATCCGCGATGGCGACCCCGTTGATCGACGACGCAATCGCGGCATCCAGTCGCGTCAGTTCTTCCGCCGCGCGCGTGCGCTCCGTGATGTCTGTAATACTGCCGCGCACCAGTGTGTCGGTCACGGACGGGAGTCGGACCAGCCGCACCTCTGACAGAATCTCGCGCCCGGACGAGTGCCGATGCACCCATTCGAACACCGGTGTCTCACCCGCCAGCGCCGCGCCGATGCGCTCCGCGCCGGCCTCCACACTCGGCCGACCGTCGGGCTGCACTGGCGGCGAGACATCCACGATCCCGCATTCCAGCATCGCCGCACGCGTCAATCCGAGCAGCCGTTCCGCATTCGTGTTGCAGTCCACAAACCGCCGACGTTCGACATCGTAGACGACGATGGCTTCCGGCGCATGTTCGATCTGCACCCGGTAGCGCTCCTCGCTGGCGACCAGCGCCTGACGCGCCAGTTGCCGCTCGGTACTGTCCTTGATGAAGCCATGCCACAGCGTGCTGCCGTCCGGCAGGCGTTCCGGTTGCGCGTCGCCGCGGAGCCATCGAACACCCTTGCGCGGTAGCAGCACGCGATAGTCGCAGCGCCACGGCTGCAACGTCCGCCGTGACCGGTCGATGGCCTGCGCCACCATCGCCTGATCATCGGGATGAGTACGATTGAAGACTGTCCATCCGTCCGCCGCAGCCATCTCCGGCTCGATCTCGCAGATCTCGCGGATCGCGTCGCTGACGAACGGAAACACGACCGAACCGTCGGGGCGGCGCAGTAACTGGAAAATGACGCCAGGGATGTGGCGGCTCAGGTTCCCCAGCAGCTCCGCCGCCTCTCGTGCAGCACGCTCGGCCGAGACGCGCGCGGTGATGTCGTAGATCGTCGCGACGAAGCAGTCGATCGTGCCATCTGGCGCCCGGACGGCTTTGACATCGACACTCACATCGAGGATCGTGCCATCGGAGCGAACGTAGCGTTTGTCCCGACGGTAGCCGTCACTCTGTTCACGCAGCGCACGATCGAACGCGGCCACATCGGCGTCGACCGTCTCCGGATCTGACACCCCCACCCATGACTTGTCGATCAGCTCCGCACGCGAGTAGCCCAGCAGGTCGCAGAGTGCCTCGTTCACCTGCACCCAGCGCTTCGTGGCTGCCGACGTCACCGCCATCCCGATGAACGGCAGCTCGTAGAGCAGACGATACTCGCCTGCCGCATCGGCACCATCGACGGCGGTCGCCGGTCTGGACACGAGACGGTCTGTCATCTCGGGACAGTAGAGCGAGGACCGCCCGTCCGCGAGTGGAGATGCATCGAGTCAGGGTGCCGCGTACCGCCACGGAGCGTCGGCGCGACACGAGCGAGGCCTCATGACCGCTGACCAATCGGCGGGAACTTCTACGGTCGCGAAGTGGTGACGAGGATCGCGCCCGCGCCGTGATCCAGCCCGTAGCGGGCGCCCGCCTGAATCGGATCGAGATAGCGAACCGACGCGATGTTCGCGAGGTTCATCGTCCGCAGTTCCTCCACACCCTGCAACCGCTGCGCGTCGAGGTAGAGCTGGATCGGCGTCGATTTCTCAAAACTGTCCGCCGCACGGATACGAAGCCAGTTCGCGCGCAGCGCCAGCACCACGTCATACAGATTCGTGAACTGCGTGGCGCGAATCTC
>JANNVN010000277.1:0-4295 GCA_031414435.1 Gemmatimonadaceae bacterium
AACGACAAGGAAATCGGCGAGCTGATCGCCAGCGCGATGGAGAAGGTCGGCAAGGACGGCGTCATCACGGTTGAAGAGGCGAAGGGCCTGGAGACGACGCTGGAGACGGTCGACGGCATGCAGTTCGATCGCGGGTACGTCTCGCCGTACTTCGTCACCGATCCGGAGAAGATGGAAGCCGTCATGGAAGACTGCTTCATCCTGATCCACGACAAGAAGATCAGCTCCATGAAGGAACTCCTCCCGGTGCTCGAGAAGGTTGCCCAGACCGGCAAGCCGCTCATGATCATCGCGGAAGACATCGAAGGCGAGGCGCTTGCCACGCTGGTCGTGAACAAGCTGCGTGGCACGCTGAAGATCGCCGCCGTCAAGGCGCCGGGCTTTGGTGACCGCCGCAAGGCCATGCTGCAGGACATTGCCGTGCTGACCGCCGGCAACGTCATCAGCGACGAAGTGGGCTTCAAGCTCGAGAACGCGACCCTCGCCGACCTCGGCAAGGCGAAGCGTGTGGTCGTCGACAAGGACAACACCACGATCATCGATGGCGCCGGCGATCATGACCAGATCAAGGGCCGTGAGAAGGAAATCCGTGCCGCGATCGAGAAGAGCACCTCCGATTACGACAAGGAGAAGCTCCAGGAGCGTCTGGCGAAGCTCTCGGGTGGCGTGGCCGTCGTGAACGTCGGCGCCGCAACCGAAGCCGAAATGAAGGAGAAGAAGGCGCGCGTCGAAGACGCACTGCACGCCACGCGTGCTGCCGTTGAAGAAGGCATCGTCCCCGGTGGCGGCGTTGCCCTCATCCGCGCCCAGCGGGCGCTGGTCAACCTGAAGCTCGAAGATGCGGAAGAGAACATCGGCGTCGCGATCATCCGTCGCGCCATCGAAGAGCTGATTCGCATGATCGTCCAGAACGCCGGTGGTGAAGGTTCCATCGTCGTCGAGAAGGTGAAGGCCGCCGAGTCGAACACGTTCGGCTACAACGCCCTCACCGACACGTACGAAGACCTCGTGCAGGCTGGCGTCATCGACCCGACCAAGGTCACCCGGACCGCGCTGCAGAATGCCGCGTCGATCTCGGGCCTGCTCCTCACGACCGAAGCACTGATCGTCGAGAAGAAGGAGAACTCCCCGGCGCCGGCCGGTGGTGGTCATGGCGGCGGCGGTATGGGCGGGATGTACTAGTCGCACTTGCGCGTGCTGTGAAAACGGGGCGGTGCATCACACGATGCGCCGCCCCGTTCGCCGTCGCAGCCTCGCGCGCTCGCGCCGCGCGCATCACGCGGGCTTCACTCGTGGCGTGGCGCCACGATGGCCAGCGCGTCACACAATGATCGCAGCGCGGGGAGCGTCGGGGACGCCAGCCCACGCGGCGAGGCCGCCAATGAGTCGATGTGGGCCGCGAGCGTCGAGACGTCGTCGCCCGTGATCCAGAAGTCCTCCCAGTCATCAGCGCTCTGATCCTCGACGTATCCGTCGAGACGGTCAGCGAGCGCCGCCAGATCGAACAGGGCGCCGCGTTCCACTTCGCTGCCGTCGGTACGCTGCGCAGCCCCCGCACCGCGCAGCATCCGCGTCACGTCACGAAGGGCCGTGATTCCGCGTTGCATGTGCTCGCGCCGCGTGGGTCCAGTGGCATGCGTCGTCGACGGGCGGGTCAGGGGGTCGCCCACGGTGTCGCGTCGTACACAGCATTGAGGCAGGCCCGCATCGGGACCGTCATGACCACGCCGCGGCGCGCCATCACGCGAACCGCGGTCTCGAAGAACCTTGCCCGATCGTAGCGCTCGCCACGGTGACCGAATGCGAACGGCGCCACGACGCGCGGCACAACGTCGTCACTGATGACATTCGCCCCCGCGCCGATGCTGCTGCCGGTATTCAGACGGGTCAGAATCCCCGTCTTCGCGTGATCACCGATGAGCGATCCCAGGAACTGCAGTCCGGTTTCCTGCCCCGCGAAAGACACGGGGCCATAGGTGTTCTTCAGGTTGGACGTCGCCGTGCCGGCGCCAAGATTCGTCCACCGGCCTAAGTAGCTGTGTCCGATGAAGCCGTCGTGTCCCTTGTTCGCGTGTCCGCAGAAAATACTCGTCGACACCTCGCCGCTGATCTTGCAGTAGTCACCGATTGCTGCGGTGTGCCCGCTGCCGGCCATGAACTGCGAATGTGCACCCAACACGAACGGTCCCGTCAGGCGAGAGAAACTCCGGACGACGGCGTGGTCGCCGAGAACGATTGCACCCTGCGTGGCGTCGAGCACGACGAACGGCTCGATGGTTGCCGTGTCGGCAATTCGCACCGGGAAGTTGCCGAGTACACGGACGTCCGCTGGGACAGCCCGCGGTGGCATGGCGGCGCGTGCGATGAACAGTGCGTCCGCCGCGAGCATTACCGGCAGGTGGCCAATCACGTCCCATGGAGCCCGCAGCTGCCATCCATCGAGCGGCCCGGAACGCTCGCCGGCAACGATACCGGTGACGCGAATTTCGCGGACCGACGTGCGGCGCGAGAGCGCGGCGGCCACCACGCTGCCGTCGTGCGTCCACGTATCGTTTCCGCCAGTCGCAATCGGCTGGAGAACCGGTGCGCAGAAACTCGTCGCGATGATGGTGCCTGGGTCGAGCATGACATCGTCGTTCAGGACCGGTGCTGACCCAGGCTCCTCGAAGCCGGTCAGCCGCCGGGCTGCGATCACGCCAGTGACCGGCATGCCGAACGCAGCCGTCCATCGCTCGCGCACCAGCTTGGCCCCGACGCGCACCTCTGCCAGTGGGCGCGCGGTCGTGATCGGCGCCAGTTCGTCCGCGTCAGGCGAGGCACGCGGATGGTCCAGCAGGACGAGAGCGGTCACCCGCGATCCTTCAGTCGCGCGGGCAGCGCATCGATGAGTGTCTTCAGGTCCGTTGCGTGTTCTTGCGTCGTCACGACCGTGAGTCCGTCGATGGCCACGACGACCAGGTCGGAGACGCCGTAGAGCACGATGCTCTGTCCATCCGCGTGCGCAACGTTGCCCGAGGACATGACCGCCGTCACGTCGCCATGCAGCGCATTGCCCGCGGCGTCACCTGGTCGCACGCGGCGCAAGGCGGCCCAGGTGCCGACGTCATCCCAGCCAAATGCGCCAGGCACGACAAACACGCGGTCACTCCGTTCGAGCACGCCGACGTCGACGCTGATCGACTGCACGGCACCGAAGAAGCCTTCGAGCGTGGTCTCGGACTTCGCTCGCGACACCTCGGGGCAGTGTGCGTCGACCTCCTGCAGGAAACGCGAAGCACGCCAGACAAAGATGCCGGAGTTCCAGAGGCACCCAGCGGCGATCAGCTCTCCTGCCCGAACGCGGTCGGGCTTCTCGAGAAACCGTGCCACACGCATCGCGTCCTCATCCGTCCGTTCGCCGGTCTCGATGTAGCCGAATCCAGGATCGGGGCGCGTCGGCGTCACGCCGACCGTCACCAGCGCATCATGCGCCTCGGCCACGCTGGCCGCGCGCCGGAGGGCGGCCCGGAAGCCCTCCGCATCGCTGATTGCCCAATCGGCATGCACCGAGAGCATGATGGCGTCCGGGTCCTGGTCGCGGATGATCCGCGCTGCCCAGGCCAGCGCTGCTGCCGTCCCGGCGGGCCGAGGCTCGCAGATGATGTTCTGCCGCGGCACATCCGGAAGCATGGCCGCGATCGCTGGTTCCAGCCCGGCGTTCGTCAGGATCAGCATCCGGTCACCCGGCACCAGCGGCAGCAGGCGATCGACGGCATCGCGGAGCATGGGCTGGCCGGTGACAAGCGGCAGCAGCTGCTTCGGCTGCGTGGGCGTGCTGATCGGCCAGAAACGGGAGCCGACGCCGCCGGCAAGGATAACGGTCCAGAGCGACATAGAATGGGGTGGGAGTCAGTTGCCGAAGAGACGCTCCCCGTGGCCCCGAGGTATCAGGCCAGCGAGGCGATGTGCTGGCGCAGCCGCCGCAGTTCGCCAAGCAGCGGCGGCAGGGCCGCGGTCGGACGGGCAAGGACCACCAGCAGCGCATCTTCGCTCATGGCGGTTATGATCGCGATCGTCCCGGGGAACTCGAGAATCGCCGTCTGCAGTTGGCCGGCGCGTGCCGCCTTGCCAAGGGCATCTGCTGCCGCGAAAACGGCCGGCGAGTGCGCCGCCACCTGTTCTCCGTCCAGATAGGAGACGGCATCACCATCGACGAGCAGGCCGTCGCGACCGAGGACGATCGCTGCTTCGACGCCGTCGCGGCGACGCACGGCGTCAACCAGATCACGGATACTTGCCATGGGGGCGGTGTAGAG
>JANNVN010000278.1:0-4234 GCA_031414435.1 Gemmatimonadaceae bacterium
CCACCACCGGGCTGATCACGCCGGGTGGAAGCGCGAACATCATGCGATCGAACTCCGGCACCATCGCACCGCGGCGATTCCAGCCCAGGTCACCGCCGGTTTCCTTGTTCGACGGGTCCATGCTCTCGCGCTTGGCGATCAACTCGAAGTTGCCGCCGCGCTGGATCTCGATCAGGAGCGAATCCACCTTGGCCCGCGCCTTGGCCTTGTTGGCGGCGGTCGGCGTGGGGCCAATGACGATCTGGCGGAAGGTGACCTGCGCCGGACGCTTCGGCAGCGTGGTCCGGTTCTTCTCGTACATCGCGATGACGTCGCCCTCTGAGACCAGCGCACGAACCAGCTTGCCGTCGGCCTTCATCTTCTCGATCAACTTGCGCTGGACCTGCTGCCGCTTGGCCGCCTCGATAAGTGTCTTGCGATACTCCTCCGGCGATCCGAAGCCGGCACCCTCGAGCGCCTGACGGAACTCCTGGTCGGTCTTGAACTGGTCACGGATCTTCTTCAGCTGCCCCTCCACCTCCGGCAACACATCGCCGTCCGTCACCTCGACTTTCTCGACCACGGCCTTCTGCACGAGGATCTCGGCATCGATCAACTCGTCGATGATTTTCTCGACCAGTTGTCGGTGTTCAACCGTGTCCGCCGGAATCGGCATACCCTGGGCGCGCCGGGTGTTGTACTCCTCGAGCACCTCGCTCCACAGGATCGGCCGGTCACCAGCGATCGCGATCACCTTGTCAACTGCGATGACGGGCGGCCCCTGCCTGGAGGCCGCAGGTCGCGCAGCAGGCGGGGTCTGGGCTTGCAGCGTGAATGCGCAAGCCAGCGAAGCAGCGAGGGAGGCGAATGGTCGAGTCATACGTCGAGTACCCGTCAGGCGAGGCGTCGGTTCATCACCCGAGCGGTGAGAGCCTGCACCACACAGCAAATGTAGAACGGGGGAGCACGGTGTTCGTGCTCCCCCGCTGCAATCCACAGCGCGAGCCCGACTACGGCTTGGCGGGGGCCGCCGGCTGCGCGGGCACCTGCTGTTGCGCCCTGTCCGGACCCGGCTGCGACGAGCCGGGCATCGGCACGGCCGAGGCAGGACGGTTCGCCGCACGCGTCGAATCAGCCGAACCACGGAGCTTGTTGGCGGCCTCGAGCGCCCGGTCGACACCCGCGTCGACGATCTTGGCGCCCGGATAGCGCATCCGAAGCATCAGATCCATCGAACGAGCGATCGGCACGAACGCGCCATCCTTCACCAGCATACTCTCGAGGAAGGTGTTGACCCGACCCGTCGCCAGCACTTCGCGAGCGGCCGGCGTCTTGGCGCTATCGATGAGCTGGTTCGGCGCGACACCCAGCTGCGTCCATGAGTTGATCACGAGCGTTCGGAACTCGGCGCGGATCTGACTCTTTTCCTGATCGGTCAGATCGACCTTCGCACTGTCAGCCTGCGTCAGGAACAGCTCGTTCCGCATGAAGTTCTTGATCAACGTCGGGATGATCGTGTCCGGCGCATTCTGAATCTGCGGAATGAGGCCCTGCTCTGGCGGATAGGCGTCGATCCAGCGGACCAGCTGACGGGCCGTGAACTCGCCGCGCTTGGTGGTGCCAAGCACCATCCCGCTGGTGCGATAGCTGTCCAGATCGGCGACGACGTCGCGCGCCATCTTCGGCGCATCCGACTTGACGGTCACCGTGTTCGCGGCTTCGAGCCTGGCCCAGTACGTCGACTCGGCGGCCGCGGCGCCGCGCTGCTGCATCAGCTGCGCGACATTCTGCGTGACGGCCGTGTACACGGGGCGATAGATGATGTGGAAGCCGAACCGTGTCTGGACGACCGGCGAGATCTCTCCCGGCTTGGTGTCGATCAGGGCTTTCTCAAACTCGGGCGCCATCATCCCCTTGGGGAAGGCGCCCAGTGAACCGCCCTGCTGGGCCGATCCCGGGTCCTGACTGAAGCGCGACGCCAGCTGCGAGAAGTTCGCCGTCGTGAGCACCTTGCGGAGTGAGTCAGCCCGCGACTTCAGCACGGCGATCTGCTGTGGCGTTCCGTCCTTTTCCGGCGCACGAAAGAGCACGTGGCTGGCGGCGAGCACTTCACCGTTGTTGTAGCGGGTTTCGCCGTCGGTGGGTGCAGCGACGGTCCATCCCTTCGATACGACCTCGAAGAACTTCCGGGCGCGGGCATTCGCAATCGGCGCCCAGAGGGCCGAGTCGAGCTGCTTCGGATCGTTCAGCGAGTCACCATTGGCGCCGGCCTTGGCCAGCAGCTGGTAGTTGACCCAGAGATCGGCGACGACGCGCACGACATCCTTCCGGAGCGGCACCTTCGATGCGCCGAGCAACTCCGACAGCTTCTTGACGGTCAGTTCCTGTGAGCCCGCCTTCGCGACGGTATCCGCGTGGGCGCTGAGCGCTCCGCTGTTGCAGCCGGCCAGCTGAGCCGTAGCGGCAACAGCAATCGCGGCAAGGACAAGTGTTCTCATTCGTCGAAACGGGTACGGGTGAAGGCTGCGACAGTCTGTCAGGAACAGGCAGCCACCGAACAATCAGCGGCTCAGACTGCGCAACGAGCGGACGAGGCCCTCGAGCACCGCCGCTCCGCCGAGTCGCGTGAGCTTGAGCGTCAATGGTTGCGCGCGGCGCACCTCGGCCTGGAACTGCACTTCGTGAAACGCGGCGCTGAGCCCCTTCATCCGGGGCACAGCGTCGGCGCGAAACGTAATACGGCCCTCATCCCCCCGCACCAGCACGGCCTCGATTCCCAAGGTGCCTCCGAGCAAGCGGAGCTGGGCCAGATCGAAGTAGGCCGCCGCCGCCGGGGGCAGCGGCCCAAAGCGGTCACGGACCTCGACGGCGAGGGCCTCGATGGCGGCGGCATCCGGCGCCTTGGTGAGGCGACGGTAGACGTCGAGCTTGAGATCCTGCATTGGGACGTAGTCGTCGGGCAGGAAGGCGGGCAGATCCAGCGAGACGTCTGAGGGCTGCGGCGGTGGGGCCGAGTCCCCGCGCTGAATCCGGCCGACGGTCTCCTCCAGCAGTCGGAGGTAGAGATCGAACCCGACCGTATGCACGAATCCGCTCTGCTCGGGGCCGAGCAGATTGCCCGCCCCGCGCAGCTCCATGTCCTTCAGCGCGACTCGGTAGCCGCTGCCAAGGTCGGTGTTGTGCTCGAGGACCCGCAGCCGACGCTCGGCGTCCTCGTCGACGATATCGGGCACCAGCAGGTAGCAGTACGCGCGGCGGTGGGACCGGCCGACGCGGCCACGGAGCTGATAGAGCTGGGCGAGACCGAAGTGATCGGCCCGATCCACGAACATGGTGTTGGCATTCGAGACATCGAGCCCGCTTTCGACGATCATCGTGCTGACGAGGATATCGGCCTCGCCGCGCACGAACTGTCGCATGACCTCCTCCAGTTCGCGCTCTTTCATCTGGCCATGGCCCACCACGACCCTTGCGCGCGGCACCAGCCGCTGCAGGTGGTCCGCCATCGCCAGAATCGTCTCGATGCGATTGTGCACGAAGAAACACTGCCCACCGCGATCGAGCTCGCGACTGACGGCTTCTTCGATCAGGGCATCATCGTTCGGCTCGACATACGTCAGGACCGGGCTGCGGTCGCGCGGCGGCGTCTGCATCAGCGTCATGTCGCGCAGGCCGGCCAGCGACTGGTGCAGCGTGCGCGGAATCGGCGTGGCGGTGAGCGTCAGCACATCCGTTTCCATCTTCAGTTGCTTCAGCCGCTCCTTGTGCTTCACGCCGAAGCGGTGCTCTTCGTCGACGATGATCAGTCCGAGGTCACCAAAGACGACGTCCTCGCCGAGCAGGCGGTGCGTACCGATGACGATGTCGACTTCCTTCTTCTTCAGGCGTTCGAGGGTGATCGCCTGTTCCTTCGCCGTGCGGAAGCGGCTCAGCTCCTCGATCACCACCGGGAAATCCGCCAGCCGATCGCCGAAGGTGCGCACGTGCTGGTCGGCGAGAATCGTCGTTGGCACCAGCACCGCCACCTGCCGTCCGCTCTGCACCGCCTTGAACGCGGCGCGCACGGCGATTTCCGTCTTGCCATAGCCCACGTCGCCCACCAGCAGGCGATCCATCGGGCGGCCACTCTCCATGTCGCGCTTGACGTCCGTCGTGGCGCGACGCTGGTCCGGCGTGTCCTCGAACAGGAAACCGCTTTCGAGTTGCATCTGCCAGGTGGTGTCGGGCACGTGCGCCGGACGGCTGGCGATGCGCC
>JANNVN010000279.1:0-8365 GCA_031414435.1 Gemmatimonadaceae bacterium
CTGCAGGCCGAGGACGACGAACTCGACGACGAAGCTGGCGCCGATCACCGCAGCGACGTTCGCTGACCGGCTCGCAATCCTCACCCCGTGCGCATCCTCTTCTGGGGCACTCCCGACTTCGCCGTTCCGCCGCTTGAAGCATTGCTCGGCGAGGGCTTCGACGTGGTCGGCGTGGTCACGCAGCCGGATCGACCCGTCGGGCGTGCGCGCGTCCTGACCCCACCACCGGTGAAGGTGGTGGCACTGCGCGAAGGGTTACCCGTGTTGCAACCCGAGCGCCCCCGCGGTGAGGCATTCCTGGCTGAGCTCACGGCGCTCGGGCCCGACCTGAATGTGGTCGTTGCCTATGGGCACATCCTGCCCGTCGCCGTGATCGAGCAGCCGCCACGCGGCACCATCAACATTCATGCGTCACTGCTCCCCGCCCTGCGTGGTGCTGCACCGATCGAAACCGCCATCCGACGCGGCGACACGGAGACCGGCGTGACCATCATGCGCATGGTGCTCGCCATGGATGCCGGACCATGCCTCTACTCCGCGCGGGTGCCGATCCTCGACGATGAAACGGGAGGAGAGCTCCGGAATCGCCTGTCGGAAGTGGGCGCACAATCGCTCATCGAGGCCCTCGCGTTGCTGGAGCTGAATCAGCTCGTCGAAACCGAGCAGGATCATTCGCTGGCGACGTTCGCGCCCAAGATTGAACGTGAGGATGCGCGAATTCCATGGGGCGCGAACGCAGCAGAAGTTGCGAATGTCGTGCGCGCATACGACCCCCGGCCCGGCGCCTTCACCACCCATCGCGGCCTCGAGGTCAAGTGCTTCGGCGTGCGTGCGTCAGCAATGCACACGCAAGTTGATGCCCCGGGCACGGTGCTCGCCCTGGATGACGACGGGATGCTCATTGCCTGCGGTCACGGCACCGTTCGCATCAGCGACGTGCACCCCTCGGGCAAGCGACGGCAGAGCGTGTACGACTGGGCCGCCGGTCGCGGTATTGCGGTCGCCGACGTGCTCGGCATCGACGGCGAAGCCCGCGTATGAGGCACGGCACGGTTCCGACGCTGCATGCGCTCACGAATGATGTCATCCTCGCCGATCCGGCATTCGTGCACTCCGCCACTGCTCTCATGCAAACCTGTCGCGGACGTGTTGCGATTCACTTGCGATGCGTCGAGACCACACCGCTGCGCCTCCTCGAACTGGCCCTCGAGCTGCGCGTCATCGCCGAGATGACGGGCAGCTGGGTCCTGATCAACGACCGTGTCGATATCGCGATGGCGGCAGGAGTCACCGGCGCACAACTCACGTCGCGGTCACTGACAATTGCAGATGCCCGTCGCATCGCGCCAGACCTCGTGCTTGGCGCGAGTGTACACGCCACTGCCGACGCCTGGATGACAGCGCAGAGTGACGCGACCTTTCTGGTCGCAGGCGCCGTAGCCGATTCCGCCTACCCGCCGCCGGATCCGGTGCAGTTCGTGCAAGCAGTGGTCGACGCTGCTGACGGATGTCCGGTGATTGCCGTCGGTGGCATGACGCCGGAGCGCGTGCATCACATGGCGCGGGCGGGGGCCGCCGGCGTCGCCGTGCTGCGCGGCATCTGGCTCGACGATGCTGTCGCCGCCACGCGGCGCTACCTTGCAGCGTATGACGAGGGATTCCGCCAGTGAGGTGCCCGTGACGCTCGCTGCGCCAACGGCCGGCCGCAATACGCTGATCACTGAATCACGTATTGCCGCGGCCGAGATTCTCGCGGCGCTGCGCGGTGGAACGCTGCTCGACGCTGCCTTCGAGCGCGTGACGACCGCGCTCGATCCGCGTGACCGCCGATGGGTCCAGGAGCTCGTCTACGGTCTGCTACGCTCACGCGGATGGATCGATGCGATTCTGGCTCCGCGCATCACCGGTGGCCTGGCACGACTCGATGCCGACCTCGGCGACCTCTTGCGACTCGGCACGTATCAGCTGCTCTCCATGGGCAGCGTGCCTGCCTACGCGGCCATCGCCCAGACCGTCGAACTGGCCAAGCGCCGACACGGCATTGGCGCGAGCAAGCTGGTCAATGCCGTGCTGCGCCGCATCGATCGCGAACGGGAACTGCCAGCGGTTGCCACTCCCGATGGTGCTGCCGCTGCACTCGACCGCAACCATGATCTGACCGAGCGTCTGGCCGTGCGCACCAGCCATCCGCGTTGGCTGCTGGAGCGATGGGTGGCCGCGTGGGGCAAGGATGCCGCCGTCCTGCTCACAGGTCACAACAACAGTGAAGCACCGATCATCGTGCGGCCATTCGGCATGACGCGCGATGCGCTGCAGGCCATGCTGCACGAGCGCGGTGTCGAGACGCTGCCGACGCCGCTGTTCGACGAAGGGTTGCAGCTCCCACCGGGCGCGCCATTGTTGCAACTTGGCGCGTTCCAGCATGGCCAGCTCTGGGTGCAGGACGCCGGCAGTGCGCTGGTCGTGCAGTATGCCAGTATCCCACGCGGTGATCTGGCCGCCGATCTGTGTGCCGCACCCGGCGGCAAGACACTCGCGCTCCTGCAGGCCGGTGTTCGTGTCATCGCCAGTGACCGCTCGGCGAATCGACTCCAGCGCTTGCACGCCAACTTTGATCGGATGCATGTCACGGACGTCGACGTGCGGGAGATGGACGCTACCGCTCCGACCCTCGAGCCGGTCGATGCAATCCTCGTCGATGTTCCCTGCACCGGGACAGGCACCTTTCGCCGGCACCCCGATGCACGGTGGCGTTTGCGCGTCAGTGATATCGCGCTGCTGCCGGTGTTGCAGCGCGATATTCTGGCAGCCGCCAGCAGTTGTGTCAAACCCGGTGGACTGCTGATCTACAGCACCTGTTCACTCGAGCGTGAAGAGAACGACGCCGTCGTGAACGAGTTTCTCGCCGAGGATGATGCCTTCGTCCTTGAACCACCCGCGAAGGGTGTGGTGCCCGATTCAGTGCTCGACAACAGGTTTCTGCGTGTGCTCCCGCATGTGCACGGCGTCGATGGTGCCTTTGCCGCACGACTTCGCCGTATTCGATGAGCCCGACGGTGAAGACTGGTTCGCGATTCGGCAGACTGCGCGACCTCGCGGCGCAGCGTCCGATCGTCAGCACCGCGATCGGGGGATTTCTGCTCGGGTTTGTTATCGTGGCGCTCTGGCTGCTCCCGCAGACGCTGATCCGTGGCGAATCGGCCGTGCCCAACGTAGTCGGCCTGCTCTACAGCGACGCCGCCACTCGACTCACGGCCGCCGGTTTCACCGTCAAGACCGGCGACGAACTCCATCACCCAACGGCTCCCAAGGGATCCGTCCTTGGCCAGACGCCGGCGCCAGGTATCAAGGCACAGAAAGGGAATGATGTGGTCCTCGACGTGTCACTGGGTGTCAAGCGAGGCACTGTGCCGAACGTTGTTGGCATGGCACGCGAGGCGGCGGTCAAGGCACTCGAAGAGGTGGGTTTCGATGTGCCCGATGACGTGACAGAGCGCCTCGACAAACGAGCCCGCGGTGAGGTCATCGCGACCACACCGCGCAGCGGCGTCACCATCCCGCAGCCGGCGTCGGTGCGCCTGACCGTCAGCGCCGGCCCCGATGCGATCGGAGTGCCGTCGCTGGTCGGCATGACGCTCGAGGATGCACTGGCGTTGATCGGGCAGCTCGGGCTTACCGCAGCCCCCACCAAGACTGATTCCACAGCCGTCCAACCAGACGGCGTTATCAGCGCCCAGCGCCCGGCGGCCGACTCTCCGGTGCCACCTGGTGCGGTGGTGATCCTGACCGTCTCCCGACCAATCGTTCCGCGCGACAGCACGACCCCGTAGCTCGCGCTACGCCGCGCAGAGCCCGATGGCGCCGTGCGTGATATCTTCCGGGATGACAGTCCGCATCGCCCCTTCGCTGCTCTCCGTCGATTTCGCCCGCATGGCAGATGAACTGGCCATGATCGAGGCGGCCGGCGCCGACTGGTTGCACGTCGACGTGATGGACGGCGTCTTCGTCCCGAATCTGAGCTTCGGGGTCAAGGTGATCGAGACCGTCCGCAAGCTGACCACCCTGCCGCTCGACGTGCATCTCATGACCATCGAGCCGGAGAAGTACTTCGACAGTTTCGCCAAGGCCGGAGCCAGTGGCCTCACGATCCACGTCGAGACGGCGCCACACCTGCACCGGCAGCTGATGCGCATCAAGGAGATCGGCTGCACGGCCGGCGCCACGATGAATCCCAGCACCTCACTCGACACGGTGCGCGAAGTGGCAGCCGATCTCGACCTGCTGCTGATCATGTCGGTCAATCCGGGATTCGGCGGTCAGAAGTTCATCCCACAGTCACTCGACAAGATCCGCCGCGCTCGTTTGCTCCTCGACAGTGTCGGGAGCAGCGCGCACCTCGAGGTCGATGGCGGAGTCACTCGCGAGACGATCCGCAGCTGCTATCTGGCTGGCGCCAACACGTTCGTCGCGGGCAACGCGATTTTCAGCGCAGCCGACCCCAGCGCCGAAGTCGGTGCCCTCAGGAATGTCTGCCTGATGGAAGCGGCATGACCGCCGGCCAGCAATGGAGCGTGGTCGGAGCGATCATTGCAGTCCTCGGCGGCGCGCTCTGGTTCGGCGCGTACCAGCTGAAGGATGAGCTGATCGGCGTGGACGTGGGTTCGCAGGCACCAGTGTTCGGTGGCGCGACGATCGAAGGCCCCGTGAAATCCAAGACGCTCGCCGACTACAAGGGCAAGGTCGTGCTGCTGAACATCTGGGCCACCTGGTGCGGACCGTGCCGGACCGAGATGCCGAGCATCGAGGCACTGCACAAGGAGATGGGCCCGAAGGGACTTCACATCGTTGCCGTGAGCATCGACGATCCGGGCAAAGCCGACGAGATTCGGAAGTTTCTCAAGGACTTCAACCTGACGTTCGAAGTTCTGCACGACTCGACTCAGGCAATTCAGGCTGCATACCAGACCACCGGCGTCCCGGAGACGTTCATCATCGCGGCCGACGGCTCCATCCGCAAAAAGGTGATCGCCGCCACAGACTGGAATTCGGAACCCAATCGTGCCCTGATCGCGCAGCTCCTCAAGGAAGCGGGCACGTAACCGGGTGCGCGTCCTCGGCATCGAAACAAGCTGCGACGAAACATCGGCGGCAGTCCTGAGCGGCTCGGGCGACGACATCACGCTCGAGTCGCTCGTGATTCTGTCGCAGGATGTGCATCGGATCTTCGGTGGCGTGGTGCCCGAGATCGCCAGCCGGCAGCACCTGACGTCGATCATTCCGGTGATCGATCAGGCGCTTGCCGACGCAGGGGCAACCCTCGCTGATCTCGATGCCATCGCCGTCACGCACGCGCCGGGGCTGGTGGGCGCACTGCTGGTCGGCGTGGCCGCCGCCAAGGGACTCTCACTCACGACCGGCGTGCCGCTGGTGGGTGTTCATCACCTCGAGGGACACCTCTTCGCGACCAGTCTCGAGCATCCGCTGGCGGTCCCGCCTTTCATCGCCCTGCTGGTCAGCGGCGGCCACACGATGCTGATCGATGTGCAGGCATGGGGCCAGTACGTGCTCCTCGGCGCCACCAGAGACGACGCGGCAGGCGAAGCGTTCGACAAGGCGGCCAAATTACTTGGGCTTCCCTACCCAGGCGGACGGCATCTTGAAGTCCTCGCCCGCGATGGCGACCCGGCACGATTCCGATTCACTCGGCCGATGCTCCGTCGAGATCAGCGGCCCGGTGACAGCGACTACTACGATATGTCGTTCAGCGGGCTCAAAACTGCCGTGATGCTGGCGGTACAGGCATCGACAGACCTCGACGCTGACCGACGAGATATCGCACGGGGATTTCAGGAGTCGCTCACCGAGACGCTCTCGGAAAAGGTCGGGCGCGCCGTCCGGGCGACTGGACGCACCACCGTCGTGCTAGGGGGAGGCGTCGCCTGTAACCGAGCGCTGTACGACGCTGTCAAAGAACGGGCCGGACCCGTTGTGTCGGTGTTTGCGCCATCTCCACGCATCGCAACGGACAACGCGGCGATGATCGCGCGCGCTGGCCTCTTCCATGCGGAACGAGGTCGATGGGCCGGGCTGGATCTGGCGACGACCTCGAGTGCGACGATTCCGGGAATGATCACGGGTTGAATCTCGTCTGCCGTATGGCCCGCGTCAGATTCGCCCTACATGTTACGGCATATGCCTTTCCTGTCGATGACCCGTTCCGCCGCGCTTCACACGTCAGCTCGCGCTGCGGCGATCTGGGGGTTCGGGGCGTCTCTGGCGGCCGGAGCGGCCACCCCCACCAGGATCGCGGCACAGCTGATCTCGCGTCAGGTGCGGGTGGAAGTACGTGATCGCGAGGGGCATGCCTTGGCCGGGGCGCGTATCGAGTTCCTGCCGCGCTCTGACACAGCCTCCACCGATTCGCTCGGGATCGCCAACGCGACGATCGACGCCGACAGCACGATGACCATCTCCGTGCGAAAAATCGGCTTTGAGCCACGCGCAGCACGCTTTCCGATCGGTGTCGCACCGGCGTTAGTCGTCCGCGTGACTCTCGGCCAGCTCGGCACGCGTCTGCCGGAAGTCTCCGTGACAGCGGAGTACCCGGGAGAACCCTGGCGACGCGCGTATGAAGATCGACGTCGGCGCGCGAGCGGGTCATTCCGCGACCGGAACTACTTTGCAGGGAGGCAGCCTCCGATGATCCTCGATGAGTGGTTCGTAGGGATCTCTGGTGCCACGATGACCTCCCGTGGGTTGCGCGTGAATCGGTGTCCGCGACTCGGAATCTGGATCGACGGCATGCATGTGACCGCGCCCGGCCTCCCAGCCAACCTGGCCCTGATGCAGGTTACCGCAACCGACATTGCGGCGATCGAGTTGTATCGCATGGCGCAGCAGCAGTCGCAGTACAGTGACCCTGGGCTCGAGGATTGTTCCCTGCTGGTCTGGACGCGAAACCGATAGCGCTGTGACATAAGCGACATCAGCCGACTCCCTCCACGAATCTTCCAATGCTTCGCTCGATACGCCGCGTCATGCCCCTGCTGGTGGCCTCGACCCTGCTCGGCTTTTCCGCACAGAGCGCATGGGCGCAGGACGCGGCGCAAGGGCGCGAGCGCACCTTTCGTATCGACGTGCGCGACAAGTCAGGGAAGCCGGTCCCCGATGCGATGGTGACGTTCTTCCTGACGGGCGACTCGGTTCGAACCGATTCGGCAGGCATCGCGTCCATCAGCGTCGTCGCCGACTCCGCCGTCAACATCACGGTGCGCAAGATCGGTTTCGAACCACGCAATGCGCGCATCAAGATCGGCGCGGCCCCGGCGTTCTTCGTACGCGTTTCCCTCGGTGAAGCCGGTCAGCGGCTGGCAGAAGTCGAGGTGAAGGATTCGTATCCGGGAGAACCGTGGCGCCCCGCCTTCGAGCAGCGGAAGAAGCGTGGCGGTGGCCAGTTCCGGGACATTTCGTATTTCCCCGGCGGCGTCCCGTTCAGCTTTGCCGACTGGTTCAACGGCATGAATGGCGTGCGGACGATGGGCGGGACCAGCTCCGAAATCAACATTTCGAGGTGCCGGGCTTTAGGTGTGTGGATTGACGGGCAGCATGCCACCTCGCCCAACAGCGGGTTCCGATTTGCGCTCAGCACCGTGCCACCACAGGACATCGCCGCGCTCGAGTTGTACACGTCGAGCACGCCGGCGCAGTACACGGGTCAGGGTGAGGATTGCTCGCTGTTGATCTGGACGCGCGTGCGCTGAGTACTCCATCCGTGAGTCGCCGGACGTGAGTCGGCTCGCCGCGCCATATCTGGCAGCGCGGTGTCGGTCACTGCGCAAAAACTGGCGTCAGTGGACCCGCCGCCGCTACGACAGCACTGCCGCCGGGGCGAATCAGCGCGTAGCCACGCGAAACACCGTCAGGTCGCCTGCACGAGCGGCGATGCTCGCAGGAACTCTCAGTGTCTGGAGACGCTGCCGGTCGAGACGGGCTCGCAGCCGCACCCCGAATCACACCCAGCGCCCTTCGCTGCACGAGCGGCAGCGACGGTGCGCCAGACCTTGCGAGCGATGTAGCTGGCAGCCGCCAGAACGATCGCGGCAATGATCAACTGTTGCGTCATGCGCGTCTCCTATTGGAAGCCCAGCAGCCGTCCACCCTGATACACCACCAACGCCGCAAAGTAGGCCAGCCCGAGCATGTACCCAAACTGGATGACCGCCCAGCGCCATCCGATCCGGCCGCCGCCCGCCTCGCGCACGGTCACCGCCACCGTACTGATGCACATCAACGCATACACATAGAACACCATCAGGCCCAGCGCGACCAGCGGCGAATACTGCAGGCCACCGGTTGACGGATTGAC
>JANNVN010000280.1:0-15237 GCA_031414435.1 Gemmatimonadaceae bacterium
CCGTGGTGCTCAAGGTGGACCCGGACGAGGAGAAGATCTCGCTCGGCATGAAGCAGACGGAGCAGGATCCGTGGGCTGTCCTGCCGCTCAAGTACCCGGTCGGCACGCGCATCTCGGGCAAGGTCCGCAACCTGACGAGCTTCGGCGCATTCGTGGAAATCGAGCCCGGTATCGACGGCCTGATCCACATTTCCGACATGTCCTGGACCAAGCGCGTTCAGCACCCGTCGGAAGTCGTCAAGAAGGGTGATTCGGTGGACGTGGTCATCCTCAACATCGATGCCGAGAACAAGCGCATCAGCCTCGGCCTGAAGCAGGCTGAGGAGGATCCGTGGCTCCGAATCGGTGAGACCTACCCGGTCAATCTGGTGATCTCGGGCAAGGTGGTTCGCCTCGCTGACAAGGGCGTTGTGGTTGACGTCGGGAACGACATCGAAGGCTTCGTTCCGCAGAATCAGATCAACGTGCCGCTCACCTATGTCGAGCTGGATGAAGTGATCTGGGAAGGGATGACGCTCGATATGACCGTGAACGAGGTGGATCCAATCCACCGCCGGATCGTCCTGTCGGTTCACAACATCCCCGCCGACCAGCCGCCCAAGCCGGAGCCCAAGCCGGAAGGCGCCGAGCCGGAAGTCGAAGTCGCGGTCGCCGAGGACGCTGACGAAGAGTAGGGTCCCATCGTTTCGTCGGGCCGATACCGCCCCGCCGCTCATTCGAGCGGCGGGGCGGTTTGCCTTTGCCAGGGGCAAGGACGGGCTTTGCGCTCTGCGGCACCCACCGCATTCTGCCAGAGGACACGTCTCTTTCTGCGCGCGAGACAGCTGTAGGTGAGTGGGTGTAAAGTGTTGTGGTGAAACGACATACGATTAGTCATCTCGAATGCTCGAGACTGGTGGGCGAATTGCAATGAAGCGCTGTGTCGGCCAGCCCGGTGTGCCACCGCTGGTGATCTCACCGTCTTTTCGGGACAAAGCAATGACGCTCATCAAGTCGGTTCGGCTCGCTGCAGCAGCGCTCGTTCTCGCGGCTCCGGCCAGTGCGCAGACGCTGCAGAATGCCGTTGGCAATGCCTACTATGCTCCGGCGATCGGGAATTTCTCGACGCTTGGGAATGACCTCTTCGGACTCCTGATCTCCGGTCGCTTCAGCGATGGGCAGACGTTCAGCGCCAACTGGGGATCGATCGGGAGCGGTTTGAGCGGCGTGGACTTTGCCGGCCGCTTCCGGCTGTCGATCGGTTCGACGACCAACACTTGGGGTAACCCGTTCACGCTGACGGTCTTCGGCGCTGCGAACACACTGGAGTCGCTGACGCTGTCCGGCGCGTCGGGGCCGGTGATCTTTGACCGCACCTTCGGCAACGCCGTCGGAACGACCCAGTCGCAGCTCGGGCGCGACTTCGCGTTCTCCGGGATGTCTGACGCCTGGAATACGCTCATCACGTATCGCAACGCGGTTCAGATGGTCGGCAGTGGCGGTCCTATCGGCGACATCTACGAAACGATGGTCGTCGAGTTCCGGAACGGGCTGGCGGGAACGGCCGGCGGACGCGACGTGCGATTCACCCAGGACTTCGACAACATCATCACGGGTGGTCTACTGCTGCCGGTTCCCGAGCCGAGCGCGCTGCTCTTGCTGGGCACGGGGCTGACGATCGGCTTCGTAGTCCTTCGCGGGCGCCGCCTTTCGCTGGCGCCAGCGAAGGAATAGTCGGCCGACTCCGGCTTGCCGGGGAGCCTTTCTCCGGCGGATTCGGGTAGTATTCGGGCATGATCCCGTCCGCGTCGTCCGCTGATTCTCGCGAGCCGAGAATTCTCCTGGCCGACGCGGACGCGTTTTTTGTGGCCGTCGCGCGCCTCGTGGATCCCGGCGGGGCCGGCAAGGCGTCGCTTCTGATCGTTGGTGGGCGACCAGGCAGCCGTGGCGTCGTCTGCTCTGCGAGCTACGAAGCCCGTGCCTTCGGGGTTCGTAGCGGGATGGCAATTTCTCAGGCCCTGCGTCTCTGCCCGGACGCGATGGCGGTGCCGGTGCCCAGGTCCGCTTGCGGCGAAAAGAGTCGCGCGATCCAGAACGTGCTCACACGATTCGCTCCCGTAGTCGTTGCGGCGAGCGTCGACGAGTTCTATCTCGATCTGACCGGGACTGAGGCGCTGTATCGTCATGAGTCGCTCGAGGTCACGGCGCAGCGCATCCGCGCGGCCGTCATTGCTGAAACTGGCTGCAGCATCTCGATCGGTGGCGGCACGAGCACGCTGATCGCCAAGATCGCTGCAGGGGCCGCCAAGCCGATCCCTGGCAGTGGCGGCACGGGTGTCCACATCGTTGCCTCGGGGGAAGAGGAGGCATTCATGCGTACACAGCCGCTGGCGGAGATTCCCGGGATCGGCCCGAAGGCGCAGGAGCGACTTCGCGGCCTTGGGCTGGTGCGCGTGCCGGATGTGCTTGACGCAGATCCCGCCACCATCCGGCGCTACCTGGGGGATAAGCTCGCAGAGTGGCTGGTGCGGAAGGCGCGAGGGCAGGGGTCCTCTGCGCTGCATGGTCGTGATCAGCAGAAGGGGATGAGCCGTGAGGACACGTTCGACCGCGACATTGGCGACGATGCCGCGCTCGAGACGGAGCTGCAGCGACTCGCCGTTCGCGTCGTTGCTGACCTTCGCAAGGACGGTCTTCGCGCGCGGACGGTGACCGTGAAGTTGCGGACGAACGACTTCACAACCAAGCTTGCGAGCAAGACGCTCGACACATCCGTGTCGACCGAACGAGCGGTGTTCACGACCGCGCGTCAATTGCTGCGAAAACTCCGGCAGCAGAAGCGGCTGCCCGTGCGACTGCTTGGCGTCGGGTTGACACAGCTGGATGATGGGGATTTGGCGGAACAGCTGTCTCTGCTGCCTGATGCGCCGACCGTCGTCGCGGAGACACCGCGGGATCGGGCGCTGGCCGTTGCACTGGATCGAGTTCGCGAGCGCTTTGGCGCCGGCGCCGTACAGCCGGCATCACTGCTGATTGATGCCGCGCCGGCCAGCGTTGAAGATCGCACCGAGACGGACGGACCACGGTCAGTGCGGAGGCAGGCGCACTCCTGAGCGGTCATGCCGGGCATTGCAGGTGCTGCGGGCGTCAGGCCCCGCAGGGAGTCCGCCACTGGTCACTCACGCGACGATCTGCGGTGGCTGCGAGAAGAGCGGATTCAGGCTCCCGGCCCGCGATGCGCGGTGTGGCGTCCGGAGCCTCGCTGCCGCCAGCGTTGCAATGAGGCTATCGCTGCCGCGGATCGAGAATGCGCACACCAAGTGATGCGCCAATGAACTGTGCCGACGTGCCGACGACTGCCCAGCCGTTGAGTTCCGGTCGAACGATGCCGAATTTGGCCGGTGCGATCGTCGCGCCGAACTGCGCGCCGATTCCGTGCCGTCGATACAGTTTCAGCGGTCTGTCGGCCTGCTGTCCGACATAACCGAGCCCGAAGTCGAGACGCATCCACGTCAGACTGTCACGCGGTGGTCCTCCGATCACGATCATCGCGGCGTAGCCGTGAGAGCGGGCAGCGAGGGCTTCGCGCACGAATCGAACGCCCACGCCGTCCATCATATCGGCACCAACCCACATCATGTCGGCAACGATTGTTGTACCGTCGCCGCTGCGCAGACCGCTCAGCCCAAGACTCAGCCCACCGGCGGTGGCTGTGGCTTTCGGCGCCACGGTCTGGGCGCCGCCGGTTTGCGCGGCCATGGCGAGCAGGGCGCAGTAAAGGGTCAGCAGTGTCACCGAGTGTCTCATCACCGAAAGCTACCGACACCACCCGGATGCGGCCATCGGCGTCACGTGGCACTGTGAAGCAGCCGCGGACCGATCCGGTTCGCGATGCCGATTGCCGACATCCACGCCGCACGCTGGAAGCCGCGCACCGAGTCGAGATCAACGGCGTGATACTCGATCGCGGGAACGCCGCCACGTGACGCCTTGAATCCTGGTGCGCCACTCGACGCGTGAAGGCGTAACCCACGGTCCCGTGCATACTGCATCGTGAGGACGCTGAGCCGTCGGTAGAGTCCGAGCGATTGCGGGAGCGACGTGTCATAGCCGAAGACCGGATTCGTCAACACGTCACCAACGGCGTACGCCAGGAACACCGCGACGAGCCGCCCCTCGTACTCGAGTCCCTCGCCGTGCAAGGCATTGAGTGTCATCGCATGCTCGAGAAATGCAGCGGAAAACTCAGGATTGAGGCGAGAGTGTTTCTCTCCGTACAGACGCCAGTAGAGATCGGCAACAAGTGTCGCGTCGTCGCCGCGCAGGGGGCGTGCCCGCATGGGGAGCATCCTGGTCAGGGTGAGGTCGTGCCGGACATTTCGAATCCGCCAGAAGGCCTCTGTGCGTGGATCCTGATGGAATACCAGCCGACTCGGAATCGTGGCCATCCCGATCTCACGGAGTGACTCGAGGAGCGCCGGACTCGCAGAGGCATCGAGCGAGCGGACGATGAGTGGAACGCCGGGGTAGGCTATCCGCGCACACGCAATCACATCCCGCCAGTCGTTCACGGATCGTTCAGCATGCAGCACCGTTGAGAGCGGCAGCGCATCAAGCATCACGACCGGGTCGAGTGCGCGCAGTATCGGTCGCAGCGGGTACGATGCGGACACGGCGAGCGCGCGTTTCAGCGGTGACTGAATCCGACGGGTCTCCTCTGTTGCGTAGTCGAGATACTGGCCGGTCGCGCTGACCACGTAGCAGTTTGCTGGCACTGGTTTCGTCATCGAGACACGCCAGCGCGCTGATCCCGCATCTAGCCATGCTACGTCCGCCTGGATGTTCGGCGCGCACCAGACCGACCCACGCGCGACGAGTGCGTCCCAGAGCATGTCGAGCGACGCAGGGCTCACTCGCCGTTCCATTCGATGTCGCGCGTGCTCAGCAGTCGCGGATCGGTGCGCAGGAAGAGTGCCCGAAGTACCAGATGCGACCATGCAATGCACTGTAGCCGCCGCGGCCAGGGATCATCGGCGGCGTCCAGCAGTCCGGCGCCCGACCGATGCCGATGGCCATAGATCGCGAGCGCCAGTCGGCTTCGGAAGCTGAGCCCCGCCGGCGGTTCGATCAGCGCCGTGGCCGGTGTCGTCTCATGAGCCAGCAGTGCGGCAACCACCTCAGGCATGTCGCGAAAACAGTGAATCCCACTCGTCAATCGCGGGTTGCACTCAATGCCGTACAGACCGTCCGAACCCTCGATGAAGTCGAAGGCGAACTGCCCGGACAGGCGGTGGTGGCCGATGAATGTCTCGACCCAGAATCGGATCGCGTCGTGCCGCACCGAATGGAACGCAATCGCCGCGCCGCGCGCACCGGCGGTGGCGTCGACCGCGTAGGTCGTGTGTGCGCGCACACGCCCTTGCGTCGCAACGCTCCAGGTGCAGAATGCCGAGCCCGGCGTGAGACGCTGCGCGATCCATGCCCCGTCAACAAGCGCGGGCACGTCGTCACTGGTACGCCACTCGCGGACGCGTGTCGCGAATCGCGAGAAGCGCGGTTTCAGAATGTACTTGCCCTCGGGCAGTTCACGCAGACTGCCCGCCGTCTCAAGCCGAAGGGTGCGCGGAGCCGGCACCATGGCCGCTGCGCAGGCGTCGATGAACTGCGCCTTGTCGTGCAGTGGCCTGAGCCGCTCCAGCGGCTCGCACAGGACACGTGCGCCGATCCGGTCGCGCACGGCCGCCAGATGAAACACCTCTTCACACGTTGGAATCACCACGTCGATGCCGAGCCGGGAGACCAGACTGCGAACCGCCTCCGCATATGCGTCGCGTCCCCCTCGCGGTGGCGGCAGGCGATGACTGCCGGCCGTCAGCCGTGACCCGCGGCAGACATGCCAGCGATCGGTATCAGCTACGTGCGCCTCGTGGCCCGCCTGGGCGACGAGACGGGCCAACTCGAGGGTTGCCGGTGCTCGTGCACCCGTCAGCAGAACGCGCATGGCTCCATGGGAATGCAACTTCTGTCGTGGTGCGCCCGCCGTCTACTGGCCGCCCGCGGTCGCCTGACGACGGCATGGATGCCAGTGTGGTGTCCCGCGAGTTGATAGCAGCAGAAGGACCGAGGAATTTTGGCGCCTGGAGAGGCGAAAACCGCAGCGATACCAGCGGTATCGCGAGGATTTTCAACGCGGCCAGGCGGCACAAGGGCCGGGACTTCTGATATGAATTTGCGGGACGCCACACTAACTTCTCGAACCATGTCCATTTCCGAGAAACTCGACCTCCTCGCGCGCCGCAGTGCCGAAGCCGAACTTGGTGGCGGTGGGGTGGGGGGCGCCCCCCCCCCCCCCACGACAAGGGGAAGCTCTCCGCCCGTGAACGGCTCGATGTCCTGCTCGACGAAGGTTCTTTCGTCGAAATCGACAGGTTCGTCACGGCGCGCTCCGAGGCGGGGAGCGCGTTCGGCGACGGCGTTGTGACCGGATATGGTCGGATCGACGGACGTCTCGTGTACGTGTTCTCGCAGGATTTCACGGTGCTTGGCGGATCGCTGGCCGAAGCGCACGCGAAAAAGATCTGCAAGATCATGGACCACGCCGTTCGAAATGGCGCTCCCGTGATCGGTCTCAATGACAGCGGCGGGGCGAGGATCCAGGAGGGGGTGGTGGCCCTCGGAGCGTACGCCGACATCTTTCTGCGGAACACGCTGGCCAGCGGTGTCGTGCCGCAGATCTCCGCAATTCTCGGCCCGTGTGCCGGCGGTGCCGTCTACTCGCCCGCCATCACTGATTTCATCTACATGGTGCGGGGGACAAGCTACATGTTCGTCACCGGCCCCAATGTCGTGAAGACCGTGACGCATGAAGATGTCACGATGGAAACGCTGGGCGGGGCTGACACGCACGCGAGTACCTCAGGCGTCGCGCATTTTGCCTGCGACTCCGAGATTGCCTGCCTGACCCAGATCCGGGAGTTGTTCCGCTTCATTCCTTCGAACAACCTCGCCGACGGACCTCGCGGTACCGGTACCGATCCACGTGATCGTCGCGACGAAGGTTTGCTCGATGTTGTCCCCGACAATCCGAACAAGCCGTACAACATGCATGACGTGATTCGCCGCATCGTGGATGACGGCGAGTTCTATGAAGTCCACCGGGACTATGCCGAGAACATCCTGTGCGGCTTTGCGCATCTCGGCGGCACCAGCGTCGGAATCGTGGCGAATCAACCGGCTGTGCTGGCGGGTGTGCTGGACATCGCCGCGTCGATGAAGGCGGCACGGTTCATCAGGTTTTGCGACGCGTTCAATATCCCGATTCTCACCTTCGAAGACGTGCCGGGTTTCCTTCCCGGTGTGGCACAGGAGCACGGTGGCATCATTCGTCACGGTGCCAAATTGCTCTATGCGTACTGTGAGGCCACGGTGCCGAAGCTCACGGTGATCACACGCAAGGCGTACGGCGGTGCGTACGACGTGATGAGCTCGAAACACATTCGCGGCGACTTCAACGTCGCCTGGCCGACGGCGGAGATCGCTGTCATGGGTCCAAAGGGGGCCGTCGAGATCATCTACAAGCGCGAGATCGCGGAGGCAGCCGACCCAGTCGAGGCCACCGATGCGAAGGTCGAGGAGTACCGGCGCCAGTTCGCCAACCCCTACATGGCCGCCGCCTGGGGATACATCGATGACATCATTGACCCTCGTGACACGAGGCCCAGGCTGATCGAAGCGCTGGATGCGTTGGCTGGCAAGCGCGATCGCAACCCTCCGAAGAAGCACGGCAACATCCCGCTCTAGTCGACGTCCCAGGGTACTCGGCCGTTGCGTCGGCGCGACACCGAATCAGAATTGGTCTCCGAAGGTGTTGTACGGCGGCAACAGAACAGCATTCTCGAATCGGTAACATCCTCTTTTTTAAAGGTGTTGAAGTGGCGTAAGGCGTTGTAGTGTAATAGTTTAGAGTATGTATGTTTTAGCGAACCCGGCTATTGGTCCGGCACATGCTTTAGAGGTTGGCACGCCGCGGTCGGGACCGCTGCGACACTCCAACCACACATCATGATGCGTTTCGCTCTCGCCATTGCCGCCGCCGCGCTCGTCGTCTCGCCCGGGACTGCTGCAGCGCAACTGACCGTCACTGCCAACGCAAACGCTCCGGTGGTTGCTTCGATCGGGTCGCGCGCGGTGTTCGCCACGTTCAATGGCGACCCGGGATCGACACACGTGGGTCCGTTTTCGATGACCTTCGGCGGGATCTTTGGAAGCGCCATTCAGGAAATCGTCTGCGTCGACCTGAACAACTTCTTTTTCGACGGGCAGGCGTACACCGCACGTCTGACGCTGCTCTCGAGCAGTGACGCAGACCTGCTGTCTCGCACCCGGCGCGGGCTGACACTGGGCGACGCGACATCCACCCGCCTCTCATACCTGCAGATGGCGTGGCTTGCCGATCAGTTCGCGAGTCAGCCGACCACGTCGTGGGCCGGGATTCAGGGCGCCATCTGGCACGCCGGTACCGGCGCGACACCGATCGGCGGCACCACCAACCCCGATGTGCAGTTCTGGCTTGATCAGTTGAATTCCGCCGACCTGAGTGTGGTGAACTCCAGCGCCTGGGCGGTGGTGACGGATGATGCGGTGACCGGACCGGCAGGCGGCGCACAGGAGTTTCTCGTTCGCTCCAACGTGGTGCCGGAGCCGTCGACCTACGCGCTCATGTTGACGGGCTTCGCCGGGCTCGTGTTTCTCTCCCGTCGCCGCCGCGCCGCGCGCTGAATCGGCGTGTAGTTGCCGCGCCCACATGCCGCCCTGTCGTACGGGGCGGCATGTCGTTTTTTCGGACCTGACTCCGGAACCGCTGATCTGCGCTAACTTGCAGGTGTTGGTTCCCCGCCGGACTCCGGCACGCGCCTTCTCCGACCGACGCGCCTGTGTTCACGAAATTGCTCGTTGCCAACCGCGGTGAGATCGCCCTTCGCGTGATTCGCGCCTGCCGCGAACTCGGCATCGCGAGCGTGGCGGTGTACAGTGATGCGGATGCGACGGCGCCGCATGTGCGTGAGGCGGACGAGGCGGTCAACATCGGTCCTGCGCCAGCAGCGCAGAGTTACCTGCTCGGCGAACGCATCCTCGCCGCTGCTCGCCAGACGGGCGCCGAGGCAATCCATCCAGGCTACGGCTTCCTGTCCGAACGTGAGTGGTTCGCCCGCGCGGTCCGGGATGCAGGTCTGGTCTGGGTTGGACCGCCAGCCGAGGCAATCGGCGCGATGGGGAGCAAGACTGCGGCACGCACGCTGGCGGTTGCTGCAGGCGTGCCTGTGGTCCCTGGCACGACCACCGCACTGCGCGACGCCAAGGAGGCGCTCGAAGTCGCCGGTCAGTTTGGGTTCCCGGTCCTGCTGAAAGCGGCTGCCGGCGGCGGCGGGAAGGGCATGCGTGTGGTTCGTGCCGCCGATGAGTTGCCCGCCGCACTGGCGTCAGCACAGCGGGAAGCGTTGAACGCATTCGGTGACGACGCGGTCTACGTCGAGAAGTACATCGAAGGCCCGCGTCATGTTGAAATCCAGGTGCTCGGCGACCAGCACGGCACGATGCTGCATCTCGGCGAGCGCGAATGCTCAGTGCAGCGCCGACACCAGAAGATGATCGAGGAAGCGCCGAGCATTGCCGTGACGCCCGAGCTTCGCGCGCGGATGGGTGCGACCGCTGTTGCCGCCGCACGCGCGGCGGGATATGTGAACGCCGGTACGTGCGAGTTTCTCCTTGATCGGCACGGGAACTACTTCTTCCTCGAAATGAACACCCGCATCCAGGTCGAGCACCCGGTCACGGAACTCGTGACGGGTATCGATCTGGTCCAGTGGCAGATTCGCATCGCCGCCGGTGATCGACTGCCGTTTGTCCAGGAGCTCATCGTGCCACGTGGCTGGGCGATGGAGTGCCGGATCACGAGCGAGGATTTCCAGAATGGATTTCTTCCCTCGACCGGGGTCATCACCTACATGCACGTGCCGTCTGGACCCGGCGTGCGATGGGACGGTGGCATTGAGGTGGGGAGTGACGTCGGACTGTATTACGACCCGATGCTGGCGAAACTGATCGTCCATGCAGCGACACGGGAAGCTGCCATCGCCCGGATGCACCGTGCGCTGCTTGAACTCGAAATCGAAGGCGTCGAGACGTCTCGCGAGTTTCACTTGCGCATGATGGAAGATGCCGAGTTCCGTCGCGGCGACATCACCATTCAATGGCTGGAAGCAAAATTGCCTGAACTGAGTGCGGTCATGCCGCCGGATCGCGACGTGCGCACAGCCGTGATCGCCGCCGCACTGATCGCCGAACGCGATCGGAACAGCGTGCGCGCTGCCTCGTCTGCGCCGCTCCCGGTCTCGACGTCCCCGTGGCAGCGCGCGGCGCGCCTCGAAGGGCTCCGCAGCTCATGAACGAGACTGCGACGATCACAATCGAACGTGTTGCGGCAGGTGGAGACGGCGTTGCCCGACACGACGGCATGGTCGTGTTCGTACCGCGAGCGGTGCCCGGCGACGTCGTTTCTGTGTCGCTGGTGCGGTCACGCACCTTCGCACGCGGGCGCATCCTGCAGATTCTGTCGCCCTCCGCGCAGCGCGAGCCGGCCCCGTGTCAGCACTACACGGGGGATCGGTGCGGTGGCTGCCAGTTGCAGGGCATCCAGTATCCGGCGCAACTTGCGATCAAAGGGGAACTGATCCGCGACGCACTGGTGCGCATCGGCAAGCAGGCCGTCGGCACCGTCGATGTGACGGCGAGCCCGGACCCGTGGCGCTACCGCAATACGCTGACGCTGGCGTTGCAGCGTGATCGGCTGCGGCCGAGCGGCTGGCTCGCCGGGATGTACGTCGCAGGTGATCCGACGCAGCTCTTCGAGGTCAAGGAGTGCCTCATCGCGAGGCCCGAGGTGATGGAGGGTTGGCGACAGCTCATGCAGGTTGCCGAGCAACTGCCCCGTGCGACAGCGCTTCGAGTGACGGTGCGTCTCCTCGCCTCCGGGGGGCTCGCGGTGACAGTTGAAGGGGGCGCCCAGTGGAAGCAATCGGCAGTCGACGCTCTGGTTGCCGGACTGCCTCAGTTGCAGGCTCTCTGGTGGGTGCGGGACGATGAGGTGCGCGCGCTCCGTTTCGATCGCCGCACAACGCAGGAGGCCGGCGCCAGCTTCATGCAGGTGAATCCGGCGGTTGCATCCCTGCTGCGCGACTACGTGGTCGCGCAGGTTGACGCGATATCGCCGGATGCGGTGGTGGATGCGTACGCCGGTAGCGGCGCGCTCAGCACCCGCTTGCTCCGCGCGGGGCGCCGCGTGACGGCAATCGAGCTGGATCAGGAGGCGTCTGCAGTTGCCGGCGCCGCGTTGCACGACGACCCTTTGGCCCGGGTACTCACCGGGCGCGTGGAACATCTCCTGCCACACGCGCTGCCCGCCGCTGTTGTCATTGTCAACCCACCGCGCGCGGGCGTTGACGCAACCGTCCCAGCCCTGATCGCCGCGCCGTCAGCCGGAGTCCAGCGCCTGATCTATGTCAGCTGCGATCCCGCGACGCTGGGTCGCGACATTGTCAGGTTGGGTCCCGGCTGGCGCATCAGCGCGGTGCAGGCCTTCGACATGTTTCCGCAGACATCGCATGTCGAAACCGTCTGCACGCTCGACCGGGAGGTGGCATGAAGTACGTCGTGGAAGTGCAGGGGACGCGGCACGAAGTCGAGATCGGTCCGGAAGGCGTCACGTACGATGGCGCGACCGTCCCAGCAAGCCTCACCGATGTCGCGGGGACCCCGATACGTCAGGTCCGCATCGGTGATACCGTGCACAGAGTCATCGCGCGCAGCGGGCCAACGCGTGGGCAGTATTTTCTGTTGCTCAACGGCCATCGCCACGCCATCGAGGCGCTCGATGCTCGCACGCGAACTATCCGCGACATGTCCGCGGCCAGTGCTGGCCCGGCCGGACCTGCGCCGCTCGTCGCACCGATGCCCGGGATGATTGTGCGAGTGTCAGTGCAACCCGGCGACGTCGTCAGCGCCGGTCAGGGGCTGATCGTGATGGAGGCGATGAAGATGGAGAACGAGCTTCGCGCCGCCGGACCGGGAACGGTAACGGCAGTGCGTGTCGTCGTCGGCACCGCGGTACAGAAGGGCGCGGTCCTGGTCGAGCTCTCCTGATCGTCAGCGCCGGTCGCGGATGACGCGGAGACCGCGCAGCTGGCCACTGAGGGCCAGGCCGCGCGGGTGGATTGTCCGGCGTCAGCGCCCGAACCAGTAACTCGCCTTCACCAGAAAGACATTCTGCGGTCGCTGGGCAAGGACGTCCTGCAAGGCAGGCTGCACGCCGACGTCGGCCGGGCCGTCGGTGTACGCATCGCGCCCCTGCGTCCAGACGAAGAAGAGCACCGATCCCGGACGGTACTCCCAGCGTACCACGTTATTCGTGCGGAGCTGACCGAACCGGAATCCTTCAGGTGTTCCGCGTTCGGTGTAAGGGCGGAAGCGCTCGCGCACGTCGCTGGAGCGACCGTTGGCCAGCGCGCGCCAATCGGTGTATGCACCCACACTGACGAATGGCTGCAGGTAGCTCTCGAAGCTGAGCGTGGGTGTGATGGTGTAGTTGACGCGCATCGTCACGGAACTGGTCGATTGATACAGCCGCGCGAAGGTGTATGACGTTGTGCCCGAGTCGGTGAAGTTGCCCAGCCATTGCTGGTCGTCGATGTTGCGACCGTAGCCGATGTTGAGACTTCCGTTGAACTGGCTGCCCACACGGAACCGCGCACCGCCGCTGACCCTCCAGTCGCTGCCGCGCCCGTCGAATCGCCGCGATCCCTGCGCGTTCAGGCTGGGCGCGATCGGCCTCCGGCTGTCGCCGTCGATGCCGGTCCACATCCGCATCTGGCGCGGCTGAAACACGGCCGGACCACCGCGCGCGTCGCGATCCGAATACGCGGCGACGGGGTTCTCGATCGAGCTGCCGAGGTACGCGTTCCAGAAGTTCGTGAACTGGCCATTGGCGTTGATGTTGCCACCGTTCCCCGTCACGAGGCCGCTGGTGTTGAAGACCGAGTAGCCGTTGAAGTTCAGACCTGCGCGCCGGAAGATACCGAAAGGCTTTGTCGGCCGAATGCCCATCCAGGCGGAGGTACCCATTTCATCAGCGCGCGTGCGGAAGCCGACATCGTTGATCTCGAAGCCAGGCGTGATGTACCAGGCGCTGGTACTGAAGCGGGTGATCCCGCCGCCCTGTTTGTCGAGCGAGACCTGCGCGAGGTTGCCGGTCAGTGAGGTCCGGGTGCTGTCGTACGTGAGGTGCGTGGCGTCCAATCGCTGGTAGAGATGGACGTTCGATCGCTGGGTCCGGGCGATGGCCTGCGAGGTCCCGGCGACCCGGCTGCCGGCAAGCTGTGCGGAGAGTTGAAAGCGGTTGCCGCCAAACCGGTGTCGCGCGTCGAGTCCACCGGTCCATGCCTCGCCGCGCAGCGCGTCACGTGTCCACTGATCGAGCCGCCGGGTCGTGTTCGTGAGCATCACACCGACCCCTGAGTTGCCCCCACGCAGATCCTGCTGGAGTCGCAGGACGCCATAATTGGTCAGCGGTTCGATCGTGCGTGCTTGCGTGCCCGAGACGCGGTCGGTGACCGCGTTCAGCAGTCCGATGGACAGTCCGTTCCCAAGGCGTCCGGTGACCTTTGCCGCGCCGAGAATCGTCGACTGCCGCGCGGACGCAGCGTCGCCGAACTGACCGCTGAGCTGCGGTGCACGTCCGATCCGTCGCGAGTAGAACAACCCGGTGCACTCGCCGTCATTGCAATCGATGTCGTAGCGGAAAATGCCGCTGCCTTCGAGAAAGAACGGGCGTCGTTCGGCAAAGAACTGTTCGAATGCACTCAGGTTCAGAACGCCTGGATCCGCCTCGACCTGACCGAAGTCCGGGTTGATCGCCGCATCCAGCGTGACATTCGACGTCAGTCCGATCTTGAGGTCGGCACCGAATTGCGTTGCTGAGGCATCGCGCGGTGTCCCGTCGCCGAGGGGCTTGTAGCCGTACTTCGCGACGGAGTACGGCATTGCTTCAACGCGACGTGGCGCGGAAAGGCCCGTGAATCCGGGGACGTCGGCCCACTGGCTGACATGGCCGGTTTTCGAGCGCCGGAACAGGGGCCACGCCATCCGCTCTCCCCGGCGCGCCACCCGGCGGACCACCAGCACGCCAAAGGTGTTTTCCTCACGGGGCACATAGCGCAGCTGACTGAGCGGTATGCGGAACTCCGCAACCCAGCCCAGCGAATCGACTCGGCTGGCCCCCTCCCAGACCGCGTTCCAGCCCCAGTCCTCTTCGCCGTCGTTGAAGATGTACCCGTCGGCCATGGAGCCTGCTGCGGTCAGACGAAAGAAGTACCCCGTCCGCTTGTCGTGGTACGAGTCGATGCCGATGATGATGTCGTCCGAAAGCGCCTGTCCGTCGCGCCGCTGCAGGACGGCGAGAATGCTGTCGGGCCGCGGGTCGAAGCTGCGGACGAGGACATACATGTTCTTGGTGTCATAGGCGATCTTCGTCTCCGTACGCAATGTCGGCTGGCTGTCTTCAGCCGGGTCGAACTGGCGGAAATCGGAGATCGCGGCGACCGTGCGCCAGAGGACGTCCGTATCGCGGCCGTCGATCTGCGGCGCTCGCTGGGCGCGGGAGGGCCGGTACTTTGGCGCCTCCGCGGGTCGCTCGGTCCCGGCTCTGGTGCGCCCGCCGGGGTTCTCTCCGGGATGGTCGCGTGGCACGACCGCGACATTCTGCGCCAGGGCGAGTTGCAACAGCAGGGACGGGAGCAGCATGGGGGGCCGGGACGGAGAATGGGCGCCGGAGGGAGCGCGGTACTTTGACTCCACGTACGTCGTTACGGTTGCCCGAGGTTTCGCAGGCGCGATTCCGGCTGACCACGCGTGGGCCTAACCCGTTGTGTTGACGGGACTTCACGGATTGGCTATGCTTCAGGTCTGTCCAAAACACCCTCACTGAGGGGGCCAAGACCCGGGTTGCATCCTGCACCGGTGCGGCGTTGTCTCAATTTCGTCCGTAGTCCTGATGCATCCGAACCAAAGCACGTACAGCCCGAAGCCCGCGGATCTGAATCACGCGTGGTGGGTGGTGGACGCCGAAGGCATGGTCCTCGGTCGTCTCGCCGCCGAAGTCGCGAAGATCATTCGCGGCAAGCACAAGCCGATGTACACCCCGCATGC
>JANNVN010000281.1:0-3918 GCA_031414435.1 Gemmatimonadaceae bacterium
GGTCGGCAGTTCGTCGAGTCCGTATGCGGTGAGCGTTCGGCGAATCGAGGCGGGGCGCGCGATGGCGGCGAGTGAAATCTCCTTCGACGCGCCCTGGTCGATCCACCAGCGTATCATGGCCACTTCCGCCCCTGACATGGCGCGATCCGGCGGCATCGCATCGGTATGGCCTGGTGGCAGGGTGAGACGGATGATCAGTTCGCTGTCGTCCGCGCGACCGGCAACGACGACCTTGCCTTGCCGCCCGCCGGCACGCAATCCCTCGATGTTGGTGAGGACCAGTCCTCCCTTCTTACGATCGGCGTTGTGACAGGCACCGCATCGCGACGTCAGCATCGGCTGAATGAGTGAGTCATATACGGGCGTAGCGTCGGCGTTGGTCACGTGGACGCGTGTGCGATCCGTTTCGCCGGGTAGCCCGGCCAGCGCGCGAACGCGTGCCGGCAGATGCCGCGTGAGATAGCCGTCGCCACGGGCCAGTGTGCCGCCGACATGACCGCCGGCGAGCAGCGACGCGACGAGCAGCGTTGCGACAATTCTCGCGGGGATCTGCGACGCACTGCCATCGCTCGGCTGGCGTGTACGGGTCCAGTACGCGAGCGTCGCCAGTGCCGGAATGAGCAGTCCGAATCGTTTGTGGCGCTGCAGGATTTCGGGATCGTAGCTGCCCCAGTCAGCGAGCACGAGTCCGACGCCGCTGGCAACGATGGCACTCCACGCACCGAGGAGGAGCAGCATGGGTACGCTCTTCCGCGCCGCGTCCGCGCGCGTCCATCGCTGGGTTGCATCGACGCCGATGGCCATCAGCAGCACGGCCAGCGGAAAATGCACGAGGAGTGGATGGAACCGGCCGACGAATGGCCAGAGCACCGCGCCATGGTCCCCGCCGGCGAGCGCCAGCACGACCAGAACGCTCAGGCCTCCGATGAGCCATCGCATCGACCGGGACATCGGCGCCCGTCAGACCTTCGTCAGCTTGGTGACGCGCCCATCGTCGATCCACTCGACCACATAGATGTTGCCGACGCGATCCACCCACAGTGAGTGTGGCGAGATGAAGCGACCGGCTCGCCGTTTGTCGTGCGGAATGTTCGGATATCCCTTGAGGTCAGGGAACGTCGTGCCGAACTGGTCTTCCGACGTGAAGGTCATGCCGTCGAGATAGTCGCCAAGATCGGCGACCTTCCTGTTCGCCTTGTCGAAGATCGAGACACGAGCGTAGAGATCGGGCACATACATGAAGTCACCGCGGTGCACGGTGGTACATGGAAAGCGCAGATCGGTCTTTGTCACCACCTCGCCGAGGTACCGTCCCTCGAGCGTGAAGTTCACGATGCGGATGTTGCCGCGGTCCGAGATCTGCAGCCGCGGTGTGCCATCGCGTGTGTCGATGCTGATACCATGCGGTTGACGCAGGTTGTGCGGTTCCGTGCCACGCCCGCCAAACGAGTCGAGGTACCTGCCGTCCTTCGCATCGTAGATGTGGATCCACGATTGGCCGTAGCCGTCGGCGACGTACAGTTTTCCGTTCGGGCCAACGACTGATTCCGTCGGGCTGTAGCCGCGATCGGGGGTGTAGACCCCGGCCAGATACGGTCGGCCGGCCTGCCAGACGACGTCGCCGTCGAGCGTGGTCTTGACGACTTCACCCAGCGCTGTGTTGGCGAGATAGAGGTACTCGGTACCCGCTTCCTCCGCGATGCGGAGTCCGTGTGCGCCTTTGGCGTAGGCCTGTCCCCACGACGAGAGGAAATTGCCTTGTGCGTCGACCACCACGACGGCATCGCGGCTCTGGTTCGCGATGTAGAACCTGCCGGCTTTATCCTCGACGATGCCGTGTGTGTAGCCGAAGCGCTTGCTCTTTGGCAGCTTGGCCCAGGCATGATCCATGGTGTAGCGGAATTCGCCATGGCCAAGGACGGGTAGCGCCTCAGGATCGGGGCGGACGGTGCGCGCACGTTCGGCAGGGAGTGCGGCGACTGCGGCGGCGCTGGCGGCCGTGGCCAGAAAGTCGCGCCGCGAGAAGGGACCGCCTGAGTGACCAGTCATCAGCGTCAACTCGTCTGTATGGTGTGGATCGCAACAGTGGGTCTCCGAACATGGCGCACGTGCAGAGTCGGCGCCATGGCCTGCCCTCACCGTGGACGCGCATCGCGCTGACCGCACATCGTGCGGAGGCGGTTCACCGCCGGAACGGATTGTTGAATCGTTCCTCGAACGGCGTCTTGTCGTCGGTGAGCGTCTTCATGAACGCCACCAGAGCGGCCTTGTCGGCGGCAGACAGGCCCAGCCGGCGTGGTGTGCGGTCGGGATTTCGCAGGGACTCGTCCAGCAACGGTGTGGGCTGGACACCGCTGTTGTAGAACTCGACGACCTGCTCGAGCGAAGTGAATCGTCCGTCATGCATGAAGTGCCGGGACGTGGCAACACTCTTCAGAGACGGCGAGCGGAATATCCGCGTCTCGGTGGAGTCGACACCGTTGCTCCGCGCATTGGCAATCAGGTTCAGTGACGGGCCGGCGTGACATTCGAAGCACTGCAATCCGCCATTCCGCCGAATGGTCATGAACAGGAACTTTCCCCGGTTCTCTTGCGGCGTGAAATCGGGGAACGGAACGGCCAGCTCGGCGGCCCCACCACCGATCGCGGCCAGCCCACGGTCGAAGCGGCTGTCACGGGAAATCATGCTCCGGAGGTACTGCGCGAGGGCGCGCTGGAGCCGCTCCTCGGTGATGGCGATGTCGCCGAACGCAATCGAGAAGAGTTCCGGGTAGTACGGGAGCGTTCGCATCCGCCGGATGAGCGAGTCGATGCCACCAACGGCGTCGGTGAAGCCAAGCTCAATGGAATCACGAAGGGGTTGGGTTGCGAGGGCCTCGAGGCTGGCCGCTCGACGATCCCAGAACGCGGTGCCAGGCTGAAAGAACCTGAGATTGAGCAACCGCATCGACTGCGCGTTGGTGTTCAGCCGGCCAGCGAAACCTTTGCTGAATCGGACCGTGTCGCCAAACCCTGCTTCCGGCAGGTGGCAACTGGCGCACGATGACGTCCCGTTGAGGCTGAGCTGCTTGTCGAAGAACAGCACGCGTCCGAGGGAGGCGCCGCCATTCGTCACCGGATTCGACGCCGGTGTGTTGTCGAACGCGCCGATGCCCTGCAGGTGCTTTGGCAGGAACGCAGACGCGTACTCAGGCAGTGCCGCGGGATTGATCGTCAGTGCCGCAGCGATGGCGGGAAATTCACCACGCTGGGAGACCGGGATCGGAAATGCCGCAGCGACCGGGTCACGCTGGTCGCCGCAGGCAGCAACCGCTGCCAGCAGCATGACGAGGCGAACCGTGTGAAGCTGCATGCGCGCAATCCCGTGTATGGCTCGGCGCGTGGCGAAATTGAGCAGGCGGGCCGGGCACTGGTGTGTGAACTTCCGTACAATACCCAGCGGGCTGGTCTTCCGTGGGGATGCTGACGGCGCCTCGCCGGAGCGTATTCCGCCGGCAACCGGTGCCGGAGCGACCGCACAGCAGCGAATCTGGCCGTCGGGCGATGGGTGCGGAAGAACGGGTGTGGCGCCGGTTCAACGGGTTGCGCCCAAACACGATGCCCGGGTGCGGTCATCCACGCGCTGGTCCAGCAGTCGGGTCTGGCGTCACCAGGCATGACACAGCGTGCACCGCCTGCCGCCGGTATTGCCGCTCTCCGCGCGGTCGGATAGTGTCACCGACCATCCCTCTTTTCATCGGAGTCACAAATGCTCATTCGCCAGCTTCGGGTACCGCTCGTCGTCGCGGTCGTTCTGACAGCCTGCTCGCCAGCGCCGAGCGCGGAACCGGCGCCTGCCACGGTGGCCGCCCCGACCGGTACGCCAACGGTGATGACGGATCTGCTCCGCGACGTGACGGATGTGGAGAAGAAGATGGT
>JANNVN010000282.1:0-5597 GCA_031414435.1 Gemmatimonadaceae bacterium
TGGACGGCTCAGTCTGGGAAGCCATATGGCGGAGTAGTGTGGGGAGACACGCCGGACGACCGGCCGGCTGATCAGAGCCGGCGAGTCGTTCTTGCGAATCAGTAAAAAACTAACGAAACGACTCGGGGACCGGGCAGCGGATTCAGTCTGTCAGCGGCTTGAAGACGCTTGAGAGCGAGTTTCGGTTCGCGCTTGCCGACTGACACGCTGTCTGATATTGTAATATCAACATCGCATTGCGTCGCGGCACAGACCCCGAAGCCCGGGGGGCGCAAGCCTGCGCTGACACCACTGGCCCCGCGATCTTCGCTCGAATCGACCTTCAGTCATTCCACGCCATGTTGATCACTATCCCGTTCACCGCGCTCCGGCACCTCATCGGTGCGTCGGCGCTCCTGCTGCCGGCCCTCCCGCCTGTGCTGGGTGCCACGCCGCTGGTTCCGCGCGCCGAGTCAGCCCTGCGGCATGCAGCGGAGCTCGCGCCGCCGATACGGGGCACGGTGGTCGACTCAGCCGGGTCGCCGATTCCGAACGTCCAGGTCGTGGCGACGGAGCTGCAACGGGTGGCCGTGACCGACGACGCCGGGAAGTTCACGTTCGTCGGGGCGCCGGTTGGAACGGTCCACCTCACGATCGTGCACGTGGGCCATGTGCCGGTGCACGAGGTGGTGACGGTCCCGGCGACGGGCGATCTCGCGCCACTGCGGATCGTGCTGCGCCGCACCGTGCTCCGGCTTCCGGGAGTGCAGATCACGGCCTCACCAACAGGCACCGACCCACTCAGTGTCACGCAGTCCACCGTACAGTTGAGCGGCAAGGATCTGCAGCGCCAACTCGGCGCCACCGTCGCACAGACACTCTCTGGCGAGCCAGGCATCGCGATGCGATTCAATGGACCGATGGCCAACGCGCCGGTGATTCGCGGACTGTCCGGCGAGCGGATCCTCACGCTGCAGGACGGTGAGCGCGTGGCCGACCTCTCCTCGATCTCGGCAGACCACGCCGTGGTTGCCGATCCGAACAGTGCGGAGCGGATCGAAGTGATCCGCGGTCCGGCGTCGCTGCTGTACGGCAATGCTGCGGTGGGAGGCGTGGTGAATGTGATTTCCGGCGACATTCCGACCACCGTGCCGTCGCGCGTCGGTGGCTTCGTGAACGCGCAGTCGGAATCGGTGACCCCGGGCGGCGTCGCCAGCGCAGCGGTGAACATTCCGCTCGGATCGCGTGTCGCTGCGACACTGAGAGGCACCTTCCGCGATCAATCCGCGTATCGGACCGGCGGTGGTGGTGGGCCGCAGCCGAACAGTGACGCCCGCACGTGGAATGGCACAGCGGGCATCGGCTATGTGGGCGATCGACTCTCGGCAGGCGTCGTTTACCGGCAGTCTGACTTCGAATACGGCGTTCCGTTCGAGACAGGCGGCGAAGCGATCCGCATCGACGGTGTGCGCAAGGGACTGCAGGCGCGTGCCGGACTCACGACTGGCGCTCGTGCGCTGAGTTATGTGCGCTTCGAGGGCACCGTGCAGTCCTATACACACGATGAAGTCGAGGCCAATGGTGCCATCGGCACCACCTTCAACCTCAAGTCGCAGACGGCATCACTCACCGGCAAGACACAGTTCGGGCGAGTCAGCGGCACCGTCGGTGGCCAGATGTTCCTCCGACAGTATGAGCCCATCGGCGACGAGGCGTTCACTCCAGCGGCCAACAACACCAACGTGGCGGGCTTCATCTATCAGGAAGTTCCCCTCACCACCGGTGCCGCCGAATCCCGCACGCCGCGCCTGCAGTTTGGCGGTCGTTTCGATTCGTTCCGGATCGAGTCGAAGGCGGGCACCGATCCACGATTCGCCTTGGCACAGTCGCGCACCTTCACCAACGGCAGCGGCTCACTCGGCCTGTCGCTGCCGTTCGCAGAGCACTTCACGCTCAGTGGCAGCGCCTCGCGTGCATTCCGCGCACCGACCGTCGAGGAGCTGTTCTCGAATGGTTTCCACGTCGCGGTCGGCACGTTCGACGTCGGCAATGCAACCCTCACCCCCGAGACGAGCACCGGTCTGGATGTCGTCCTGCGCGCGCAGGGAGCGCAGGGGTTCATGCAGCTGTCCGGGTACAGGAACGCGATCGACGGGTACATCCTTCCGGTTGCGACGGGGACCGAGGATGTAGATGGCGAGTTGGTCCCGCGCGTGAACTTCTTCCAGCGCAATGCGACACTGACCGGCTTCGAGTTTTCCGGTGAGACGGTGGTGGCCCGCCACTTCGTGATCGGTGCGCTGGCCGACGCTGTGCGCGGCCGCGTGTCCGGCGGCACGAACCTGCCGTTCATTCCGGCCGCTCGGGTCGGTGGCTCGGTGCGCTACGACCGTGGCGTGTGGAGCATTGGCGGCGATGCCCGGCGGGTGCTGCAGCAGACACGCGTCGCTGCGGACAACGCGACCGATGTGCCCACGGACAGCTACACCATGCTCAACGTCAACGCGAGTTGGACCATTCCCTCCAAGCGCGTGATCCAGACCCTCACGGCGCGAGTGGACAACCTGCTCGACGAACGATATGCCGATGCGACAAGCCGGATCAAGGCATTCACGTTCAATCCCGGGCGGAACCTGTCGGTGGTGTATCGGCTCGGGTTCTAGTGCCGTGTCGCTGAAGTTCGCGGAGGCGTCGTCCGTCGGAGCATTCCGGCTGGCCGCCTTGAACATCCCTGCAGTTCTCGCTGCTTTTGATGCGGTGTTCAACGTGCCTTTCGGGCGCCCCAGCCGGCTGCATGCTCTCTGAACTTCATTGACACGCCACTAGTCGAGAAACTGCAGCAACCGATTGAGCATCGTCCGGTCGGTCCGCGTCGCGTCATCGAGTTTCGGCGTCTCCAGAATCTTGACCGTATGCGCGAATCGCGGATCGGTCATGATCCGCCGAAAGGGCGCGTCGCCGAGCGAACCGTCACCGATCAGTTCGTGCCGGTCGCGATGGCTGTTGAATGGTGTCTTCGAGTCGTTCAGATGCCAGACACGCAGCCGCTCGAGGCCGAGGGTACGATGAAAGGTTTCCATCACGCCGTCGAAGTCGCTGACGATGTCGTAGCCTGCTGAGTAGATGTGGCAGGTGTCGACGCAGATCCCGACGCGTGACCGGACGCCAGTCGGAAGCGCCTCGATGATCGCGGCGAGCTCCTCGAACGTCGCGCCGAGTGCGGTGCCGGTACCCGCCGTGGTTTCGAGACAGAGGATCGTGTCGCCCGGTTCGTCGCGCAGTGCCTGCGCGATCGCCTCGGCGTTCCGCGCAAGGCCGGCGTCGCGGTCATCCATATAGTTGCCCGGATGCGACACCAGGAAATGGATGCCAAGGGCATGGCACCGGCGCAGTTCGGTGGCGAAGCTTTCGCGTGAGCGGGCGCGGAGTGCGTCGTCGGGTGACGCGAGGTTGATCAGGTAGCTGTCGTGCGACACGGTCACCGGTGAGCCGGCGGCGACCAGCGCCGCCCGGAACTGCGCCACTTCATCGGCGTCGATGTCGCGTTCCCTCCACTGGTTCGGCGTCTTGGTGAAGAGCTGCAGCGCCGTGGCGCCGATCTCGAGCGCGCGCGGTGGTGCGGCGAACGATCCACCCTGCGAGCTGACGTGTGTGCCGAGGAGAACGCCGGCCGGCACGCGCGGCAATGGGGGCAGCGTGGCCGAGTCGTGGTCGCGCCTCTGGGGCACCAGAGGGTTCGACGGCTGCGCACGCCGGGCCGCAGTGGTCTTCGTGACTGCTGTCGTCTTCACGGTCGACTTCTTCACCGTTGCCGTCTTCGCGGTGCTCTTCCTCACCGTCGACGTCTTGGGCGTCGATGTCTTCACTGTGCTCTGCTTCACCGTCGACTTCTTCGGCGTCGATGTCTTCAGCGTGCTTGGCTTCGCCGCCGGCCTCTTCGCCGCGGTCTTCTTCGTCACGGTCTTCTTCGCGGCCTTCTTCGCGGCCTTCTTCACGGTCTTCTTCGCGGCCTTCTTCGCGGCCTTCTTCGTCGCCATCCTCTATCGCCCTCGCAGCCAGTCCAGTGGATCGACCGCGGCTCCCCGCGAACGACGGATCTCGAAGTGCAGGTGGGGCGGCATGTCGGGGTCGGCGGTGCCGACGCTGCCGATCACCTGACCTTTCTGCACTCGCGCGCCTTTGGCGACATTGGCCTCCGCCAGCGAACCGTACACCGAGTAGTCGCCTGCGCCGTGCTGCACGATCACGGTCATGCCGTACGTCCCGATGTTCTCCGACACTACCACCTCACCACTGGCGATGGATTTCACCGGTGTGCCGCGTGCCGTCTGAATGCCGATACCGTTCCAGCGCAGCGTCGTGTTCTCCGGCGTGACGGTGCGCCCGAATCGATAGAGGATGGTGCCGTCCACGGGCCAGTCGAGTCGCCCGAAATCGGCGGTGCGAATGGTGCTGGCCGCCGTCGGTGCGGCGCGGACGGCGGGTGCGCTCGGTCGGCCCGCGACCGTCGGCGGTGCCGCATTCGCCGCCGCCGCCGCTGCGGCTTCCGCGCGACGGCGTACGTCTTCGAGATTCGCGATCACGCCGCGCAGCCGACCTTCGGACCGTTCGATTTCTGCCAGTCGGCTTCGCACCACCTGCGTCTGCCTTTCCGCGACGCTGATGCTCCGTCCGCGCTGCGCCTCGAGCGCGCGGAGTCGGTCCTCTTCCTGTGCCTTCTCCTGCTTGCTGCGCTCGATGTCTTCCTGCAACCGGACCATCTGCCCGCGCTGGCGCGCAATCTGATCACGCAGCCGTTCGACGCTGGCAACGAGCGTGCGATCGCGCAGCGTGAGTGCGTGCAGGATCTTGTAGCGTGCCACGAGGCCGCCGAAACTCTCGGCCGAGAGCAGCACTTCGAGACTGTAGAGCGGTCCACGCTTGTACACATCACGCAACCGGCGCTGCAGCACGGCACGCTTGGTCACCAGCTCGTCCTCGGCCCCGGCGAGGCTCGACGTGGCATCGAGCACCTCCTCCTGAATCCCCTCGAGCTGCGAATCGAGCGAGCGAACCACGCGTGCGGTGGCGTCGGCCTGCATGGCGATGTTGCGCTTCTCTTCCGACAGGTCGTGGACTGTGCCCTGCAGCTGTTGCATCCGACGCTGCAGATCCGAGCGCTCCTTGCGAATGCGTTCAAGCTCGGCGCGCTGCGTGGCGATCCGCTGGGACGACGGAATCGTCTGCGCCACTGCCGGCACGGAGCCGACGAGCAGGGCTGCCGCCAGAGCGATCAGACCACGGAACCCTCGCATTTGCGTCACACGCGCTTGAGTTGCCGGCCGACGGACACTGCGCTGCCGAGCAACCCGATCACACCTCCAACGACGACGCAGAGGACCAGGACCGGTGCCGGAAAGAACTGGAAGGCAAAAACCGTCGCCGTCAGTGCGGCGCGGGTGATCCACATCAATCCCACCGCCATCACACCACCGATCAGTCCCTTGAGCACGCCGTCGATCAGAAAGGGCGCGCGAATGAAGCTGTCGGTGGCACCCACCAGCCGCATGATGCCGATCTCCCGCGCCCGGGCCAGCACCGACGTGCGAATGGTCGAGCCAATGATGATCATCGCGGCA
>JANNVN010000283.1:0-11471 GCA_031414435.1 Gemmatimonadaceae bacterium
AGACGGCTCTCCTCACGGAAGGACGACGGCGGCTGCGGGCGGGCACCGGCATCGAGCCGGCTGTAGCCGAAGGCGTCCGTCGTGAAGCCCTGCGCCTGAGCCGCGAAGTCTGTGTTGTCGAAATCGGTGAACTCGTAGCCACCCACGATGTCAAAGTCGATTTCGTGGCCCACGGTCGGCGACCAGGTCAACAGCGACTGCAGGTTGTTGTTCGACAGGCCGCGCTGCGCCTGCTGCGCCAGACCGCCGAACTCTGCGCCGGCCGGGCTGATGCGCGGGATGTAGATGTTGCGCTGACCGTTGGAGCGGTCGGTGCCGACATTCAACTGCACCGAGAGGCTGGGCAGCAGCTGATACGACGACGTCACATTGGCAAGCGTACGGTTGGTGCCGCCATCATCCAGCACCTGATTGGCCAGCGCGACCGGGTTGCGGACGCCCTGACGACCCAGGCCCTCTTCGAAGTACGAGCCATCGGCGCGGAACACCGGGCGCGTCGGGTTGTACACGGCCTGGTTCACGAACACACCACCTTCAAAACCACCCGTGTTTTCAAAGGGCAGGTAATCGTTATCGACGCGCGACGAGCTCAGGTTGAGCCCGACACGGAGCTTGCCGTTCAGTGCTTCATGCGAGCCGTTGAGGCGCGCCTGCAGACGGCTGAACCCGTTCGAGAGCACAACACCCTGCTGGTCGGCAAAGTTGAGCGAGGCACGGAAGGTCGTGCTCTGGTTGCCACCAGCGAATGACAGATTGTGATTCTGCTGAATGCCGGTCTGCGCCAGCTCCTTTTCCCAGTTCGTGTTCGCGGTGCCCTGCGACGCGAGGCGGGAGGCAGGCAGCGTGCCCTTGGCGATTTCACGCGAGATGAACGAGCGATACTCGGTGCCGGTGAGGAAGCCAAGATCATTCGACCGCTGGCTGGCGGCGACGAACGTCTCATACTCCATCGTGGCGGCGCCCGGACGACCCTTCTTGGTTTCGATCAGCACCACACCGTTCGCACCGCGGCTGCCGTAGATCGCCGTTGCGCCGGCGTCTTTCAGAACCGTGATCGAGGCAATGTCGTTCGGGTTGATCGCGTTGAGCGGGTTTCGACCGAGTGCCGACGAGCCGCCGATGCCGATACCGCGGGCTTCAGACTCGTTGTTCTGGAGCGGCACGCCGTCGATGACGTAGAGCGGATCGTTGCCGCCGCTGATGGAGGTACCACCGCGGATGCGGATCTGTGCACCGGCACCCGGCTCACCGCTGTTCAACGTCACGTTTACGCCGGGCGCGCGTGCCGTGAGGAGGGCGGTCGGGTTGGCCACCACACCGACGTTTGCTTCGTCGGCGCTGATCGTAGCCACGGAACCCGTCACGGCTTCCTTGCGCTGCGACCCGTACCCCGTCACGACGACGGCTCCGAGGTTCGCCGCCACAGCCTGCATCACGAACCGCACGGTCGCCGGTGTGCCCGGAACGACGGCAACATCCTTGACCTGCGGGGTATAGCCGATGCGCGTCACGCGGAGTCGCGCGGTACCGGCCGGAAGATCGGCCAAGGTGAACGTGCCATCGACGCGTGTGATGGCACCGCGCTGGGTGCCCTCGATCGTCACGGTCACGCTCTGCATCGGCAACTGGCTTGTCGAGTCAACGACTCGCCCGGTAATCGAGCCGCGGGCACCTTGTGCCTGCAGCGGATTCGCCATCAACAGGCCGCCTACTGCTGCGGCCATCAGACCTCTGATCACCTTCATTCGTCTGCTCTCCTGAATCATGCGGAGGGTTTTGTCATACGGGCTCGCTCCTGACACGGGGAGGACAGGAGATCGAACGTCGAGACAGCACCTGCACCTGCGGACCTCTTTGCTCACGGAACTATTCCTGCTGCATTCTGCCCTGGCATTCCGATGGCGCCCCGGTGACGTACACAAAACACCGGGTCGCTCGTTGCGCCGTGCATCCATCACGGCGCGTCGTCGCACCGCCTTCCTGCCCGCCGCCTAGGCGTCGTATCGCGCGGTCCACTTCCTGCACGAGGATGGAACAAACGCAACCTGATACGCACCATTCGTCAGATTTCGGCATGCCGAGTTGCAACGGTTCGCAACTCACCTCACCCCGTTGGCGTGCGTCACACGACCGATCACGTTGGAGTGAGCTGTACCTCAGGCGCGGGGGACTGGCATGGCAAGCGGCGTCTCACCGGAACGAACCGGTTCAACGCATTTTTGCCGGGGAATTGTTGGGGGCTACGCTCGCCGTCGGCACGTGCGCTGTCAAGATGCGGTACCAAAGCAGACAGCAGCGCCCATGACCTGCGCTATAGCTGCTATAGACAGTTACACGGTCTAGCCTGTGCACGTATCTACGCATTTCGGCAATTGTCGGCACTGAATACCGATTATTCCTGCACGAATCTGCATATTCCGCGAGCGGTTCGCCCATTTGCGTCCCACGAGGTAGGATTCGCCGGCGCGGATGGTGGCTCTCGGGTCCGCCGGTTCGCCGCCAGAGCGCCCCCCCCCGCCGCGAAGCCCGGCGTCACGCCCGACCCGCCCCGTCGACCGATGCCCCTCCTTGCTCTCGCGCTTCTCGCGCAGCTCGGCGCCCCGCCGCGCACCATCCAGCCGGTCCTCAGCTTTCCCGACGCCGGACTGGACGACACCACCGCCTACCGCGGGTATCAGACGCGCTTCTTTCGGGACGCGGCGCGGAATACCCTCCAGACCTACATCGATCAGCGCAGCGCGCGCGTCGTGCATCTGCTCGCGGATGCCGACAACGCCAGCGTCGGCTTCACCGCGCGGGACGCAGCAGGAAAGACCGCGGAGATCGCATGGGGAGCGACCACGGCATCCGTCAGCCAGACGGGCCGCACCCGCGTCTTCCAACAGTCATTGCGAGCCGCCGCACCACGCCTCCACCTCGGCTGGTTCCTCCTCGGCTCGATGCGGGTGGAACGCGACTTTCAGTATTTCGAAAAGGCGAAGGACGCATTCGACGCGGCCCCCTACGCGATCCCCGAAGTCGACCGGTTGATCGCCGCCCTCGAGCGGCTGCCGGCCGCGACGCGCGCGCGGCACCTTCGTCGACTCAATGCCCCGTCCGTCGCCGTTCTGCGGTCGCGGATGTACCCCGGCATCTCGCTGCGTGCCGAGCGCGGCACCTGGATCGCTCGCGTGCAGCAGGTCACGCTCGATGCACGTGACACGATGTCCCTCGAGATCCGCGCGCCGCAGGCCGCGGTCGCCGCCACTGTCACCAGCGACTCGCTGTCGCTGGTGGCGCGCGCCGGCAGCGCCATCGAGTTCACAGTGCGCGTCACGACCACCGCAAAGACACTCACGCCCCTCTCGCGCGAACAGATTTTTACGCCGCAGTTTCTCGCCTTTCTCGAGGCGACGCGCGCACGCGGAGCCGCGGCCGCGGTGACCGATACCGCCGCCATTCGCGCCCGGCGGATGGAGCGACAGGTCAGTGGCGTCGAGCTGCTGGTCTCCCGTGAGAAGCTGATGGCGGGGCTCCCCACCTACGCGACGTACTTCGGGCGCGACATGCTGATGACGGCGCTCATGATGCGCCCCATCTGGCAGCATGAAACGCTCGAAGCCGTCATTGCCACGGCGCTCCGAAAGCTTGCGCCGCGGGGTGATGTCAGCCATGAAGAGGCACTCGGTGATCAGGCGGTGCGCGAGTCCGCGGCCGAGTATGCGGACCTGATTGCGGCGCATCTGGATCGTGCACAGCGTGGCGAACGGAGCGCTGCTGACTCGCTCGAGGCGCGCGCGGATACCGTGCTGCGTCGCCTGCGTGTCGTGCGCGAGAACTACCACATGATCGATGACGAGTATCAGCTGCCGATCGTGGTGGCACGATGGATCACCGATCCCGCCGTCCCCGCGAATGCGAAACGCGCGTTCCTGCTTGATACTCGTGATGGCGGTGGCACGCGGGCCGAGCTGTTGCTGCGCGAGCTGTCGCTGGTCGCGCAACTCACCTCCGCATACGCGGCGTCACCGGTGACGGCGAACCTCATTGGCTTCCCACCGCGTGAACCCTCCGGATGGGCGACATCCAGCTGGCGCGATAGCGGCGCCGGGTACGCCGGTGGCCGGTACGCGATGGACATCAATGCGATCTGGGTACCGCATGCGTTGGAGTCGGTCGGGCAGATTCTCGACGCGATGCGCGAGCTCGGGATCTCCACCACCAAGGCCACTGCCGGCGATTCGCCGCTGGCCGTCTACGCGCGCGATCGGGCGGCGTTGCAGCGCGCGATCGCAACCTGGCGCACTGCGTCACGACACTTCCTCGTGCGGCTGAGCGCCGACGAAGTCCGCGCCGCCACGCTGACCCGGCTGGCCGCGATGCCCGAGGCGGAGCGCGGCTGGTGGCAGTCCCGCGCGTCCATACCGGCCGCAGTCTCCGACTCGCTCACGTATCTCGCGGTGGCACTGGATGCCAGCGGCGCGCCAATCGGCGTTGCCAACACCGATCCGGCCACGCAGCTCTTTCTCGGTGACGGCGAAGGGCGCACCACCGCCTCGACTCCGGACGAAATGGCGAACACGCTGCGTGACGTGCGCCTGTTTGCGCGACCGTATCCTGCCGGACTGTTCGTCGATGGCATTGGGCCGGTCGTCTCCAATGATGCGTATGCGACACCGGCGGTGTGGGACGCCTTCGTGAAGGACCCCTATCATGGCCCGCGCGTGGTCTGGGGCCGGGAAGTGAATCTCTTCCTGCTCGGCACTGCGGCCCGGATTGCACAGGCACAACAACTCGCACCAACGACAACAGCGCCGTACGTGAGCGAACTGCGCGCGTCGCTCGACAAGGTGCGGCTGGCGGTCGAGCAGTCCGGGTTCCATACGGAACTGTGGAGCTATGGCTTCGATCGTGGCCAGCTCGGAGCGCAGCGCTATGGCAGCGGCGCAGACATCCAACTCTGGAGCACGACGGATCTCGCCGTGCAGTTCATGTTCTCGCGCATGCAACGCTGATCACGTCGCGCGTATGTCAAGCGGTGGTGTGCAGGCTGCAGCCTGACGGTCGGCGCCCGAGTCAGGGCGCCAACCGTCAGAACATCCGACCCAGATTGAGTTCGAGTCGCGTCCCACCGCGCCGGTCCTGCGCGCTGGCTGTGATCTCAATCGGTCCGAACGGTGTGATCGATCCGAGACTGCCGCCGATTCCGGTGTGAAGGCGACGCCGCGCGAGCGAGAGCACGTCGCCCGCGTAGCCGGTGTTCGACCGTATCGTGGCGAAGACCTCACGGCGAGGCTCCCAGCGCAGGCCGGCACCGGCACGCACGACCGACGTGCCGAGTTCCTCGATGTGGCGCAAACCGGCGAAACCGATCTGTCGATCGGGAAACATGACGCTTGGATAGGCGCCCCCAAGCTGAAAGTACCGATGGACCGGCAGCACATCTCCACCTGTCGCCGTCCCGACCGCTCCGTCCACCAGCAATGTCCATCGCGCCCTGATCGGCTGCGCCAGCTGCGCACGCGCCACGTGCTGTGTGAACCGCGTATTCCCGGTGGCGTACTCCGAGCGCGCGTACAACGCGAGGCCACGACGCGGATAGATCGGCCGGTCGAGCGCGTGCCACGCAAACACCACGGCCACACTTCCGAACCGATCGCGCCGAGTCGAATCGCTGACCGCGATGGTGGTCGATGCTTCGGATGCCTCACCAGTGAATTCGAGTCCGACACCGCCATGCCTGCCGAGCTTCGCGCCGGCGAACGCGCGGACGGTGGCGACGGAGAGCGAGATCTCGGCAGTGCGCTGACCACCGATGTAGATCGGCAGCGGCGTGCGAACGAGCGACGCCCCCCCACCGAACGCGTAGCGAGGATTCTGGACGCTGGTTGAGATGTGCTCGACCGCAAGGCGGAGCTGTTCTCCGAGACGCAACTCGATCTCGGTGGTGGATCCGGAGCCGATCCAGTTCCTGATCAGGGCCGAGAAGAGCAGCGACGCCTTGTAGGTATCATCGAAGCGAATACCGACGCCTGCCCGATCCTGATTGCGCGCGATGGCTGTGACCACGGCGATCGTGTCGCTGGCGTCGGCGTCGATGCGATACTGCACGCGCTCGTAGAGCTCCGTTGCGTAGGCGCGCTGCATCGCGGAATCGAGCGTCGCTGCCGTGAGCCACGCGCCTTCCCTCAGTTCAAGCGCGCGTCGGGCGCGGAGTGCCGCCCGGCCGGTGAGCCCGTCGATGACCACACGCTTGACCCGGACCGAGTCGGACCAGACGCCGTGCCGTGCCGTCGCCGCGAGCGGGGGCCGCCCGACGTCCAGTGCTGCCAGCGCATCGCGCATCGATTCAGCCGCCGCAGCCCCCCGCGCGATGATCGCGCCAGGGCTGGTGAAGTCGGTTGCGGTGAGGCCACTGAGGTCGGGGCGAATGCTCACGTCGCAGAGCTTCTGCTGCACGAGCGTCGATGCCGACATCTGGAACGAAATCGTCTGCACGAGTACATCGGCCAGTGAGCGGAGCTGGTCTGCCTTGGCCAGCGGATCGGCGACATCGCTGCAGATCACGACGGTGGCACCAAGGGCGCGTGCTTCGGTCGCCGGCAGGTTGCGCGCCACGCCACCGTCGACAAGCAAGCGACCGTTGAGCCGGACGGGCTCGAAGACGCTGGGAAGCGACATACTCGCCCGTAACGCCAGCGCAAGCGAGCCGCTGTCGAGCACCACTGCCTGCCCCGTTTCGATATCGGTGGCGACCGCGGCAAAGGCGCGCGGCAGCGTCGTGAAATCACGGGTCGTCTGCGCCGGCCACGTCAGAGTGCTGAGCAACCGGGAGATTCGCTGGCCGCTGATGGCGCCGGATGGCAGCGATGGCCGCCACCGCTTCATCGGCACGTTGAGCAGCGTGCGATCACCGGACAGTCGACGATCGATGCCAAGGAAGTGGTAGTCGCTGGCGTCGCTGAAGTATCTCGGCCAGTCGAGCCGGCGCACGAGGGCGTCCAGTTCGGCTGGCGAGTAGCCAATGGCGTAGAGGCCGCCAACGAGCGCGCCCATGCTGGTGCCGGTGACGACATCCGCCGAGATGCCCGCCGACTCGAGCACCTGCAACACACCGATGTGAGCGATGCCTTTCGCACCACCGCCACTGAGCACGACCGCCACGCGCGGTCGGGTCTGCCCTGGCGGCGATGCGGACCGCGCAGACTGCGCGTTCAACGTTGACGTGAGACCGAACACGCTGGCCACCGCAAGTACGAGCACAGAGAAGAGCTGTCGACTCGCGCGCATTCGCTGACATGGAGGTGGACCCGCAGGGGCTCACGCCGTCATTGGCGGTCCCACGATCGTGATACCATACCGCTCGTGCAGTGCCAGCAGCGGCCCCATCTCCGGCATACCACCAACGGGCGTCATCGCCGACATCTCTTCGAAGAACGTCGAAAAGTCGCCCGGAGTGGTCGCGATCAGCAAGCGGGCGGGGCGATCAAAGATCTGATATGCGTGCACGACGCCACGTCGCAGATAGACTGTCCCACCTGCTGACACACCGTGACGCTCACCATCGAGCTCGAATACCACATCACCCTCGAGCACATAGAATAGCTCATCTTCGCGCGAGTGTACGTGGCGCGGCGGGCCGGACATCGGCGGCGCGTCAAGATGGAAGAACGACAACAGCCCGTCCGAGTCGGCCGCGCTGACCTTCACCAGTGTCTCCTCGCCCACGATGTTGAGTGGCGCGGCGGTGCGCGATTCGGTGGCTGAGAGCACCAGCGATCGCACCGACGGCGTGGCTGGAGTCTCGACTGTCGCTGACGTGGTGATCATGGCTTGATGTCCGGTTGACGGGTGAGTGTGGCAAGCAGCGCCTGCAATGCCCAGTGCACCGCGCGTTGGGCTTCGGGACCGGTGAGCGCTGCGCGATCGCGCAGTACCTGCCAGTACGGGGACGAGAACAAGGCAACGAACACCGCCACCACCAGCCGTCGCGCGTCGGGATCGAGGTGGCCGAGCAGCGGGGCGAGGGCGGCGTCGAACGCGGCGCGCCCCTCCACACCACCCCGGTCGCGAACCCGCATGCCGGCCGGCGATGCCATCAGGGTACGAATCACCGGCTCGTGCGCATCGAATCGCGCAAAGGCCTCGACGGCCTTGGTCGCGATATCGTCCAGGCTCGTCGGGAAGCCCGGCGGGATGAAGTCGCGAAGCCGTTCTTCCCACAGGGCCCGATAGAGGTCGCCTTGGGTGGGGAAGTGGCGGTAGATCGTCCTCGCACTGGCACCCGCACGCGCGGCCACCAGCTCATGGGAGATCACCTCCCTCGCTTCTCCGGTCAGAATCTGGAAAGCCGCATCGAGGATGATCGCCCTGGTGGCGGCGGTCTGTCGCTCGCGCAGTGAGGGCGGTGTCGGGTGCACGGAGGTAGTCACGCCATAACTATGCACTGATGACAGTTAACTGTCAAGCTCTGTGCTCACTGTCGCCAGAGCGAGCCCGAACCAGGATTCCCTTGGCCGTAGCCTGCTGCGTGCCCCCGAACCGAATCGCGGCCGTACGAAACGTCCACCACCGCAGATGCACAGAAGGTGTATGGACCATGTGCCGCAGCTGACCCCGGGCACCAGCTCGGCTAGTCTGGTGTACGCGACCCTTCGAGTCTTCACGCGCGCCACGCATGTACACCACCTGCATTCACTGCAACTCCGATCTCGGGCGGAACGAGGCCTTCGAGCAGTTTCCGGTCGGGACGCGCCTGGCGTTCGATTCAGCGAGAGGGCGACTCTGGGTGGTCTGCCGGTCGTGTGCGCGCTGGAATCTGTCTCCACTCGATGAGCGCCTCGAAGTGATCGATGCGGCCGAAGGCCGTTTTCGCGACAGCCGGCTGCGCGTGAGCACGGACAACGTCGGACTGGCACGGTTGCGTGAGGGCATCGATCTGATCCGGATCGGTGATCCCCAGCGGCCCGAGATGGCAGCGTGGCGATATGGCGATCAGTTCGGCCATCGGCGCAAACGGCAGATGATGATCACCGGCGTGACGGTCGGTGGCGCCGCGACGCTGATCGGCGGGATCCTTGCCGCGGGAGTTGGCGTCGGCTTCCTCGGCGCTTTCGCCACGCAGGGCTACGACGCGCTGATCAATGGCCGTCCCGGACAGTCGATCGGTCGTATCGCCCTGACGGACGGACGGTTGGTGGAGGTGCAGCGGAAACACGCGCGCATGAGTGTGCTCGAGCGGAGCGACGCGTTCGGACGCCTCGCGCTGCGACTCGAGTCGACGGAGGGCACCCACCTGCTTCTCGGCGACGACGCAATGCGCGCCGCAGCTCGACTGCTGCCGACGGTGAATCGCTTCGGCGGATCGACCCGTCAGGTCCGTGACGCGGTCGATCTGCTCGAAGCCCGGGGCGATCCCATGCGCGTGCTGGATGACGTCCAGCAACGCACGGGCGCGCGGGCCGCTGATGCGCGCTGGAAGCGCAAGAAGACCGGTTTCTGGGACACCGATGTCGAGGCGATCACCACGATTCCAGGGGCGTTGCACACACTGCAGCCCCGTGACCGACTGGCCCTCGAAATGGCACTGCACGAAGAAAGCGAGCGTCGCGCGATGGATGGCGAGCTCGCCGCACTCGAAGCCGCGTGGCGGGAAGCCGAGGAGATTGCGCACATCGCGGACAACCTGTTCGTGTTGCCGTCAATTGAGTCCCGGATCGAACAGCTGCGGCACGAGCGCTGACATCCGTGACGGCGGCCCATGACCACGCGTTCACACACCAGCACGACGAGCGGTCTTTCAGCCGGAAGCAGGCCGCTGCCGAAGTGCCGTCGTCTGGAGCAATCGTTCACCCGCCGCGTGCAACGTCTCTTCCTTTTTGGCGAAGTGAAACCGCATGAAGTTCTGCACCGGCTCACGGAAGAAACTCGACCCTGCCACGCCCGCCACACCCACCGTCCAGATGAACCACTCACTGGCCTCGGTGTCAGTGGTGAAGCCGAGTGACGCGATGTCCACCATCACGTAGTACGCCCCCTGCGGTTCACTGAAGGGCAGCCCGGACCGCCGCAGGTAGTCGAGGAAGATTTCGCGCTTGCGCGTATAGAGCGCAGTCAGGCCGGTGTAGTAGCTGTCCGGCAGTTCCAGCCCCGCCACCGCCGCTTCCTGTAACGGCGCGGCGGCACCGACCGTGAGAAAGTCATGCACCTTGCGCGCCTGCGCGATCACCGCCGGCGCCGCATGCACGTAACCCAGTCGCCAGCCGGTGATCGAGTAGGTCTTCGAGAGGGAGTTGCAGGTGATCGTACGATCGAACGCGCCCGGCAGCGAAGCAAAGTACGTGTGCGTGTGCGGGGCGTAGACGATGTGCTCGTAGGGCTCGTCCGTGATCACGAAACAGTCGTGCTGCTCGGCCAGCTCGAGGATGGTCAGCAACTCGTCGCGCGTGAACACCTTGCCGGTCGGGTTCGAGGGATTGCAGAGCACGATCGCCTTCGGTTTCTGTGCGAAGGCACGCGCCAGCTCCTCGGGATCGAAACCGAAATCCGGTGGCCGAAGCGGCACGTAAATCGGCTCGGCGCCTGCGAGGATCGCATCCGCCGCGTAGTTCTCGTAAAAGGGCGAGAAAACCACCACCTTGTCGCCGGGATTGCAGGCGGTCATCATCGCCACGGCCATCGCCTCGGTGCTGCCGCAGGTGACGACGAGATGGCGATCCGGATCGACCGAGAGTCCAGTGAACCGCTCGATCTTCGCGGCCAGCGCAGCCCGGAAGCGTGGCGCGCCCCAGGTCACGGCGTACTGATGAAACGGACCACGCGTCGCCCGCTCGAGCGCGGTCAGCACCTCCTCGGGTGGGTCGAAATCGGGGAACCCCTGCGAGAGGTTGATGGCGCCAAACTGGTTCGACATCCGCGTCGTGCTGCGGATGACGGACTCGGAGAAGACGTTGAGGCGGTTCGCGGTGGCTGGCATCGATGGAGGATGCGGCCTGCACACCGCGGGCGGAAGGCCTCGACCGCGACCGTCAACCCGACCAACGTCCGGGGCGGTGTGTTCCCCGCCCCGGTACCTTCCGGACAGCCATGGCATCGAAACCGGTGCCCAACAACTCCTCGGATTGTGCCTCCGGACGGCTGCTCCCTGCCGCCTTCCGCAGCGCAGGGAACACCCATCGTGCAGATCGGCATCGACAGTTTCGCCGCGTCCATCCCCGACCCGGTCACCGGGCTCGCGCTGACGCCGGTCGAGCGCATGCAAACACTCCTCGCCGAGATCGAGCTCGCCGATCAGGTCGGGCTCGACGTCTTCGGCATCGGGGAACATCACCGTCCGGAATTCCTCGATTCAGCGCCGGTCGTAATCCTCTCCGCCGCTGCGACACGGACAACACGCATCACGCTGACCAGTGCCGTGACGGTTCTCAGTGCAGCGGATCCGGTGCGAGTGTTTCAGGAGTTCGCGACCCTCGACCTGGTGTCAGAGGGCCGTG
>JANNVN010000284.1:0-17022 GCA_031414435.1 Gemmatimonadaceae bacterium
GTTTTTGAAGCCCGTCGATACGCTACAGCCCTCACCCGCAGCCTTCCGCCTTCCCCGCACTGGGGCATGACGTCAGCACGATTTATCGGACTTCACCGGCAGACTTATCGGCTCAAAAATTATGCCTTCCCGTTCCTGATCATATGCTGTCACAACGTTGGTGTCTGTGAGACCATTCGTCAACTGGACGGTTGGTCGCGGCACTCGTCACAGCCCGCCACGGCGACGCCGTCGGCCGGCGCATGTCAGATTTCCCAGTTCGACAGCATCACGCCATCGGTTGGTTGAGATGGCTCCCCATAGTCCGCCAGCGTCATGCGAAGATCGGTCCAGCGCACACGACCGCCGCGGGCGATGAGCATCGCATAGAGTCGCGTCGCATCGCCCTGTACACGAATCGCCGTTCGACGCGTGCCACACCGTCGCGCATACTCGGCCAGCTGCGTCACCAGCTGCGCCGCGTCGGCATCGCTGGCAGCCACCAGCTTCAGGACCCGTACTTCGTCGCGCGTGCGCCCTTCGACCAGCGGAGCGGAATGGCAGATCGCAAACGCCGTGACGTGGCCACCCCGGCGGACGAACACAGTGTCTCCGATCGTCAGTGCATCGGTGATCTGGATCTCCCGGGTGAAGTCGTACCCTTCGCGCAGAGATCCGGTCAGCGCCGCGCATTCCAGCATCACCTCGTCGCGCTCCCGGACCGGCAGGCGGCCGAGGAGCATGATCTTGCTGTCGGTGGTGGCCGCGTCGAGCGTCACCGTGATGGTGAGCGGACCAGGCACAAATTCGAGCTGCGAATAGAACCCGATGTTGTCCATGGTGCGCGGCATCGTCTCGAGGCCAATCACCCGACAGCCAAGCCCGCGCAGATGATCGACACCAAAGCTCACGATCGTCTGCCCCACGCCACGCGTCTGCAGCTCCGGTGTGACCGCCAGCGGCCCCATCCACCCTTCCACCCCACTCCGGTGGGCAATGTTGAACGCGGCGATACCACCCCGATCGGTGCGCCAGAGCACGGCGCCTGCTCCCGCTCCCTCGATCGCGTAGCGCCAGATCAGTGGATTCAGGAATGGAACGCGCACACCGACCAGCCCGTCCTTGCGATAACGCTCGGAGAACGCGTCGCTGAAGACGGTGTTCAACGCCGGAATGTCGCCCGGCTGAATCAGTTCGGGGCCGCTGATGACGGGCTCCGAACGCCATGTACGCAGACTCGCCACCGTTACGCCTCCACCCCCACCAGAGTTGCATCGACCAGCCGGCCACCGTCACGCTGCTCCACGATCGCGCGGCCCGTCTGCTCATCGATGCTCACTTCGAGCACCCGATCGAGACCGTCACGAACACCATCGATGTGTGTGATCACGATCACCTGTTCGAACCGATCCTGCAACCGGCGGAGCAACTCGACGACGTTGGCGCGCCGCTGCTCGTCCAGGGACCCGAAGACCTCGTCGAGCACCAGCAGCGAAAACGGCTGTCCGCTACGCTCGGCAATCAGCTGCGACACGGCCAGCCGGAGTACCAGATTGGCGAGATCCTCTTCGCCGCCTGAGATCACTTGCCGTGGCACGCCACCGCCGATGAGAATGATCTCATAGTTCTCGTCGAGCTCGAACTCGTTGTACCGGTCATCGGTCAGGTCGGTCAGGAACGACCCGGCGATCTCACCCAGCTCCGGGCGCAACCGCGCGTTCAGCTCCGTTCGGAGCTCGCCGTAGGCCGTGTCGAGCTCGTCATGCTGGCGGCGTTCGATTTCGAGTTGCCGCTGCTGATCCCGCACACGGGCAGCCTGCTCGGCGGCGGTCAGCGCGCGGGCGAGAGCCGCCGCCGCATTGGTGGCATCACTTTCGGCACCGGCACGAACGACGGCCGCCGACTGGCGTTGCCGGGTGGCCAGTTCCCACGCGCCGAGGGCGGCAGTGTGCTGCTCCGGACTGAATCCGTGCCGCACACGCACCTCGCGCGCGGCAGAGACGGCCGCGCGAGCGGTCGCCAGGTTCGCGAGGGCGGCGGCGCGCCTTGCGATCCGACCCGGCAGATCGTCCACAACACTCTTCGCCGCCGCGTGCCGGACCTCGAGCGCGTTCAACGAAGCAACCGCTGCGCGCACCGTGGCATGATGTCCAGCATCGTACTCCGCGGCCAGCGCTGACACCGCCAGTTCACGCTCGTCACGTTGTGCGGTGAGCTGTGCAAGTTCGCGCTGCTTTTCGGCCTGCTCCTTCAGCGCCTGCTCGATCTTCAGTTCCTTGCGTTCGAGATGCCTGACAGCGGTTTCGCCCTCCACCCGGGCCGCATCGAGCGCGCGCAAGTCCTCCGGCTCGGAGAGCAGTTGCTCAACGCGCTGCTTGAAGTACTGACCGTCGACGCGCAGCAGTTCGAGTTTGTCGCCGAGTTCTTCCAGCAGGGCGGCATGACTGTTACCAAGTGGCCGAAGACAGGTGGGGCATGGCGCATCGGGACCCAGTTCTTTCAGTTTCTCGTATTGCGCCTTGATCTCGGCATACTCATCTCGCTTCTGCTGCCGACGCGTTTCTGCCTCCTGCCGGTCTCGAACCCAGTCTGTGCGTCGGGCGTTCGCCGCCTCGACAGCCGAGCCATGGGCGGTGCGCGCCTCGACAAGCGCGGCCATCACCTCGGCGCGCAGCGTGGGTGCGGTCGACAGCTGTTCGAGTCGTGCGGCGGCGACCGCAACACTGGTATTCAGCCGCGCGATTTCCTCGACCAGCGCCTGCCGGCGCGCCGCCTGACGCGAGCGCTCCTCGAGGGCGTGCAGCTCGAGGCGCAGCGTGGCCAGTGGCGCCAGCTCGGCGAGCACTCCGGCGAGACCGGCGACCATTTGCTGCGCCTCAGCCACTGCGGCCTCGGTGCGCTCGACCTCGGACTGCGCAGCGTCGATCGCCGCTTCTGCGCGGATGACGACAGTTTGCAGCTCGACATCGTGTGCGCGAGAGCGTTCGGCGGCACGCCAGAGTGGTTCCGCGTGCTCTACCTGCTTGTCGGTCACGGCCAGCGCCCGCGACGCCTTCGCCAGCGCGATCTCGGCCATCCGGACTGCAAGCTGCGCCGCCGACACCTCGGCCGCGAGCATCTCTGCGTCGGCGATCGACTGCGAAAGGGCGCGCAGCGCCGCGATCACTTCTGCACGCTTCTGCCGCGCCAGCTCCTGCGCCTTCTGGAGTCGATCGTAGCCGAGTACACGCGAGAGGAATCGACCGCGATCAGCCGCGCCCATCGCAGCCATCGCCGCCAGATCCTTCTGGCCAGTGAAATAGGTGGTGAAGAACTCACGACTGCTCATCCCGAGCCGCTGTTCGATCAACTGACCGACTGCGCCGATGCTGTTGGCTGCTGGCGTTGCGGCGCCGTCGATGAACAGTTCGGCGGACGTCAGACCGCGCGCAATCCGATACCGATGCGGCCCAAGCTCGAAGTCGAGTTCAACGCGCACCGCCGCACGCGCGGCCGCGCCATGGAACTTGATGGACTCGCGCGTGCCGCGTGCAACCGTGTTGCCGTACAGCGCCCACGCGATGCCTTCGAGAATCGTCGACTTGCCGGCGCCGTTCGGTCCGATGATGCCAGTGAGGCCGTTCTCGAATTCGATCAGCGTGTCGACGTGCTGGCGAAAATTCTGCAGCCGAAGGGCGCGCAGCCTCATCAGGCGTCCGGCGCAGTCAGCACGAAGCTGGCTTCGGCGCCCGGCTCGGGAGTCATCGGCGATGGCTCACTTACCCGGGCCAGATAGTCGAGTCCGAGGGTCACAAAGCCTTCGCGCTCGATATCGCCGGGCAGGACGCGCGTTTCCAGTTTCTCGCGAACCAGCATCGGCAGCGAAGGACGCGCACCTCCCGCGCCTGAGCCCGTGCGCGTGCGCACGAGTTCCGGCTTTCGCGTGTCGAGCTGGAAGTGCAGCGCGCGACGCTTGTACTCGCGAATCGCCTTGTGATCGAGATCGCGTGCGATATGCCGTGGGATCTCCCTCACCACCAGGCGAACGACCGCATCGTCGAGCCCACCAGGAATCTGCGCCAGCCGGTCGGCCACCTGCGCGTCGATATCCGACGGGGCCAGCGCATGCGCATCGATCGCGTCGAGGTCGACGAATCGCCGCTCCATCGGCACCTGCACAAACGTGTGGCCGCCGGTGGCAAGATCGTGCATCGCGAATCCCTTGCCGGGCACGCCGTGATGGTGTTGTTCGGCGATCTCGCCCCAGGCGTTGCTGCTGACGTAGTCGAGCGACCCGGCGTACCATGCCCGGTTCGCCACCTGACGGTGGACGTGATAGTGTCCAAGCGCCACATAATCCCATGGTGCCTGCTGCAACTCTTCCACCGTCACTTCACTCGGACTGCGATCGACCATCACCGCGCGATCGGGGAGCACGCCTTTCACTTCACCGTGCAGCAGGAGCACGTTCCAGCGCGCGCCGGGGTCGGTGGTCAATGCCGGCAGCGGCTGGCCGAGGGTGTCGGGAACCGCGAAAAGTGAGAGGTCGAGATCCGGGAGCCGGATTCGTTCCGCGACATGCTCCACGACCGTGATCCCGATGGTCCGGAAGAGCGCCAGGATGCATCCAGTTTCCGCGGCCCGCGGCAGGTCGTGATTGCCGGCGATCATCACTATGGGTGTCGCTGGCAGCGCCGTACGCAGGCGCGTCAGTTCGCGGAGCGCAAACAGGATCATCGGGTTCGATGGTCGAACCTGATGGAACACGTCGCCAGCGATCAGCACCAGGTCCGGCGCCTCGTCAATGACGGCGTCGATGGCGCGCCGGGTGGAGCGGGCGACGTCGGCCTCACGCTGGTTGTTTCCAGCCGAACTCAGCCGCTGATACTGGCGGAATCCGAGGTGGAGGTCGGCGAGGTGGGCAATGCGCATGGAGCGAAGATACCCGGGTTGGTGCTGGCAGGGCGGCGGATGGCCGGGTAGCAGCGGCCGCTGGGCACAGACAAACGCCATCGACGCAACGAGGCAAACTTGACTTAGATCCGACCTATTTTTAGCTTACGCGATCACGGAGGCCTGAGATGACAGTCATTTCCATTGCAGAAGCGAAGAAGTCGCTCTCCGCCCTGATCAAGCGTGCGGCGGCGGGCGAGCGCATCGAGATCGGCGCCTATGGCTACCCGCAAGTGGCCCTCGTTCCGGCTGTCGTCCGCGAGCGCGGCATCACGTTTGGGTCGCTGGCGGGGAAGCTGGTCATCCCCCCGGATTTCGACGCGCCCCTGCCGCCTGAGGTACTGGCGGACTTCGAAGGCGCCGATCGCTGATGCGCCTGCTGCTCGACAGCCACGTCGTCCTCTGGCTCCTGCTCGATGACCAGCGCCTCACGTCCGACAGCCGATCGCTGCTCGGCAGCGCCGAGTCGGAGTGTTATGTCAGCGTGGTCACGTGGTGGGAGCTGGTGATCAAGCAATCGCGCGGGGTCGCGTCATTCCCACTGCCGATTTCCGACATACGGGCAGCGGCCCTGCAGGCTGGGCTGCGTGAGTTGTCGGTGACAGCGATGCACACGTTACGGCTTGCGGAGCTTCCGCTGCTGCATCGGGATCCGTTCGATCGGATGCTGATTGCTCAGGCGTTGAGTGAACCGATGCGATTGGTGACGGCGGATGGTGCGGTGGCGGCGTATGGGCCGGCGTGCGGGGTGTTGGTGGAGCGGGTGTAAAGACAGTCCGGCGATCGCGAGTCATTCCGGGTCATTGCGCATGTCACTCTCCTTCGCTCGGCCATGCTGCCGGCCTCCGAGGCACGACGATCATCGGTCGCGTAGCGCGTCGGTGCGCGTGCGACCCACCAGCTTCTCGATCCGTTCGAGCCGCTCGGTCACGTCGTCGAGGACCGACGCCAAGCGGTGAAGAGTGATGAGCGCCCAGACGGCCGCGGCGAACGGCAACAGGAGCATCACGACGTTGATGAATTCCACGGGGCGCGCTCGGTGAGGTGGTGTCAGCGGTCATGTCCGGAGTGACGTTCCGCCCGGTCGAGCTGTCGGGCAACGCTGTCCCGCACAGGCGGCGGCTTCGATATAAGTCTGATGTGTTGCTAAGTGGTGACCTGAGCGGTCTTGGCGAGCCGAGATTGTCGGACGCGCTCCACCGGAATCGATCTGAGTGTTAGTAGCCGGCCTGCAACAGCATTGTGATTGGAGCGCGGCCCGGAAGGACCACGCGGCGAATCGCAGAATGTGAGGATAAACACCGGTCGCCAAACCGCCAACCATCTCCAGTCACTCCGCCCCCTACCCCTCCGGCAAGTACGTCACCGCATGATGCCGCCCCACATCCGGCAGCACATGCACCACCACCCACGCCCGATAGAACGGATCATCGAACACCGTCCGGGCACCGTCACGGACCAGCACATCACGTTCGACCAACGCGTCGACCGCCTTCGTCACCCGACTCGCATCACCGAGCGCAAACTCTTTCCGCGTGACCGCGCGTGCCAGTCCGCGGCCTTCCGCCGCCACCGCGCGCAAGACATTCTGCTGCAACGGCGTCAGCGAACGCCACGACATCTCGTACGAGGCGGCGCGCTCGCGGAGAAGGTTCAACATGCCTGCAATGATGCCCTCCTCGCTCACGCGCGCCGACTGCCGCGTACTCTCCGCCACGCTCTCGGCCAAGGTCCGAACGTCCCGCGTCCGAGGTCCGGCAATCTCGATGATTCGCCGGCCCTGACCCTGCGCTTCGATGCCCATTGCGCCAAACTGAGCCTCGATCCAGCCGGCGAAGTGCGCAGGCTCGATGGGACCGATCACATACTGGCGCGCAAAATTGTATAGCGCGCCGTTCTCGCGCGACTGCACGGCCGCAATCAATCGCGCATCGGAGCCCGCGAAAGCATACGTCACATGTGACTGCTGCTGCACCACGGCCCTGAGCTGTCGCAGGGGGCTGACCCCCGCTGCGCCCGATCCCTCGGCGCCAAGCCGTTCGATCTCCTGGAATTCGTCGAGGATCACACTGAGACGGCTTTTCTTGTCTTTCGCAAGCGACTCGAGCAGTTCAAATGCACTCACCAGACGCGCGCGCTGCTCCACCAGCGGCGCATCGCGAAACTCGAGCTTCGGCACCGGAATCAGCAGTCCCGACGAGGTCTCAGAGACTTCGAACGAAAACCTGAGCCGCTGACCGAATTCGCGGATCAGGTGCGTCCAGCTCCGGCCGAGCGCCTCCGCGGCAGCCCGAGCGATTCGCGCCGTCATGTCCTCGAGACTGGATGCCGTCCAGAGATCCACGTACAACACCGCGTGCCCCGCTGCGCGCAGTTCGTCCTGCACGGCCAGCAACACGGAGGTCTTCCCCATCCGGCGCAGGCCCGAGATGAGCATGTGCCCGCGAGGCGTGAGGAGGCTGCGCGCAATGTCGCGCCGCTCCACGTCGCGATCGGTGAAGTCGTCGCCCAGACGCGCGACCCCTGCGCCGGCGAACCGGTTGGGCGCCGACTGTGGGTCTGGGGGAGCTGGGAGTCGAGAGTTGGCCATAGAAGGGAGTAGTTACTCCCTCAATCTGCTGCCAGAACTGGAAGGGAGCAAGTACTCCCCTCATTCACGTCGGGGCGGGACGCTCATGGAGTCCCCCCTTGGACGGCCGAAGACTCGAGCAGCCAGCGCACTGCGGAGAAGGCTCTACGGATTAATGCAGAGATGCACACACGCCATCGGCCGAGCTGCGGCGACGTCACAGAGACTCGCCTGCCTGCGCTCAGCAATCCCGCATGATTCCCTCGAGCCCGCGCCATTCGCCAGATCGACACCCGGCCGGAGACCCTGTCCGCGATACGTCGGCAGAGGCACCGACTCTCGAATCGACGAAAAAGGCTGCCGCAACGCATCGCGCAACGCATCGCGCAACGCGTCGCATGCGAGAGCGGACAACGACCGGCCCGTCTCGCGGGCGCGTTCTCGCGCCGCAGCGAAGAGTGCGTCAGGGAGTCTGATCGTGATACGCGGCATACCGGAGGATAGCCGCAGCACGCACGCCTGTCAGTACCGCTCCCTCCGCCCCTACCGCCGCACCCGCATCTCCTGCACCTCCCCCACCCGCTGCTCCACCCGCATCACGAACCGCATCGGCGGCAGCGCGCCCTGCGCCCCAGTCACCGCACGCATCGTCATCACCATCCGCGACCGCGTGATCCACCCCCGCCGACGATCGAGCAACACCCAGCCCACCACGCTCGCCCCGGCATCCGCACCCGCATCCCGCATCACACCCTTCACCGACACCCAGGCCAAGTCGCCATACCGCGTCAGCGAATCGAGCGTGAACTCGGCATCGATCCCGTCGCCCGGCGCACCCGCGAGCACCATGTGCCGCGTCCACTTCTCATGCTCGCGCACCGCCAGCACCGGTAACGCGGCGGGCACACGATCGACCAGCGCCGCCAGCGTTGCGATGGTGCCGGTGCCCTGAGCCGACGGATCCTCGAGCACCTTCAATTCGCCATCAGGCGCCAGCTTCATGTGGAGCGTGCGCCCCTGGAGCGCCATCCCGCTCGCAATCCGCGCCCGCCGGCTCTCCTCCCGGCCGCCGGTGGCGCGCACCGTCACACTCTCCACCAGCGACGTGATCTCGGCGCCCAGCGAGTCCACCGCATCCACCTTCGATCGCAAGACCACCGTCGTTCGCGTGCTGACGCGCACCGTCGAATCACCCGTCGGCATGGCGATCGTGCCCTGCTCATCGACGTCGTGTTCGACCAGCTGCCGGATCATGTCGCCAGGAAAGGGACGCAGCACGAGCGTCACGCGCGCATCCGCACTGGCGCGCGCGCGCTGCGCCTGCAGCGACGCACAGGCCATCGCGACGAGCACCGTGGCCCGAATCGGATCAGAAGCCGTACGGATCATCACCACCCGGAAGGGCAAGGGGCTGCACCAATGCCTGCGGCGCCGCAAGTTCACGCGGTGCGACCTGGCGCCGGAACTGCGCGGCAAAATATGCCTTCGGATCGCGGGGCGCCTCGCGTTCGGTGGCGCGCACCGCACGGATGACGTCCGGCTCATCAGCGAGCAGGATCACACTCCGCAGCCAATCGAGCGACAGCCCGCTGTCGAGACGCCGCAGGCGACGCAACATGGCGGCGTCGAACTCCTCGATCGGCGCGGCCGGGAACCGCTCGACACCAAGCCGGCCCGTCAGCACACTGGGCCGCGGAAAGCGCACAAACACCGGCTGCGTGAAATGGGGATGACGCACCATCAACTGCCCCTTGTCGAGAGTGGACAACTTCGTCCGGACCGCTGGACTCAGAACGGCATACCCCGGTGTCGCCAATTCGTCGCCATCCATCCGGCCGTAGAGGGCGGTACCGGCGTTCCCCACCACCCGCTTGTGCACCTGGCTGCGGAACTGCTGGGCCGAAAACAGGACCATGCCCAGATACCGCCCCCGCTCGGCGATGTCGAGCAGCATCCGACGGACGTAGGTCTCGGGGCCGTCGCTGGGCGCGTACTTGTTCAGTTCATCCACGAACACCACCACGTGGTTCACACCCAGATCGCGACGCTCGAGGTGTTCCCGCAGCTTGCTCACCACCCGGGCGAAGATCAGTCCCTGCGCGTCCTCCTCGAGATTCGCCACGTCGAGCACGTGCACCGAACGATCCTCGAAGGTGCCGAAGGGCAGGTCACTCACATCAGCGCCGTCAGTCACCAGCCCGGCGCACCGCGTCGCCAGGTTCACCAGCCGGTTCCGCACCTTGCGGATCGTGGCCACGTGGTGCGTGCGCCACGTCTGTGAGTCCTTGCGCTCGAGACCGTCCAGCAGGGTACGGAACCAGTGATCGAGATCGGCGAAGGTCTGCACGATCATCTCGCCGCCGAGCATCGGGTCGCTGAACTTCTGGCCGACGACGCGATCCGTGATGAAGTCGATCAGCGCGTCGGCCTTGGCATCGATGTCTTCCCGGTCGAGCAGCGTCACGGCGTATTGCAATACTTCCTTCAGCCCCCACGTGAGCGGCTGCACGTTGTGCTGCAACGCATCATTGCTGCGGATGGTCGCCAGGCCACGCAGCGCCGCATCATACGGGGCGTAGTACTGCACATTCTGAAACGGCTCGGCCGGGACGCCGAGTTTTTCGTACATCGCAAGATCTTCTGCCGCCAACGTCGCCGGCTGATCGAGATAGAGCAGATCAGGGCCCTTCACATTGAAGCAGACCGCCGCCACCGAACCCTTGTCGGCCGGGAAATGCGCGAAGATCGACTGCAGCAGCCATTCCACGGCGCTGGTCTTGGTCGCAAGTCCGCTGACACCGGTGATGTTGAGATGCGCGGCCTCCGGGCCGAGCAGAAAGTCCGCGTCGAGATAGACCGGGCTCTCCGTTCCGCCGCTGCGATAGAGCCCGACGGGAATCGCAGTACGGCCGATGTAGCCGTCCATGCGCAATGCGAGCGCGATGTCGTGATCGTCCGCCAGCCAGACGGTCCCCATTGGCACCGGCTGCAGCGGTTCATCGGGGATGTGACGCAACACACTGGCCGTGTACAACCGGATCTCGGTGCGCTGGGTCGCGACCAGGCCACCGTCGGGCTGCCCGTCGCGTCCGACCACGTCATCGAGCGGCGATAACATGTCGGTCCAGCTCTGTCCCTCCATCACCACGCCATAGATCTGCGGCACGTGGCCGTTCACTGGCACGGTGCCATCGACGCGCACGATGGTGCCGATGCCGATGTTGGCATCGAGCGCCGTCCAGAAGTGGAACTCATGCGGCGTGTTGGGACGACGCTCGGTGGCCACCACGCGGCCGAGCGGGCGGCGAACCTCTTCAGCTGGAATGGCAATCATGCGCAGCGCACTCCCGGACACAGCACGTTCTTCACGATCACGGCAGGTGGGTGACGAGTCATCAGGCGACCGCTCGCAGATACACTTCACAGTCGCGAATGGCATACGGCATCACATCCCAGCGGGCATCCGGCCGTGCGATCGGTGATCGCTCCGCCAGCAGCCACGCACTCGCGGCATCGGCATGCGACTCTGCCGCACCTTCGTCCGCATCACGGACGCCGCACTCCGCACGAATCAGTCCGAAGAACGGATCGTGCCCAGCCGCACTGCGGAGCCGCAGATACCAGGTGAAGAACCGCGGACGGCTTGCGGTGTCGAGCGCGACGATGACCGATGTGCGCTGGCCGGCGCCGAGCGCCGTGATCAGCCCAAGTGTTTCGTCGGGCACGTAGAGCGTGGCATGGCTCTTCACGACGCCGATCACGCCCGGGCTGCGCATCATGGCGTGGCTGGTGCGCACCGAGCCGTCCACGTACAGCGGGCGCAGGGGATGCGCGTCGCACCAGGCGTCACCCACCGCGCGCTCGAGGTCATTGCGGACCCGCGACAGGGCGTCGAGCGACTGACGCAGCAGGGACGACGGATGGCGCGACGTCACGGGCAGCGCAGCGTCGCTGTCATACAGCGACTGGCCGCGTGCGGCAAGAATCTCGCCGACGTCGTTCCACGTTTCATCGCCAAGCAATGCGCGCGATGCATAGATCGCATGATCGATCCTCGGCGCGCGCCAAGTCGTCATGCGACCATCATCACCACGCGCACGGATCGCCGCGGCGGCCGTGCCGTGCAACAGTGGCACTCCGTCGACATAGGCGATGGTCGTGCTGCGCTGGATGCCATCGAGAAAGCCCTCGAACGTTGCGCGGGCGGGAAGCGCCACGTCGGAAACCCGCAACACACCGCCGAGCAGTGTCACCGCCGCATGCTGCATCAATGCGGTGCCGTCCTGTGCCAGCGCCTCGGTGCGATCAGGGCCAGCCGTGCGCACGCGGTCGCCGAGTGATGCGCGCAGTGCACTGCGCGCCGCATCGACCGCGCGTCCAACGGACGATACTCCGGTGCTCACTCCACGCCGAGGTCCCACGCCTGCTCGAGATCCTTCTTCGAGTAGGCGCGGAATGCGGTGAGGGTTTGTGTGCGCACGATACCGGGCACCCTGGTGAACTGCTCGGTCACCACGGTCGCGATATCATCCAGCTGCGGCACACGAAGAATGGCCACCAGATCCCAGGCGCCGCTGACCGAGTACACCTCAGCAACGCCCCGGATCTCCGCCAGCGCCGTGGCGGTGACGGGGATCGTCATCGGGTCAGCCTGGATCAGCACGATCGTCGTGATCATCGCGAGTGAAGTGACATGGGAAGGACTGCTGCGGTGATCACGCCGGCACCGACATCATCGCCCGATAGGCACCAATGATGCGCCGCATGGCTTCGAGCACATCAGCTTCAGCAGCGGCGTAGCTCAGGCGCACCCAGCCCGGCGTGCCAAAGGCCGTTCCCGGCACGATTGCCACGCCCTGGTCTTCGAGCATGTGGGCCGCGAACACCGTGCCGGCATCATCGCCACCATTGGGAATCGCGCTGACATCGAGAAAGAAGTAGAACGCCCCCGACGGGTGGATGTACGGCGGCGCACCTTCCTCGTTCAGCAGCACGAGCGCGGCATCACGACGGGCGCGGAACGCACGCACCATCGCCGTGATGCTCTCCTCGGCCGCGTCACGCTCGGTCAGTGCCGCGAGCGCTGCATACTGGCTTGGCGTGGCCGGATTGGACGTGGTGTGGCTCTGCAAGTCCGTCATCAGCTTGGCAATCGCGCGCGGTGCGACGGCCCAGCCAATCCGCCAGCCGGTCATGGCATACGACTTCGCGACACCGTCGACGATGATCAGGTTCGAGCGATCGTGCGTCAGTTCGAGCGCCGATGCCGCCGGTGTTTCATAAGAGATGCGGCGGTAGATCTCGTCGCTCAATACCCACCAGCCCTGCTCACGCGCAAAGGCAAGGATCTCGCGCAGCACCTCGGCATCCCACGTGGCGCCGGTCGGATTGCTGGGCGAGTTCAGCATCAGCCCCTTGGTCCGCGGCGTGGCGGCGGCCTTCAGATCAGCCACCGTGACCTGAAAGCCGTTCGACGGATCGCCCAACACCGCCACCGGTGTGGCCTTGGCCAGCGCCACGATTTCGACGTAGCTCGTCCAGGCCGGTGTCGGGATCAATACCTCGTCTCCGGCCCCGAACAGGCAGAAGCAGGCGTTGAACAACGTCTGTTTACTGCCGTTACTGACCACCACGTCGGCGGCCGCAGGCGCATCGGCCACCGCGCCGGCCCACCGCGCCGCAGCATGCGATGCAATGGCCTCGCGCAGGGGGAGGATGCCCTCGGTGGCCGTGTATTTCGTGTGGCCGGCGGCCACCGCACGCGCGGCGGCGGCTTTCACGAAATCAGGGGTGTCGAAGTCGGGTTCGCCGACGCCAAGGTCGATGATCTGCCGTCCCTGCGCCTTCAGGGCCTTGGCCCGGGTGGAGACGGCGATGGTCGCCGAGGGGCGGAGCTGGGCGACGTTGGGAGACGGGGCGAACTCGGCAGGCATGCGGCGCGGGTTGGGCGGCGGGCGGTTTCTGGGTACCTTGCTGGGCTTCCGTATGCTAATCCCCTGTGGCGGGGCGGCAACGGAGCACCCACAGGTCGGCAGCAGCGCGAGGATGCGTCCCGTGCGAGCGCCGGGTGGGTCAGGCGCAGTTCGATGTTTGACATCCCAGCTCCGTTTCCAATGCGCGCCGCGAGTCGGCCCGCCGGCAGCATCATTTACTCCCGCAACACTCCGAGGCCACCGTGCCCACCAAGGCTGATTCCACCGCCACCCCGTCCACCACCGCTCCAAAGGTCACCCGCTCGCAGCAGGTGGTCCTGACCGCCGCCCCAACCGTGGCGGCGATGGTTTCGCTCGTCCAGCCCGCGCTGGATCGCCTCACGGCTGGTGAGCCGGGCGTGCACCTCCTGGTCCTCGTCCCCGATGCTGATACGGCGCTGGCTGTCGCTCAGGCGGTGTTGCCGGCCGATGATGCCGCGCCGGTGCTGGTGCCTGTCACTTCCGCGGCTCGTGGCGCGCGGTTGATGGCCAAGCCGCCGGCTGCCATCGTCGGCGCTCCGTCGGATCTGGCCGCGCTGCTGCCGAGCGGGCTGCTCAAGCTCGATGCCGTGTCGCAGCTGTTCGTGCTGCAGGCCGACCTGACGCTGGCGCTCACTGACGAGCCGTCGATCACGACGCTGATGACCGAACTGCCGAAGGACATCGCGCGGACGGTGACCATGGCCGCCGAGACGGACGCGGTGACCGCCTTTGCGAAGAGCTACATGAAGCGCCCGCGTCGTGTGGGCGATGACGTCGTGGCAGATGGCAGCGCGCCACTCAGCCTGCAGTACGTGCTGGTCAGTGACAGCACCCGTCCGGCGATGCTGCGCCGCGTGCTCGACGCGGTGAACGCCGTGTCGGCCATCGTCGTCGCACCCGAAGCCGCGCAGGTGGCCGAAGCACACGCGGCATTGCGCGCGCTGGGCTACGACACCGCCAATGGCGATGTGAAGGCGACAGGTGGATCGGTCGAGACACACAGTGCGCTGCGTGTGTTGTACGACGTGCCGCCAACGCGCGCGGCGCTGGATGCCGCATTGGGTGGTCATCCGGTGCAGGTCATCGCGCTGGTCACGCCGCGTCAGGTGGCGCATTTGCGGTCACTGCTGACTGGTGGTTCACTGACGTACTTCGTACTGCCTGACACGATGGCACAGGCGATTGGTCGCGATGGCGCCCGCATGGGCGAGCTGCGAAAGATTCTGGCCGAAGGTGTCAGTGCCCGCGAACTGGCCGCACTCGAGCCGCTGCTGCAGGACAACGATGCGCTCGAAATCGCAGCCGCCGCGCTGCGCCTGCTGGAACGTGAGCGCGAGACGGCGAAGGCGCTGCGGATTGGCGTCACCACGGCGCAGCCGAAGGAAGTGAAGCGCGCGCTGGCCGCGACCGCGGCGCAGGAATCGGCGATCGTGCCGATCGAATCGCTGGCGCCTGATCGTGCTCAAGAGCGCGCGCCAGCTCAGCCGGCGCCAGCGGCACCGCGCGTCGAAGGACCGCCGCCGGAGTTCCAGGTGCTCTGGTTCAACATCGGCAGCGACGATGGTGCGACGGCCAGTTCGTTCGTCGGTGCGATCACCGGTGAAAGTGGTCTCGATCGGAGCGTGGTCGGCAGCATCGACCTGCGCGACAGTCACACGCTGGTGGAAGTCTCCGGCGCGCACGCCGAACAGATCGTGGCCGCGATGAATGCCAGCACGATGCGCAACCGTCAGGTGATTGCGAAGATCGATCGTGCCGGTCCGATGGCTGGGTCGATGGCATCCTCGCGCGGCGGGCCGCAGCGTCGCGGAAGTAACGACCGCGCCGGTGGTGGCTTCTCGCGTGATCGTGGCGATCGTCCGGCGCGTCCGAGCTTCCGTCGCGATGAAGGTGGAAGCGGTGCGCCACGCGAACGCAGCGGATTCCCGCGTCGTGATGACGGCGACCGTCCGGCGCGTCCGTCGTTCTCGCGTGATGACCGTCCGGCTCGGCCATCCTTCAGCCGCGACGAGCGTCCGGCCCGGCCGTCGTTCTCGCGTGATGAACGTCCGGCGCGTCCGCCACGTGAGGGTGGGTTCTCGCGTGATGATCGTCCGGCACGTCCGCCGCGCGAAGGCGGATTCTCGCGCGATGATCGTCCGGCGCGTCCGAGCAGCGGTGGTTTCAGCCGTCCGCCGCGCGAAGGTGGCTTCAGCCGCGATGAGCGTCCGGCGCGTCCACCGCGTGAGGGTGGCTTCAGTCGCGACGATCGCTCGTCATCACGTCCGCCGCGCAGTGGTGCATTCAGCCGCGACGAGCGTCCGGCGCGGCCGAGCAGTGGTGGCTTCACCCGCCCGCCGCGCGACGGTGGTGCACCAACCGGCCGCGGCTTCACGCGCGACCAGAGCGAGCGTCCAAGTGGCCCGCGCACCGAAGGCAATGACTTTGCCGAACGTGCGGAGCGTCTGCGCAACTCGCGCAAGCCGTCGCGCTCGGAGGACTGATAGCGGTGAGTGATGGTTTCGTGACGTCGTCTGGCGGATGGATCGAGGTGATCGCCGGAGTGATGTTCAGCGGCAAGAGTGAGGAGCTGATGCGGCGCGTGCGGCGGGCGACGATCGCCCGCAAGCGCGTGCAGGTGTTCAAGAGCCATCTCGATGACCGGTACGCCGGGTTGTACAACGTCTCCAGTCACGATGGTCGTGACCTGGAGGCGGTGCCGGTGGATTCGGCATCGCAGATTGCGCACAAACTGGACCCGATGGCGCAGGTGGTGGCGGTGGACGAGGTGCAGTTCCTCGACGCCGGCATCATTGCGCTGGCGACGGCGCTCGCCGAACGTGGGCGACGGGTGGTGCTGGCGGGGCTGGATACGGACTTTCGTGGTGAGCCGTTCGGCGCCATGCCGTCGTTGATGGCGGTGGCGGAGTCAGTGACGAAGCTGCATGCCATCTGCGTGTTGTGCGGCAATCCGGCCAGTCGCAATCAGCGCCTGATCGACGGGCAGCCGGCGCGCTGGGATTCCCCGACGATCATGATCGGGGCGACGCAGTCGTACGAGGCGCGGTGCCGGGCGTGTCACCGGGTGGTGCGGGATGATGCGGCGCAGGTGCCGTTGTTGTAAGCAGCGCGGCTGGTCGGATTGGTGCGGTCGGCAGGCGAACGCCCGAAATGCAGAACGCCCCGCCGATCGCGACTGATCGGCGGGGCGTTCTGGCTTTGCGTCAGGTCATGGCGCGGGTGTCAGTCGGCTCATGAGTGTGGCGATGTTGAACGTGACCGGATCGACTTCCATGTAGCGGTTGTCGAGATACCTACCCGTCGTGGGGAAGTAGGGTGGCGGGCGCAAGTTTGCACAACGGTCGTAACTGTACTGCTTGAGGAAACCAGTGCCATTCGTCGCGCTGAAGGTCGTCACCGCGCCTCGGGCTTCCTGAATGATGCCGCCGAGGAGGTAGAGACAACCGCGACCACGTTCCGTACCAATGCATGGGTTGCCGGTGGTCAGGCCCTGCTCGTACTTCTCGACGCGGAACGATTTGTCGAGCGCCATGACGATGGCATTGATCGTGACGTCTTTCGTATCGTCCAGCGTCCGGTACTTCGTAC
>JANNVN010000285.1:0-2563 GCA_031414435.1 Gemmatimonadaceae bacterium
CTCGGCGAGGCTTGCGGCGGCATCGACGTTGTCATCCACCACCAAAACACGAAGCTTCGCAGCCGCCATCACCTCGTCCGGGGGCGCCAAGTTGCGATCTCCGGGTTCGGCGTCGGCCAGCGTCGGCAGCCGCACGGTGAACGTACTCCCCGCGCCAAGTCCAGCACTTTCCGCGGTGACAGTCCCGCCATGCAACTCCACCAGCCGCCTGACGAGTGACAGCCCGATGCCCAGACCCCCCTGCGCTCGATCCAGCGTACGGTCGATCTGCGTGAACATCTCGAAGACCTCCGCGAGCATGTTCTGCGGAATCCCCTCCCCGTTGTCGGCCACGGTGAGGACCGCCTCGTTGCCTTCGCGGTGGACGCCTACGCAAATTCTGCTGCCGACCGGTGAATATTTTGCGGCATTGGTGAGCAGGTTACTCACGACCTGAGAGATCCGGGTGGCATCAGCCTGTAGCCAGACGGGCTCGGAGGCGATCTCGAGCTGGAGCACGTGCCGCGCCGCATCCATCTGAGGCCGAGCAGCCTCAATGGCGGAGTGCACGGCGCTTTGCAACTCCATGCGCTCCGGGCGCAGGACGACCTTGCCGCTGCTGATCCGGGACACCTCGAGCAGGTCGTCGATCAGGCGAACCATCTGCCCGAGCTGGCGCTCCATCATCGCCTGCGTTCGATCGGCGCTGTCGGAATCTTTCGTGAGCCTCAGGATGTGAAGCCCATTGCGCAAGGGCGCCAGCGGGTTGCGCAACTCGTGCGCCAGCGTTGCCAGGAAATCGTCCTTACGGCGGTCTGCGATACGCAGAGCTTCCGCGGTGGTTACGCGTTCAGTGACGTCGAGATTGCTGCCCAGCACCCATTCGGCCTTGCCCTCGCGATTCGCGAGCACCGTCTCCACGGCCTGTATCCACCGGCACTCGCCGTCACTGCGCCGCTTGATGCGAAATTCGCGAGTGCTTTGCCCGCCACGGCGGACGGTGTCCTGGAGAATTGCCTCGTTCTCCGCCAGATCCTCAGGCAGCACCGCGCCGCTCCAGTCCTGGTAATGCACCACCCCGTGCGGCGTGGGCTCGATGCCATACATCCGGAACATCGGCGCATCCCAGCGGATCTCGTTCGTCATGACGTTCCACTGCCAGATGCCGACCCCGGTGGCTTCAGCGGCGAGGCGCATGCGCTCCTCGCTCGCCCGCAGCGCCGCCGTGGCCCGCGCGCGCTCGGTCACTTCGTGGAAATAGCAGACCACACCGTGCTGGCCGTCCGGCAGCGTCACGCGCTGGGTCTGCCATTCGTAGCTCTGCTCGAGGCCGAGATCGTGACGATATTCGGTGAACGGCGGAGAGATGTAGCGTTCTCCCGTCGCCAGTGTGCGCCGGAAGATGCCTGCGATCTGCCCGCCCACTTCCGGTCCCCACAGAATCTCGAGCACTTCCTGAAAATCGCGACCAATGAGCGGCTGCACGGAGGCGAAGGCCGGCATCGCCTCGGCATTGATCTCCCGCAGGCGGAATTGCGCGTCCACCACATACGTTCCCATCGGCGCTTGCGCGATGAGGGTGGAAAACAGCGAGGCGTTCTGCCGCAGCGCCTCCTCGGCGCGCGCGCGCTCGGTGATGTCGCGGAGAACTCTGGATGTGCCGATGACGGTGCCGGCCGCATCCTTCAGCGGTGCGATGGTGATCGAGGCGGGAAACTCCCGACCGTCCTTGGTCAGCCGGATCGATTCAAACGTTCCCCCCAACTCTCCGGCGGCGATTTGTCGCTGGAGGTCGTGCTCCGCAACCTGCCGATCCGCGGGTATCAGGCGCATGATCGAGGTTCCCACAATTTCTTCCGCGCGGTAACCGAAGATTCGCTCCGCCCCCGGATTCCAACTGGTGATGATCCCGTCGAGGTCCTCGCCAAAGAGCGCGTCGTGTGACGATTCGACGATGGCCGCCAGCCGCGCCACGGCTTCCTCCGCCCGCTTGCGATCGGTGATGTCCGCGGAGGTGCCCATGATCTCCAGGACCCGTCCGTCCCCGTCGCGGGTAAAGGGCGTCTTGCGGCCCCCGAACCAGCGCCAACTGCCATCGGGATGGCGCAGGCGATAGTCGATCTCGAGCGTCTGCCCGTCCGCGGCCTGCGCGAGTTCCGCGAAGTGCGCCGGCATCCGTGCGAGGTCGTCAGGGTGCATGACGCGAGGCAGGAAGTCCGCGCCCATCGCCAGGATTTCCTCGGCTGAATATCCCATCCGGTTTGCTGCCTGCTGGCTCACCCATTTGAAGTGATAGTCGGTAATATCCAGCACATACAGCACGTCGGGCGTCACCGCGGTGATGCGGTCGAGGAAATGCTGCCGCTCGCGGGACGCTTCTTCATGCTGCTGGCGCTCGGTGAGGTCGAGCACGACGGCGAGGAGGCCTTGATAGCCACCCGCAGCATCCCGCAGCCCGGCCACGTTGCTCTGCACCTGCAAAATCGTGCCGTCCTTGCGGCGGTAGTTCTTTTCGAGCTGGAAATCCGGGCCGCCCTCCGCGAGCCGCCGGACGTTTTCGAGCGTCGCTTCCAGGCTGCTCGCA
>JANNVN010000286.1:0-4255 GCA_031414435.1 Gemmatimonadaceae bacterium
GCCGACTGGCAGTGGGATCATCGCAAGCTGACGCTGTTCTTCACCGCGGAGAAGCGCGTCGATTTTCGCACGCTGGTGCGCGATCTTGCGGCCACCTTCAAGGCGCGCATCGAGTTGAAGCAGATCGGCGTGCGTGATGAAGCAAAACGACTGGACGGTATCGGACGGTGCGGCCGGCAATACTGCTCGGCATCGTGGCTGCCCGACTTGCGTCCCGTGAATCTGGGCGTCGCGAAGGAACAGAAGCTGTCGCTCAACCCGACGCAGATCAGTGGCGCGTGCGGGCGCCTGATGTGCTGCCTGCGGTACGAGCACGAGTTCTATGTGCAGAGCCGCAAGCGTTTTCCGAAAGAGGGGAAGATCATCACCACCGCCAAGGGCGAAGAGAAGGTGATGCTGAACGACATCTTCCACGATCGCGTGACGCTGCGCGGCGCAGATGGCGAAACGCGCATCCTGACGCTGGTCGAGTTGCGCCGCGAGACCTCGACATGGACACCGGGCGTCACCGAAGAGCACCGGATCGCAGACGAGGGTGACCTGGCGGAGGAGGGGGTGCTGGCGTTCGACGACGCGCCGACCCTGCCCGAACGCACGCGCCTCCCGGTGTCGGACCGCACGCTGCCCGTTCTGCCCACCACAAAGGCACCACCGGCAACGCCGCAACCAAAAGCCACTACGACGCCGCGCGTAGCCGACGCGCCTCCTGTCGACGGTCCCAAGTCAGCCTCAGCGCCAGAGGTACCCTCGGCACCGCGTGTCCGCGCACCGGTTGCAGCCCCCACGCCGGCGAACGCACTGACCACGCCGCCGGTAGCAACACCGGTCAGCCCGACATCCAGCGCGCCGCCGGTCGCACGCCCTGCGGGCGACGATTCTGATACAGATCCGGATGATACGGACGATGGCGAAACGGATGATGGCGACGAGAGCACGGTCGCGGCTGACGCAGCCAGCGGCGAAGCGCCGAAGCGCCGACGCCGCCGCGGTCGCCGCGGCGGGCGGCGCGGACGCGGCAGCCGTCCCCAGACAGGTGATGATTCACCGGCGCAGTAACTTGCTCTGATCGCCGCCACGCCAGGCGCGACGGCTGCTCATATCGCACATCACCGGGCTTTTCGTGTCGCGTTTCTACATCACCACTGCCATCGACTACGCCAACGGCGACCCGCACATCGGTCACGCCTTTGAGAAGATTGGCGCTGACGTGATCGCACGCTTTCAGCGCCAGCTTGGACGTGATGTGCATTTCATGATCGGCATGGACGAGCATGGGCAGAAGGTCGCACAGACCGCTGCCGCTGCCAACGTCTCGGAACAGGCGTTCGTCGACGAAATCGCGAGCCACTTCCAGGCGATGTGGCACACGCTCCAGATCTCCAACGATCAGTTCATTCGCACCACCTCGCCCGCGCACAAGGCCGGTGTACAGGCGTTGATCGCGCGCATCTTCGAGCGCTCGCCCGACGCGTTCTACGAGAAGAGCTACGCGGGCTGGTATTGCGTGGGGTGCGAGGCCTTCAAGAACGATTCCGAAATCGTCGACAAGCAGTGCGTCTTGCACCCGACACGCGATCTGGAATGGGTCGAAGAGCGTAACTGGTTCTTCCGGCTCTCGGCCTACGCGGAACAACTCCGCGCGTTGATCGAGAGTGTGCCCACCTTCGTGCAGCCGTCCAGCCGACGCAACGAGATCCTCGGCCTGCTCGACGTGGGCCTCGAGGATGTGTCGGCCAGCCGCTCGCGGAACACGTGGGCCGTGCCCTTCCCCCGCGCAACGAGTGACGGCCAGCAGCAGAGCACCTACGTCTGGTTCGATGCATTGCCGAACTATCTGACTGGCACTGGATTCCCGGATGGCGATGGCTGGGAAGCGCGGTGGCCGGCGCAGGTACATGTCATCGGCAAGGACATCACCCGCTTTCATTGCGTGATCTGGCCGGCGATGTTGATGGCGGCGCAACTCCCGCTGCCCGAGCGCGTCTGGGGGCACGGCTTTGTGCTGCTCGGTGGCGAACGCTTCAGCAAGAGCGCTGGCGTGAAGCTCGACCTCGGCGAGGCGATCAACCGCTTCGGTGCCGATGCGTTCCGCTACTTCCTGCTGCGCGAGATCCCCTTCGACGGCGACGGTAGTTTCTCGTGGGAGCGATTCGGCGAGCGGTATAATTCCGACCTCGCCAATGCCTTCGGCAACCTGGCCAGCCGTGTGACGTCGATGATCGAGAAGTACAACGACGGCGTCATTCCAGCGGCGGGCACGTCGGAACTCGAGACGGCCGATCTGGATGATCTGCGCGATGCAGCGGCGGCCATGGACGGTTCGCGAGGCTACCTGCTGCACGAGGGCCTGGCGTCGATCTGGAAGACCGTCGCCCGAGCCAACGAGTACGTGCAATCGTCGCAGCCGTGGGCGCTCGCCAAGGCCCCGGAGCAACGCGACGTACTGCTGGCGGTGCTCGGCACCCTGGGCCGTTCCCTGGCGCGACAGGCGATCGCAATCGCCCCGTTCATGCCGACGAAGGCGCAGGCGCTCTGGGAGGCTCTTGGCGCGCCAGGCAGCGTACACGAGCGCCGCTGGCCGACGCTGGTGCCAGTCGACGCGGCCGGCTGGCGCGTCACGAAGGGCGCCTCGCTCTTTCCCCGGGAAGAAGCCGCGGGCTGAGCGGCGGGCCGAGCGGCGGGCGGGCTGCCCGTGAAGCGCGCGAGATCGCAACCCTGTTCGCTACGAAGACGCGCGCCCAAGGCGACTGCCGGTGAGTCGCGGCAGATCGCTACTCTTTTCGCGCGGGGGCCGCGGAGGACGCGGGGGGTCCCGCCCGATACGCGACGCTCGGCGGCGAATGCGACATGCGTTTTTGGGGGACTGCGGTTCGCACTTGCAGTTCCCAAGGCCGTCGCCCTTCCCCGCGCCCCCCGCGGCCCCCGCGTGAAAAGTGTTGACGGTGCCGGCCCGTCACCCGTCCGTCCGCCCCACGCGAGCAGTTCCCACCGCCGTTGCCCTTCCCCGCGCCCTCCGCGGCCCCCGCGTGAACAGAGTTTGCGGTGCCGGCCCGTCACAGGCACGTCCGCCCCACGCGAGCAGTTCGCAAAGCCGTTGCCCTTCCCCGCGGCCCCCGCACGAACAGGGTTAGCGGTGCCGGCCCCCTCCAGCAGCCGAGATCACCGCCGAGGGACCTCGAGACCAGCCAAAGGCTGCCGCACTTCGCCTGAATCCTCGCGAAACGCTTGACGATCAAGGCACAGTTCGCCCGCACAGAAAATCGATAAGTGCCGAACAGTCAACGACTTACCAAGGCAGAGCCCGACTGGCGCGAGCTCTGCCTTATTGGAGGGCACGGAACGCTTGAAGGTCCTCCCACCTCCTCCGGAACCGCGACACCCAGCGACCCGCAGTGCCCCAAAAGGACCGACCCCATGGCAAGAACCACCTCCAGAGCCAGACTCGGCTGTTACCAGTGTCCCACGTCCATCGTCCACTGGTCGAGCCTGCTTCTGGAGTGTGGTATGTCGCGTATTCGTCCGAGCCGCCGCCGGCTTGAACCGTCCGCTTACGTGCATGACGTTCGCCGTGGATTTGCACTCGAGTCCACGCTCCTCCTCCTGGTGCTGTTCGGGGCACTGATTGGCGTCGCGACCGCTGCGATGGCCGTCTACACCCGAACCTCAGGCGTCGATCTCAAGTCCGCGCGCGTCGCGTATGCGGCTGAGGGCGCCGGAGATCAGATCATGGCGCAGCTGGACGCCGCCATGGCCGACGGAATCATCACGCCGGGTGACATCACCAGCCTGAGCACTCCGGTGCTCCCCGGTTTCAGTTTCACCCAGCAGACGAACATCGTCGGCGTCCCGGTGAACCGGACCATCACACGCGGTGCTTATGCGGGGCTCTACGCCCTCGAACAGCCAATGCGTGTTCGCATCAACGCCACCGACGCCACACAGAGCCGTGCTGCGGTGGAATTGGGCGTTTCGGTGCAGTCGGTGCCGATCTTCCAGTTCGGCGTGTTCTATGACCGCGATCTCGAGATCAACAACGGGCCGCCGATGACCTTCGCCGGCTGGGTGCATTCAAATCGGCACCTGTACATGAGCTCCGCGAACGCGAACTACCTGAATCAGATCACCGCGGCCGACAGTGTCTTCTGGTCGCGAAAGGATGTGGCGACCACACTCGGCGGTGTCAGGATCGCCAACAACGCGAGTCTGCTCACGTTGCTCGATTTCGACAGCCGCAGTCATCCCGGCGCGACCTTCG
>JANNVN010000287.1:0-14891 GCA_031414435.1 Gemmatimonadaceae bacterium
TGTCGATGAAATCCACCACACCGCGATCCCAGCGCAATCGATCCACGAGGTTGCCGAGTGCACCGGCTGCGATGAGGGCAACGCCACCGAACACGAACGGACTCTCATTCCGTGTGCGCACGAGCCAGACGATCACTCCGCTCAGCATCGCGGTTGCCAGTCCGGCGAAGACCCAGCGCGACGCCGCGCCAGCCGAGAGCCCCATCGCGGCCTGCTGATTGTATGCCAGGGTGAAGCGCAGCACGTCGCCGACAACCTCGTGCGGCACAGACGCCGGGGTCAGCTGCTCCACGGCGACGCGCTTGCTGGCGCAATCGCTGAGAAACACGCCGGCAAAGAGCGGCAGGAACGCGCGGGCTTTGGCGGCAGAGCGTGACATCGGCAGGGGCTCCACGGATCAAGTTTGTTGGGTGTACGGTAGAGTCCGTCTGCCGCACCCTATCGACAGTATACCCGGCCAGGTCCCGTGGGTTCGCCCCGGAGGTCGGTGAGAGGAACGTCGTTCCCGGATCCTGAGCCGCGCACGTTTCGGGAGGCGCGTTCGCTCGATCCTGCACTGATTCAGCGCAGGATCGCAAGCCGTTCTCTCGCACAGGCCCCCGCACTCGAGCCGCAACCATGCATCAGACGATCGACCCTGCCGTACTCTACTTCGGAACGCCTGTCGCCCTCATCAGCACGCTCAACACCGACGGCTCACCGAACCTGGCGCCGATGTCATCGATCTGGTGGCTCGGCCGCAGTGCCATGCTCGGTTTCGGCGCGCGATCACATTCACCGGCGAACCTTCGCACCACGCGTGAGTGCGTGATCAACCTGCCTTCGGTCGATCAGGTTGTGGCGGTGAATCGACTGGCCAGAACCACCGGTTCCGATCCGGTGCCGCCCCACAAGATCGCCATGGGCTATCGCCACGAACGTGACAAGTTTGGCGTCGCAGGGCTCTCGGCAATCACGTCCGATCTGGTCGCAGCGCCGCGCGTGGCCGAATGCCCGGTGCAACTCGAAGCGATCGTTGAGGCGGAACATCCGCTCGCCGGCACGGATCCTCTGCGCGCCGGGAACCTGACGTCGTTCGAGGTTCGCATCGTGAGGGTGCATGTGGGTGCGTCGATTCGCATGGACGGGCACGCCGATCGTATCGACCCCGATCGCTGGCGTCCGCTGATCATGAGCTTCACGCAGTTCTATGGTCTGGGCGACCGGGTGCACCACTCGACGCTGGCCGAAATTCCCGAATCGGCGTACCGGCCGCGCGCGTATGCTGCAGCGCTGGCAGCGCAGCAGTAGCAGCAGAGAAACGGCGGTGTTGACCGCAGCTGTGCCCGGCGTTCGAGTGCGCGCACGAACGGCCTCGCTGGCAACGGGCCAGCGAGGCGAGGTTACGCTCAGCACTCACCCGCGATTCAGCGCTTTGATGCGTCCTGCAACGTGACTTCGATCACGCCCAATTCGTGCCCGGGCCCGCGCATCTGGAGCGCGCGCTGCTGATCAAGGTAGCGCATCTCGAGAATGCTCACGACGCGCAGCGTCTTGAGCTGCTCAACGGATGGTTGGCGGTCGCCATTGATGTAGACCACAACTTCGATTGCCGTCCCGTTCAAGTCGGAACCCCCGTCCCGAAATCCGTCGCCATTGGGCGATGACACCCGCCCGCGCGGCGGCTCGAGCCAGTACGGACGCAAGGTTCGAATCAGTTCAAACGCCGTGCTCGAGAGCCCAGCCGATTGGACCAGCTCCTCCTGCGTGATCTTGTTCCGATCACCGCGATTCTTTTTCTGTGCGTGCGCCAACGTCGGAAGCCCCACAAATGCGACGATCAGGAGCATAGACGACAGCCGGAAGTGACGCATTGGAGCCTCGGGTGAGTGACCTCGGGGAAGTCTAGCGCCATCACCCGAATGAGGCAGGCACGACTCTCGACGCGGCCGTCGGCACCTGCCGTTGGGCAACCAACGCAGTCGGCATTCGGGCGCGAGCGTTGACCGCAGCGATCCCGGGCCTTCGATTTCCACTACGCTCGGCCGCCGCGCCAAGCAGCCCGCTCCCGCCTTCGGTCCGCCATCATGCCGCTCCGCCGCCTCGCACTGCTCATCGCCGCTGTCGCTGTTGCGACTCCCGCCATGCGCGCACAAGCTCCGCTACGCACCGCCTTCACCGCCAACGACGCACTGGATGTGACGACCGCGCAGATCGCAGACCTCTCCGCCGACGGGCGTTGGCTGCTGGTCAGCGTGGCGACACGGCGCGATGCGCTCGGCGTGGACTACCGGCGCGATACCGACCCGACCTATCTGCGCGTCAGCCCATCGCGACTGCGCCTGATCGATACGCGCGATGGAACCGCGAAGAACGTCTTCCCCGATGCACGCCCCACCCGCTCCCCCGTCTGGTCACCGGACGGCGCCCGGGTCGCGATGCTGATGCTCCGGGATGATCGACTCGAACCGATGATCTGGGATCGCGCGACTGGTCGCACGCGTACTCTCACCGTACCGACCGGCATGTACATCGCCGAAAACAGCGACGTGCGCTGGACCAACGACGGCACTCGCCTGATCGTCGCGCTGCATACCGACACCTGGAAGCGCGATGTGACTGCGGAGTTCGCGCGGATGACCCGCGGCCCGGTGTTCGTGCAGGACGGCACGGAACCGTTTCTCGCCTGGGACAAGTTGCGACGAGAGGGCAATGTGCGGACGGTCTACAGCATCGACGCCGCAACATCGAGGGCCACCGAGCTGCTGCCGATGTCGATGTACTCGTCATATCAGCTCTCCGAAGATGACTCGTTGATCACCTGGCAGATCGACAATACGAAGAAGACCGACTACGACGTGATCTTCGGCGCTGACACGAAGCTGATGGCGCGACGCCTCGCTGGTGGCGCGCCGATGGAGCTGCTGTCCTCGACGAAGAATCTCTCGCCGCTCTGGTCGCGCGAGGGTCGTAGCTTTGCGTTCGCGCGCGATGGACGGGTGTACGTGCGCAGCATTGGCGACTCCGCGGCGCGCCAGATCGCCGGCCCCGATTCGGCTGCCGCTGCCCGCGCCGCCTCTGACACGTCGCCCTCCGCCCGCGCGGCGCGTGCACTCACGCGCTTCTCGATTCTGCGCTGGTCACCGTCGGGCGATGCGCTGCTCCTGTCGAATCCACAAGGGCTCTGGATCGCACCTGTCAATCGCAGCGCCATGATCATGGTCGTCGCAACCAACGACACGGTGATGACCACACCGCGTGTGCAACCGCTCGCCTGGAGCGACGACGGGCGTTACCTGTACCTGTCGTCCAGCTCACGCACGACGTGGGAACGCGGGGTGATCCGCTTCGACCGCAACGCCGGCACGATGCAGGTGCTGGTGAAGGATGCGCGTCTCTACGGCAACGTACGACTCGCAAAGTCCGGCGACGCACTGGTCTTCAGCGCCGGTGACGGCAATCGACCCCAGGACCTGTATGTTGGAAACGTGGCGATGTCGAATGTTCGCCGCCTCACGACGCTCAACCCGTCGCTCGCGAACAAGGCCCTCGCCAGCACGCGCCTGATCAACTACCGCGACGTCGATGGCAAGACGCAGTACGGCGTGGTCTACCTGCCCGCCGACTTTCAGTCCGGGAAGAAATACCCGACGCTCTTCAGCGTGTACGAGAGTTTCTTTGACGATACTTTCGACGCCTCACTCAACGTGCTGTCGTCGCAGGGGTACGTGGTGGTGAAGCCATCGGTCGGCTTCGAGACCGGTTTTCCGGGCGAGGCATGGCTGAAGGGTGTTACCGCGTCCGCCAACGCACTCGTCGAAGCCGGTATCGCCGACTCATCCAGGCTCGGTGTCTACGGCACCAGCTATGGCGGGTATGCCACCAACCTGCTCATCACGCAGACCAATCGCTTCCGCGCCGCGGTCAATGTCTCCGGCAAGGTCGACATGGTGAGTTTCTACACCGACTCTCCCCGTCTCGGTGTACGCAACATCCACGCGGCCGAAAAGAGTCAGGACCGGATCGGTGCCACGCTCTGGCAGGCGCCGCAGAAATACATCGCCCACTCGGCCATCTTCTTCGCCGACCGGATCACGACGCCGCTGCTGCTCGTGACCGGTGCGCAGGACCCCAACGTGCCGGCAGATAACACCCGCGAAATGTACTACGCACTCCGTCGCCTCGGGAAACCGGTGACGTGGGTGAACTACATGAACTCCGGTCACGGCACGCCCGGCACGACGGCAGAAGATTTCATCGACTATCACGAGCGGATCAGCACGTTCTTCGACCGCCACCTGAAAGGCGCGGCCACCAGCAGCGTCGTCGAAGCCACATCGCTCACAGGGCAGCCACTGTATCGCCCCGAGCCAACCGGCGCGACGCGCGAGCGAATGGAAGCGCAGTTGGCCGCGGCGCGCCGGGCCTTCGACAACGCGCCTGGAAACGCCGACTCGCTCATCTGGCTCGGACGGCGTACCGCGTATCTCGGACGCTTCAATGACGCCGTCGGGATCTACACCAAGGGTATCGCTGAGCATCCCGGCGATGCGCGCATGTATCGGCATCGCGGCCATCGCTATCTGAGCACCCGGCAGATCCCGAAGGCGATCGCGGACTTCGAACGCGCGTATGCCATCACCAAGGGCAAGCCGGATGAAGTGGAGCCTGACGGTCAGCCCAACGCACGCAACATCCCCACCAGCACACTGCAGGGCAACATCCGGTATCACCTCGGCCTCGCGTACTATCTCAGTGGCCAGTTCGAGAAGGCATTGCCGTTGTATCGCGAAGACATCGCTGCGTCAAATGGCAACCCTGACATGCTGGTGGCCACCAGTCACTGGATGTACATGGCTTTGCGCCGGTTGGGACGGAACGAGGAAGCCGCGCGCGTGCTGACACCGATCACTGCATCGATGGATGTGGTCGAAAACGGCGCCTATCACCGTCTGTTGCTGCTCTACAAGGGCGAACTGACGGAGTCCGATCTGTTGAAGAACTTCGGTGCCGATGGCAATCTCGAGGACATCACCACCGCATATGGTGTTGGCAACTGGCACCTCTACAACGGCCGCAAGGCGCAGGCCGACGCGATCTTTGCACGGATCGTGGCGGCGCAATCGCAGTGGGCGAGTTTCGGCTATCTGACCGCCGAAGCGGAACGGGCGCGCGCGACGCTGCAGTAGCGCGGTACCGGTCCATCAGTGCGGTGGAGGTGGCCCCCGTTCGCCGTCGGGACGCGGGGGCGGCCCATCCGGTGGCCCGTCACGATCCGCTGGTCCACGGCCACGCCGCGGTCCACCGCGCCCCGGCCCAAACCGCCCTGGCGGGCCGCCACGTTCCGGGACGAAGCGCGCGAACCGCTCGCGCTGCGCCGCGTCGAGCATCGGATCGAGCCGCGACTTCAGCGAGTCGATGGCGGCGCGCATGGCGCTGTCGTGCAGTCGCCGCATGCTCACATTCTGCTCGGCCGTCGCTTCGACCAGTGGCCTGATCGCATTCCACTGTGAATCGCTGCGCGGCTGGATCACCTCGCGGACATGCTCGACAAATCCGCCCGGCCGCCGGAGGTTGTTGACGCGTGCCATGCGCCGCTCCTGCAGTGCGCCGCCGCCCAGCAGGCCGACGGCAATGCCGAGGCAGAGGGTGACGAGCAGCAGGACCCACGCGCGAACGGAATTGCTCATGATGCGCTCATCACTGAAGGGTCTCTGAGGTATACGACAGCACGGACTCTGCCGACACCGGTTGCAGGCCGATCGCGGCTTCGACCAGTGACGTACCGTCGGAACGGGCGATGAGCGTGTTGTTCACGCCGAGCGCCACGATCGCGATCGCTGCGGCGGCGGCCAGCAGGCGAAAACTGCGCTGCATCGCTGCCACGCGAAGCTCGGCCGGTGGTGCGGTGGCGCGTGCCGCCGCAATGCGGGCCATGGTCCGGTCAGCGAAACCATCAGCGAACGACGCGGGCGGCATCGCACTGCGCAACAGACTGCCGGCGCGGCGCAGATCGCGGTCGTCGAGTGGTGTTTCGTCGGCTGTGTCGTTGACGTCGCTCATTCGGAAAACTCCGCCCACACCGGGCCAAGCGTCACGCGTAGTTGTTTGATGGCACGTGAGAGTCGGGATAACACTGTGCCCTCGGGAATCTGCAGAATCTCTGCCGCTTCTTTCGTGCTGCGTTCTTCCAGCAGCCGAAGGACCACGACGGCCCGGTGCTCGGCGTTCAGACGATCGAGCGTATCGCGGATGCGTTGCGCCTGAGTGCTATCGGATCCCGCTGCCGGTGTCGAGGGATCGGCCGCCGACTCCAGTGCCACATCATCACGCACAAATCGCAGGTCGCGCCGCCGTTGGCCGCGGAGGGCATTCAGCGCACAACTCATCGCGATACGAACCAGGTAGGTACGGACCGACGACTCTCCACGGAACGACGCGAGCGCCTGATGGAACCGGACGAAGGTTTCCTGGCCCACATCGTCGGCATCATCGCCAGCGCCGAGCATGCCGAAGACCGTGCGCGCGACTGCCGCCTGGTGGCGTTCCACCAGGCGACGGAAGGCGTCGTCGTCGCCGCGTTTGGCGCGCGCGACCAGTGCGGCATCATCGTCGGTTTCGATCACGGTTAGTGTAGCCGCCCGACCACTCGATCGGGCGGCATCCGCTGGTCAGCGGTTGGTGGGTTCGTCGCTGTGGGCCGCGGCGATCACCGTTCGGTGGGCCGTGGCGATCAGGGCGATCACCGCGCATGCCGTCCGGGCCCCCGCGTGGACCTCCGTCCCGATCGTGATTGCGCATGCCGCGCGGACCACTGTACTGCCCGTGCTCACGCATGCCGCGCGGACCGACCACCCGTGCGCGCATGGCGTCGTGCCGGAGCTTCTGGTCCGACGTCAGGATGCCCGTCAGAGCCTTCTGCGTAGTGGTCTGCGTGGCGAGCATCGCAGCCCGTTCCGCATCGTGGGCATTCGTGCGGCGGGCAAGCACGGAGTCCATCCCGCGCTGCGCGGAGGTCAGGACCGTGCGGACCTTCGCGGCCTGATCCGCGGTGAGGCCAAGGTCGGTCGTCATCCGCGCCAGGCGCTCATCGATGCTCGGTGGTCCCCGGTGGTCGGGCCCGGCGCCGCGCCGCTCGGCCGCGGCGGGAGGGGTTGCCTGCTGCGCCTGGCCCGGCGCCGAATGGACGAGTGCGGCACCGAGGGCGGCGCAGGCGATCAGGAGGGTGCGACGGTGTGACATATCGTGATCCTCGAACGAAGGTGGCGTGCAGCGGGAGTGGGACACGTTTGGTCCGCACATTCGACACCGGATCGTGGCACCTCATTCCATATGCGGCGGAGGCTTCCGTACGGCGGTCGGTTGCGCCGGTTGTGTCTCCGGCTGCGTCCCACTGTTTCCCGCGTCCTCCCGGTTGCCGACGTGCTTCGCGCAGTGCCTCGATGCCGCCGACGGGCTTCGGCGGGGTGCTATGGTGCGACCGACTCGCGTCGGGGGAGTGTGCGATGTTGCCGACGGGCTACGCGAGATGTTTCCCCGCGGCTCGCCTGATGTGTCTGCGCTTTCTCGACTGCTCGCGACGGACTCGGTCGCTGCGCATTTGCTCGCTCCTCGTGCGAGACACGGAGTCGCCCGTGAGCCGCGGATCATTCATGGCTCGTGACGGACTCGCTTGCTGCGCACCTATTCTCGCCTCATGCGAGACACAGAGCCGCCCGTGATCCGGGGTTCGTTCGCGGCTCGAGACGGACTCACTTGCGGCGCACTCGCTCACTCACCGCGCGAGATACAACCACCGCCGGTGAGTCGCGGGTCACTTCGTGCTCGACACGGAATCACGAACTGCGCACCCACTCACGCACTCACTCACTCCCGCCCCTGTGCGAGATGCTGTCCCGCCGGTGACCTGTGGAGTACGCGTCTCGTCCACAGCCCCGCATCCCGTGCGTCGACGGCGCGGAGGCAGCCACCGACGCGACAGCCACTGATCCAGGCCGTCACACGCTGGACTACGGCGTTACATGCATCGCCACGCGCACCATGCGCGACGATCCGGGCATGATGTTGTTGTTGCTGTGAGCGGTCGGGTAGTAACGCACGTCGAGCAGATTTTCGATGTTCACCTGCGCGCGGAGGACGCGCGTGAGTGTCACGAACGCTGCGGCATCGACGCGCGTGAACGATGGCAACCTGACCGTGTTGTCGATCGCTGCGAACATACGATCCTGATACACGAGCCCAAGCCCCGTGCCGAGTCGGCGCGTCAGCTGCACCCTGTTCCACAGTGACAGCGTCTGGCGCGGCACCAACGGAACGTGCGCTCCTGCAGCGGCCGCCGCCGTGCGGCTGATGATTCGCGCATTCTGGTTGGCGTATCCCCCGGCGATCTGCCAGCGCGTGGTTGGTGCACCGGTCACTCCCAACTCCCAACCCGTGGTGCGCTGGGCACCTGTCTGTACGATCGCTGAGGGCGTGACGGGATCTGGTGCTGTGGTGTTGGTTCGGTCGAGCCGATAGATCGCGCCCGTGAGTGCCAGATCGGAGCGCACATCCCACTTCACGCCCACTTCGCGGTTGGTGAACTGCTCCGGTTCGAGGGTCGCAGACGTGGCGGTCAGCGAGGAGAACTGATCTCCGATGCTTGGAAGGAAGGAGACGCTGTAGCTGCTGTAGAGCGACAGTGGCTCGATTGGCTTGTACACCAGCCCCGCGCGCGGCGACACCAGATTGTCCGGGCGCTGCAGCGACTGACCATTGCGTCGGTTCAAGAAATCCACTGCGATCCGATCGAACCGCAGCCCAAGCACGCCCTGGAAGTGTGGACCGATCATGATCTGGTTCTGCGCGTACACCGCACGGGTGGTGACAGTGGTGCGATTGTCGGCGTCGGTTGCGCTTTGGCGGAACGATGCTGCGGCGTTGACGCGCGGGGTGTCGAACGGAACCGCGAGGCTCGTGACGGTGCTGCCCGGTGCTCCGAAATACGCAGTTGCGCGATAGTTGTCCGTGCGTTGCGTCCCGAACTCGGCACCAACCAGCAGTGTCTGGCGCAAGGTGCCACGCGTGATGGTGGTGGTGAGGTCGGTCTGGTTGAAGAGGTTCTGCCGGTCGGTGCCGTTGTTGTAGCCGTTCAGCGCCACCGATGTCGCCGTTGCATTCACCGCGCCGGGAAAAATGTTCTGGTAGAATTTGTCGTACGTCATCAGTCGCGAGCGATTGCGCAGCTGAATGCCGTCGATCACACCATTCCCGTTCCAGAGCTGGCGATCGATGGTAGCCGCCAGCGCGTGTGCGGTGAGACGCGACGGGCTTGCGTCCGCATCACCGAAGAAGGTCGCGATGGGTGTGGGTGCTGGTGCCCCCTGGAACGACGGCACGCCGCGATCCACCACGCGCTCGTCACGATAGAACTCATAGCCGGCGCGAACCAGTGTGCGACCCAGCATCAGCGATGCGGTGGGATTGGCGCCAATCCGTTCGTTTCCTGACGACTGACGGAATGTCGAGGCGTTTTCGTAGAGCGCGTTCACTCGCGCGGCGAGATGTGAGCCGAGTCCATGGCCGACATCGATCGTGGTGCGCCGCTGCTCGAAGGATCCGCCGGTAAGCGTGGCGCTGCGCGTGGGCTGCCAGAGCGCCTCTTTGGTGACGCGGTTCAGCACGCCGCCTCCGCCGCCCCGACCAAACACCATCGCGTTCGATCCCTTGAGCGCCTCGACCCGTTCGACGTTGTACACGTCGCGGTAGTACTGCGCATCGTCGCGAATGCCATCGATGAAGAAGTCAGCCGTGGTGCTGTTGCCGCGGATCGTGGGCGCGTCGCGATGGCCTTCGCCGAGGCCCATGGTGATGCCCGGGATGTAGCGGACGACGTCGGCCATCGACTGCATGGCCTGATCAGCAATGAGCGCCTGCGAAATCAGCGTGGCCGATTGCGGGACATCGCGGAGGAGTGTCGGCGTTCGGGTGGCGGCGCTGGATCGCGCGACGGTGTAGCTGCGTCTCCGGCGAGAGGAATCGGCAATAATGACGCGCGGGAGAGACTGAGTTGCCGGCGGTGTCCGGACGGAGTCAGTGGTCGCGCGCGTCGGCTGTTGTGCGGCAAGGGGGACGGGTGCGGTCGCAAGCGCGGCTGCGGCGGCGGCGACGGCGACTGCGCGCGCGAGGAGCTGACAGGTGGTACTGCTCTGGCAGCGGCATCCGACGCAACGTGGGGATTCGGAATCAGGCATCAGCATAGATGAGAATGGCTATCAAGAAGCATTGACACTTCCTAGAATGACACTCAATGCCGACTGAGTCAATCGGGAATGGCTGGAATCGTCGATTGTCGTCCGCGACCAGGTTCAGCGGCCGGTTGCAGGACGTCTGCCCCGCGCGGGCGCGAAGGGGGCGAAAGGGTTGAGCGCGAACGGGTGCGCAGGGGGGCGCAGGGGAAGGCTCTCCGAGATGGCGCGGAGTTCCCCGCGGGGCCTCTCCCCGGAGGGCCTCCCGCGGAGCTGCCGAGGAACTCCGTCCCCATGAGCGGAGGAACTCCGTCCCCATGAGCGGAGGAACTCCGTCCCCATCAGCGGAGGAACTCCGTCCCCAAGGGGTCCCCCGTCCCCAAGGGGTCCCCAACCCGATCCCCCCTCAGGCGATCGGCTTCACCCGCTTCGGAACAACGATCGGCGCCACACCCAACGCCTGGACCTTGCTATTGAAGGCGGCCACCTCCCGGCCAATCACCTCGTCTACCCGCCTCGCGATCGGCACCCACAGCCCAACAAGCTCACCCGTACGCGCGATCGCACCCGACGTCGGCCGACCTTCCGGCCCGCCGTGGATGTAACCGTTCGTCCCGGTCACGTTGCCGTATGCCTCCGCCAACTGATTGTCGAGCCGGCCGCCAAACCGAAGCACATCGTACGCGACCTTGATGCGCGGCTCTGTCATCACGCGCTCCAGCGAGTCGACGGCGGCGTCGAGCGAGGCGGCCAGCGGCGCCAGCTCGCCCGCAACGCCGGCCTTCGTCGCCTGCTCCATGCTCGCCTTCGCCTGCGATCGAACTCCGCGCAGTATCTCAAGAGAGCGGTTTAGTGACTCGAGAGTGTCCCGAAGCTGTCGCGAAAGTTCGAACTGCACGACGTAGTCGGACTGCGCCACATTGCCAAGCCGAGGATCGGGAAATACCCGAAAACGGTGCGATTGGGTGACGGAACCGGCAATCAGGCGAACCTCGAAATCACCTGGGACAACCCGGATTCCACCCGTGTACCCCCAGAGCACCTGGTCCGCCGCCATCACCGGACCCGGCCAGGTCAGATCCCACACGATCCCGTGCGCACCCGCCTTCGTCGGCAACGCTGGCTGCTGGCGCCGCCGGCTCTCAGCCGTATCGGTGACCAGCGTTCGAACCAGCTCGCCGGCCCCGGTTCGCACCTCGATCGTATACGGCGTCGTTGCGCTATCCCTCAGCACGATATGAAAGACCGCACCGTTCGCCGGCGCTTCGAGCGCCACTTCTCGTCCACCTGCCCCGCCACCCTGACTCCGATCCGCGCGAACCACGTCGCGTGGACGATGCAGATGCATCGCGGCGGCCGGACGCGCGGCTGCCAACTGCTGCAGCGGTGAGAGGTCATCGAGAATCCAGAGCGATCGACCCTGCGTACCAACGATCAGGTCATCGTTGTAGACCTGCAGATCGCTGATCGGCACGATCGGCAGATTGCGCTGCAGTGGTTGCCAGCGACCACCATTGTCGATCGACACGAACACGCCGAACTCCGTGCCGGCGTACAGCAGGCCAGCGCGGGTCGCATCCTCGCGCACGACCCGGACGGGATGATCGGCCGGAATCCCGTTGGTGCCGTCGGCAATCCGGACCCAGGTCTTCCCGTAGTCGTCGGTGCGCCACGCATACGGCGCAAAATCATCGAGGCGATAACGGTGCACTGCGATATACGCGCGGCCCGCCACGTGCCGCGATACATCAATGCGGTTCACCGTCGCAAACTTCGGCATTCCCGGTGGCGTGATGTCCTGCCAGGTGCCGCCGCCATCGCGCGTCACGTGCACTCGTCCATCGTCGCTGCCAGTCCACAAGACCTTCGCATCCTTCGGGTCTTCACCCAATGCGAAAATCGTGTTGAACATCTCGACACCGGTCTGATCGCCGTTGATGGGCCCACCGGCCATGCCCTGCGTCGACTTGTCGTTAGTGGTCAGGTCGGGACTGATCGCCGTCCAGCTCATCCCGCCATCGCGCGTCCGATGCACCACCTGCGACGCATGGTAGACCACATTCCGGTCGTGGCGCGAAACGAGCATCGGTGCGACCCACTGAAACCGGTACTTCATCTCCGATGCCTTCTGCCCGACCTGCTGCTGGGGATAGGCAATCACGTCGCGTCGCAGGTCGGACTTCGGTTCGTACCGGTTGATCGCCCCACCGTAGCAGCCGCCGTAGATCACGTCGGGGTAGTCCGGGTGCAGCGCGATCGGGCCGGTCTCGCAGCCGCCCGCACTCTGCCACGCATTCATCGGGTGAAGCGTGTTCGACTCGAGCCACGACGGGACCGAGATTGACGTGTTGTCCTGCTGCGCGGTGTACACGCGATACGGAAAGGCGTGATCGACGATTACATCGTACATCTCGGCCGTCGGCAGCAGGTTCATGCTGCTCCACGACTTGCCCGCCGTCAGCGAGATGACCGAGCCGCCATCGTCGGAAAGTCCCATCACCTTCGGGTTCGTCGGATTGATCCAAAGATCGTGAGTGTCGCCATGCGGTACGGTCACTGGCTCGAAAGTGCGCCCACCATCGACCGACTTGTGCATCTGCACACTCATCACGTACATCTGGCTCTCGTTCACCGGATCAGCCACGATCCGGTAGTAGTACCAGGCGCGCTGCCGGATCTTGTTCTCCGCATTCACACGCGCCCATGACGTGCCGCCGTCGTCCGAGCGATACAGCCCGCCCGCCGGCTCGGCCTCGACCATCGCCCAGATGCGGTCGGGATTCGCCGGCGAAATCGCGATGCCGACCTTGCCGACGACACCAGTCGGTAGTCCGCCACTCAGCTTCGCCCACGTATCGCCGCCGTCGGTGGAGCGGTAGACGCCCCCTTCGGGACCACCGGAGATCATCGTCCACGGCTTCCGTTCCGCGCGCCACATGCCGGCGTACAGAATTCGTGGGTTGGTCGGGTGCATCACCAGCTCACTCGCGCCGGTCGAGTCGTTCACGAACAGCACCTGCTGCCACGACGCGCCGCCGTCCCTCGAGCGATAGATCCCGCGCTCCCTGTTCTTGCCGAATGGGTGCCCAAGTGCGGCGGCGTAGACGAGGTCAGAGTTCGATGGATGCACCACCGTCCGGCCGATCGCTCCGGTCTCACGCAGCCCGACGAAACTCCACGTCCGGCCCGCGTCGGTCGACTTCCACATGCCTCGCCCCGTGGACGAGTTGCCGCGCACGTCCTGCGAGCCGGTGCCGACATAGATCACGTTCGGGTCGGAGTCTGCCACATCGATCGAGCCGATCGCGCCACCGAAGTACTTGTCCGTGATCGGCTGCCAGCTCTGACCGGCATCCTCGGTGCGCCAGACGCCCCCTCCGGTGCTGCCCGAGTAGAAGAGAAACGGCGACCGCGCCGTGCCGGCGATGGCCGTCGATCGGCCGCCGCGGTAGGGACCGATCAACCGGTACTTCATCGAGCCGAGGAGGGTGGAGTCGATTGGAGCCGCGATCGACGCACTGCTGCCGGTTGTCGGCCGGGCTCGCTGAGCCGCGGCTGGAAAGGTGTCGAGTGTGCTGGTAATGGCGACGGCAAGGAGCGTCGCGAGAATCCGGTGTGTGGCAAACATGAGCAGTGCTGGGTGAGAGCGGACGGTGCGGCGCTGGACTGGGCGACCCCATGACGATACCCGCGATACGTCCGCCGGACAGGAGTTGCTGCTGCTCCGGGCTTCCGAAAGCTCATCTGGTGCACGGATCCTCAGCGCTTTCGGCTGACTGCGCACGACGCGCGCCTGCCTCGGGCTTCTGACATGCTCGTAGCGCATGGACAATCAGCGCTTGCGGTTGGCGGCGCAGGAGGAGAAGCTCACGCACGCCTGCACAAAGTCCTGACCTCACCATGGAGTGTCCCACATGCGATCGTTGCGCCTGTTGTCGGCCATTTGCGTCATCGCCCCGCTGTTCGCGCTGGTTGCGACGCCAACCCGCGCCACGGCGCAGGATTCAGCCGCTGCCGCTCCGGCGGCAGCGAAGAAGCCGCCGAAGGGTCGCGCCAACCTGATCACCGAAGAGGAAATCGCGTTCCTCGGCGGAACACTGCAGACGGCCTACGCGATCGTGCAGCGCCTGCGGCCCGCGATGCTCCGCGTCCGCTCCGGTAACGCGTCGGGTGGGGCCAGCGGCGACGTTGGTTCGAACGACATCGCCGTCTATCTCGACAACCAGAGAATGGCCGGAGGGGTGCGCGCGCTGGACGAGATCACTCTCTCGCAGATCAAGGAGATCAAGTACCTGAACGCAAGCGATGCGACGACGCTCTTCGGGACCAACAACACCGCCGGCGCCATTCAGGTGATCGGCAAACGCTGATGCAGTGCGCAACCGGTGAGCAGCCTGACGCTGCGGCCCAGCGAACCAACTGAACTGCTTGACGCAAAGGCGCAGAGGTCGCGAAGGCGCAAAGAAGCGCTGAGATACTGACTCAGGAAGCGCTCTGGGACCACCGCACTTTCAGAGCAGTTCCATTCCTCACTGCTATTCTTCGCGCCTTCGCGACCTCGGCGCCTTTGCGTCAAGCAGTTACAGGTTGCCGATCACCTGAATGGCGCCGGCGGTGTTGTTGGTGCCGAAGAGGGTCGTCGCATCGCTTGCGTTCAGGTACTTGATCTCCTTGATCTGCGAGAGA
>JANNVN010000288.1:0-7169 GCA_031414435.1 Gemmatimonadaceae bacterium
GTGCGCCGCTGCTGCCGTCAGTACGGCGTCCGGTGCTCCAGTGCTGACGAGCACTCGACCCTGCGCCTCGCCCCAGAGCAAGGCGCGCTCGGACTCGAGCGTCACGTCGGAGAGGTCTACGCTCGCGCCCAGCATCGCCTCCCGATCTCCCATGCAGCATTCCGCCAGCGCCACCGCGAAGCCTCCTTCGCTCAAGTCGTGGGCACTGCGAACGTGTCCACCAGCGATCATGGACAGCAGCAGATCCACGAGGCGCTTTTCGTGGTCCAGGTCGACCACGGGAACCGCGCCAATGGTGACACCATGTACGCGAGCCAGATACTCGCTCGCGCCAAGCTCATTCGTGCTGCTGCCAAGCTGCACGATACTGTCTCCCGGCGTGGTGAAGCTGCTGCGCGTGATATGGGCAATATCGTCGATCAACCCCACCATGCCGATCGTTGGCGTGGGGAAGACGGCACCCTGCGGATTCTCGTTATAGAGCGACACGTTACCGCCGGTCACTGGCGTGCCGAGTGCGCGACAGGCATCGCCCATGCCGTGAACGGCCTCGCGGAACTGGAAGAACACCTCAGGCTTCTTCGGATTGCCGAAGTTGAGACAGTTCGTGATCGCCATCGGTCGCCCACCGGTGCACGCCACATTCCGCGCGGCTTCTGCGACGGCGATGCGACCGCCCATGCGCGGGTCAAGATAGACGTAGCGCGAGTTGCAGTCCGTCTTCAGCGCGAGCGCCTTGTTCGTGCCGCGCAGGCGTACCACGGCGGCATCCGCCATTCCTGGCCCAACCACCGTGCTCGTGCGTACCTGCGAGTCATACTGGCGATAGATCCACCGTTTGCTGGCAATGGTTGGCGAGGATAACAGCTCGCACAACGTCCACGATGCATCCGACTCCTCACTCCGCTCCGCGACTGCGTGGGGGTCGGTGGCGCGAAGCCCCGCAATCACCGCGCTCTCGCGTGCCTCGGGGTGGTACTGCGGGCACTCAGTCACCAGACGGCTGCCAGGAAACTCCGCCACGATCCGATCACCTTCAACGACGCGGTAGACCGGCTCTGCAATCACCTCGCCGATCACTTCCGCCTGCAGGTCCCATTTGCGCAGGATCGCCTTGGCCGCGTCCTCGTGGCCACGCTTGGCCACCACGAGCATGCGTTCCTGACTCTCACTGAGGAGAATCTCGTACGGGGTCATGCCCTCTTCTCGCACCGGGACCTTCGTCACGTCGATGACCACACCGACATCGCCGCGCTCCGCCATCTCCGCGCTGCTCGACGTGAGGCCGGCGGCGCCCATGTCCTGAATGGCCACGATATGTCCGCTACGAATGAGCTCCAGCGACGCTTCGAGCAGGAGCTTCTCGGTGAACGGATCGCCAACCTGCACACGCGGGCGCTTGGCCTCGTTTTCGTCGCTCAGGTCTTCGGAAGCGAAGCTGGCACCGTGAATGCCATCGCGACCCGTGCGCGCGCCGACGGCAAGAATCGGATTCCCGACGCCCTCGGCCTTGGCCGTGATCAGTTCCTCCTCGCGCATGATGCCGACGCACATCGCGTTCACCAGCGGGTTGCCTTCGTAGGCGGGATCGAACATCACGTCACCCGCAACCGTCGGGACTCCGATACAGTTGCCGTAGTCGCCGATGCCTTTCACGACGCCCGACACCAGCCAGCGGACGCGCGGCGTGTCGAGGCTGCCGAAACGGAGCGAGTTCAGCATCGCGATGGGTCGCGCACCCATCGTGAAGACATCCCGAAGAATGCCGCCAACGCCGGTGGCAGCGCCCTGGTATGGCTCCACCGCCGACGGATGGTTGTGGCTCTCGATCTTGAAGGCAACGGCCCACCCATCACCGACGCTGATGACGCCGGCATTCTCGCCCGGGCCCTGAAGCACGTACGGAGCGGTCGTCGGGAGCGTCTTGAGGACGGGTCGGGAATGTTTGTATGAGCAGTGCTCGCTCCACAGCGCGCTCACGATTCCGAGCTCGGTGAAGGTGGGCTCCCGGCCGAGCAGCCCGAGCAGCTTGTCATATTCAAAGGGGGTGATTCCATGCTCGGCCACGAGCGCCGGCGTGATCGCCGGATCGCCCGGGCGCGGCTGCACCCCGGATGACGTCGTGCTCATGCGCCGACCCTCGCCAGCAGTGATTCAAAGAGCGGCAGTCCGTCGGTCGATCCGAGGAGGGACTCGACGGCGCGTTCGGGATGGGGCATCATGCCCAGCACGTTGCCGGCCGCGTTCGTGATGCCCGCGATCCCGCGCAGCGCACCATTGGGATTACTCTCCGCCGTCACGATTCCGGCGGGATCGCAATAACGAAAGACCACTTGTCCATGTCCTTCCAGCGAATCGAGCGTCGACTCATCGGCAACGAATCGCCCCTCGCCATGTGCGACAGGCATGCGCAGCACCTGGCCGGGCTGGTAGGAATTCAGGAACATCGGCGCCGCGCCTTCAACGCGCAGATGCACCCAGTCGCAGACGAACTTGAGCCCCGCATTCCGCATCAGGGCACCGGGCAACAGGTGCGACTCGCACAGGATCTGGAAGCCGTTGCAGATCCCGATCACCGGCGCCCCGCGCTCCGCGTGGGCAACGACCTCCTGCATGATCGGACTGAACCGCGCGATCGCACCGGCGCGCAACGCATCACCGTAGCTGAACCCGCCTGGCAGGATGAGGACGTCGCAGCCCTGCGTATCGTGGTCGCGATGCCAGAGCGATACCGCCGTCTGGCCGAGCTGATCGGTGATCGCGTGTACCGCATCGACGTCGCAGTTCGAACCGGGGAAGGTGACGATACCAAACTTCATCGTCACGCCGTCACCGTTGAGACGATTTCGTAGTCTTCGGTCACCGGATTGGCGAGCAGCTTGTCGCACATCGCAGTGACGGAGACTTCGGCCGCCGCTGCGCTGTCCGCCTTGACGTCGAGCACGAGGTGCCGGCCGATGCGAGTATCGTCGACGTCACCGAAACCGAGCGTGTGCAGGGCATCGGTGACGGCCTTGCCCTGTGGATCCAGCAGTCCCTTGCGCGGGACGATGTGCACACTGACGCGAAACCGGCTCATTCGGGAGGCTCTGGGGTCGTACGGGGGGAAGTGGATGACGGCGACGGTGGAATCAACGGGTTGTCGTCTCGCGAGCGGCGACGCTTCCGCCGGCGATTGGCATTCACCACCGTCAGCGCGTCGGAAGCAGCCATGGCACGATCGTCGAGCAGATCATCTGACACCAGCGGATCCGGACGGTCGCTGAGCGACTGGAGAATCGTGCCGAACAGCCCCACCATGACATACGTCAATCCGGCGGGGAAGAAGAACTCGCGCGGCAGGAAGATTGCACCGGCGAAGCACGTCAGGATGGTGAGCGAACCGAGTATGCCACGCCAGTCACGAAACCCCGTGCGCGGAAACGCCGGATACCGCACGTTGCTGATCATCAGCAGGGACAAGCCGATCATCAGATACTTCACGAGCTCGTGCCAGGGCAGATCGCCGATCACCGTCTGCTGATAGAGCGGTGTTTGTGCAAACCAGTGGTACGTGGCCAGGGTACCGCCAGCAGCGGGGCTGGGGAGTCCGACGAAGTAGCTCTTCTTCTCCCCGGCCTGCGTGATGTTGAAGCGCGCGAGGCGGAGAACGGCGCACATGCAGAAGAAGAACACGAGAATCCAGGACCAGCGATCGCGCCCGGGCTCCGTCGGCGTCAGGACTGCGAAATACGTGATCATCGCCGGGGCGAGACCGAACGAGATCGCGTCGACGAGTGAATCGAGCTGTTCGCCGAATTCGGTGCCGGAGTTGGTTGCGCGCGCCACCCGGCCGTCGAGCATGTCGCATACGCCACCACAGACGATGAAGAGCACGGCCCGCCCGAACTCACCGCGGCTGGCGCTGATCATCGCAAAGATTCCGAAGAACAGGTTCCCAAGCGTCAGGCCACCGGGGAAGAGCACCACGGCGCGACGCATGCCCGTGGGTCGGTCGGGTTTTGCTGTCGGTGGCCGCGTCATCGTGCAGACTCCATCGCAGGTACGACGGGCGTCGGTGCGCGGTACCGCCAGGCGACGCCAGCCGCGAGGACCAGCAGCGCAAACGCCAGCAGCCAGAGGGACCAGCTGCGGCGCCAGACCGCGGTGGCCAGCGCACCAATCGAGAGCAGCCCGCTGGCGCCCATCATCGGGTATCCCTCAGGGAGAAAACTCATGTGTACTGCGACAGATCAAGGGCCGATCCGGTGACCCGGCGATAGGCGTCGAGGTATCGAAGACTCGTCGCCTCAACGATCGCATCGGGCAGCGTCGGTGGCGGCGCTTCACCGTTCCAGCGGCCGGCGTTCCGTTCCTGCTGCAGCCAGTCCCGCAACGGTTGCTTGTCGAAACTCGGCTGCGTTCCCCCCGGCGCGTAACCCTCGGCGGGCCAGAAGCGCGAGGAATCCGGGGTCAGCACTTCGTCACAGAGGATGATATGGTTGCGCCAGAGACCGAACTCGAACTTGGTGTCGGCGATGATGATGCCGCGAGCAGCGGCCATCGCGCGCCCGCGGTCGTACACGAGTCGTGTCAGTTCCTCGAGCTGCTGCGTGTGCTCCACGCCGACGACAGCGCGCATCCGGTCGATGGTGATGTTCTCGTCGTGGCCGGTCGCAGCCTTGGTCGCCGGCGAGAAAATCGCAGGTGAGAGCTGCGCACTCTCGGTCAGTCCGGCAGGCAGCGCCTCGCCTGCCAGTGTCCCGTGTGCGCCGTACTCCTTCCACGCCGAGCCGCTGATGTAGCCTCGGATCACACACTCGATCGGGAAGATCTGCGCCCGCTTCACCAGCATCGCCCGACCGGCGATCGTGGCCAGATGCGGGGCGAGCTCCGGGATTTCCTTCACGATCTCACGCGCGTCGGCCGAGATCATGTGATGCGGCACATCGGCCTCGAGCTGTCGCAACCACCAGGCTGTCAGCTGCGTGAGCACGATCCCCTTATAGGGCACGGCCTCGCGCATGACAACGTCGAAGGCACTGACGCGGTCGGTGGCGACCAGCAGCAAGCGCTCCTCGTCCACCTCGTACACATCACGCACCTTGCCGCGCGCCGCGTGAAACAGTGGCAGTCGTGTCACCGGCACACCCACCGGCGTCGGTCGCGCCTCAAACACGGACCGCACCGGCTGCCGTTTCATCCGTCGCGATCCCGGCGAGCGCCGGCTCGACCTCTTCGGCCAGAAACTCATCCACCTGCTCGGCGCTTCGGCCGACGAATCGCAGTGGGGCCATCACCGTGCGCAGGACATCCAGGTTCACGGGATAGGCCGGGTCTGCAGTCAGTCGCTCGAGCAGGTCGTTCCGGATCCCGTCGTCCTTCACCGCGCGCGCGGCCGCGATCGCGTGGCCGCGGATCACTTCGTGAATCACCTGCCGATCGCCGCCCGCCCGCACTGCGTTCATGATGAGCTCCTCCGTCGCCATGAACGGGAGCTCGTCATCGACGCGTCGGCGGATCCGCTCGGGATGCACCTCGAGGCCTTTGGCGATGTTGGCCACCAGGATCAGAATCGCGTCGCAGGCGAGGAATGCTTCCGGGATGACGAGGCGACGGTTCGCCGAATCGTCGAGTGTGCGCTCGAAGTACTGCACCGCGTGCGTCTGATTCGCGTTCGGCTCGAGCGAGAGGACGAACCGCGCCAAAGATGCGATGCGTTCGGCGCGCATCGGATTGCGCTTGTAGGCCATCGCCGAACTGCCGATCTGCTCCCGCTCGAAAGGCTCTTCGATTTCACCGAAGGCCTGCAGCATCCGGATGTCGCCGCTGAACTTCGAAGCACTCGAGGCAATGCCGCTGACGACACCGAGGACCTGCGCATCCAGTTTGCGGCTGTAGGTCTGGCCGGTGACGGGCATGGGCCGCGGGAAGCCCATGGACTGTGTCACCATGCGGTCCAGCTCGCGCACCTTGCCGTGATCGCCATCGAACAGGTTCAGAAAGCTCGCCTGCGTCCCGGTGGTGCCCTTTACGCCACGGAAGGGGAGCGTCGCGACACGGTGCTCGAGATCCGCGAGGTCGAGCAACAGGTCCTGCATCCAGAGCGTGCAGCGCTTCCCGACGGTTGTCAGCTGTGCCGACTGGAGGTGCGTATATCCGAGCGTCGGTTCGTTGCGCCATTCGTGGGCGAACACGGCCATGGCGCGGAGTGATGCTGCCAGCTTCGCCCGCAGAATCTCGAGCCCCCGGCGCATCAGGATCAAGTCGGCGTTATCAGTCACGAACGCCGAGGTTGCGCCAAGGTGAATGAATGGCTTCGCCGCGGGAGCCGCGTCGCCGAAGGCATGGACGTGCGCCATCACATCGTGCCTGAATCGCCGTTCATAGTTGGCGACGGCCGCGAAGTCGATGTTGTCGACCGCCGCGCGCATCTCGGCCAGTGCGGTCTCCGGGATCGCGACGCCGAGTCGCTGCTCACCCTCGGCGAGCGCCAGCCACAGGCGACGCCAGAGGCTGTAGCGATTCTGTGCGCCCCACAGTTCGAGCATGGCGGGTGACGCATATCGCTCGGCGAGCGGCGACGAGTAGTTCGTGTGCGACGAGGACATCACTGGATGTAGAACTGTGTCGTGTACATGGAACCGCGGCGTTCCACGACCAGCTGGATGACGCCGCGTCCCGCGAGCTGATCGAGTGCGCGTGCAACCTCTTCGGCTGATGTGACCGTGGTCCGGTTCACGCCGATAATCACATCACCGGGCACGATGCCCAGCTGATCGCTGACGCGATCGCTGGCGTTCACCACCAGAGCGCCGCGCGCTGAACGAATGCCTCGTTCCTGTCGGATCGCAGGTGTGAGCGTCACCAATTGCACGTCTCGCAGCACTTCCACCTTCTTCGCGCCGACCTCCGGCAAATCCGCTGGAGTTACCGTCACGGTCTCTTCCACGCCATCGCGCTTCAGCACCATCGATGCGGCTTCGCCCACGCGCAGTTCCAGCATCTCGCCTTCCCAGTCGAAGACGTTCCGTAACTTCCGTCCTCGGCTCCGAAGAATCATGTCGCCAGGCTTGATCCCCGCGCGGGCCGCGGGTGATCCAAGAACCACGCTCCTCACGAAGACGCCCGCGCGCAGGATTTCGCGTGTGGCGTTGCCCGGGGGCTGCGCGAGCCGGATCCCGATCCAC
>JANNVN010000289.1:0-5044 GCA_031414435.1 Gemmatimonadaceae bacterium
GTCTTGGTCGATGGGGCGAGGTCGGCCGAGCCGCCGATCAGCCAGGGCAGATGGCGCGCGATCTTGTTCAGCACCGCGCCTGACGCATCACGCCCCGAGACACCCGCCGCGTCAGTGGGATAGGCAGCCAACTCGCGATCCCAGTCGTCCGGCAGCTGGCGCCGCTGAACCTGATCGAACTCGCGGGCGAGGCCGGGGTTCGCCACCTGATAGCGCGAGAACAGTGTTTCCCAGTCAGCCCGAAGTGTCGCGCCGCGCGCACCAAACGTGGCGGCGAAGTGTGCGCGAACCTCGTCAGGCACGAGGAACTTTGCATCCTCGGGCCAGCCGTAGGCACGCTTGGTCAGCTTCACTTCCGCCTCGCCCAGCGGCTCGCCGTGTGCCGAGTGCGAGTCCTGCTTGTTGGGTGATCCATAGCCGATGTGGCTGTCGACGATGATCAGCGTCGGGCGATCGGTGGTGCGCTTGAACGTCTCGAACGCGCGTGAGAGCATCGACAGGTCGTTCGCATCGCCCACGCGGAGCACGTTCCATCCGTAGCCGAGGAATCGCGTCGCCACATCTTCGGTGAAGGCGAGCGAGGTACTCCCCTCGATGGTGATCCGGTTGTTGTCGTAGATCCAGCAGAGGTTGCTCAACTTGAGATGCCCCGCCAGTGACGCCGCCTCGCCCGACACCCCTTCCATCATGCAGCCGTCGCCGGCGATGGCGTACACGTCGTAGTCGATCAGCGGGAAATCGGGGCGGTTGAAGTACGCCGCCAGCCAGCGTTCACCGATGGCCATTCCGACGCTGGTTGCGACGCCTTGGCCGAGTGGACCGGTGGTGGTCTCGATGCCCGACGTCCAGCGGTACTCCGGATGGCCCGGGCATTTACTGTCCAGCTGGCGAAAGCGCTTGATGTCATCGAGCGAGACCGCATCGCTGCCCAGGATTTCGTAGTGATCGTCGACGGCCTTCACGCCGGTGAGGTGCAGCAGGCTGTAGAGCAGGGTCGAGGCGTGGCCGATCGAGAGCACGAACCGGTCGCGGTTGGGCCAGATCGGGTCGGCGGGATCGAACCGCAGTTGCTTCTGCCAGAGTGCATAGGCCACGGGCGCCATGGCCATCGGCGTTCCAGGGTGGCCGGAGTTCGCCTGCTGCACGGCGTCGATGCAGAGGGTGCGGATCGTCGTGATGGCGAGCTGGTCGGGGTCGGTCGGCATCGGCACGGGCGTGGACCTGAGCTAGTTGGGCGAGTGAGGGCTGGCGGCGCGATCGGCCAGCAGCAGGGCGTGCTGGGCGTTTACCCGACTGGCCGGAATCGAGCGGTCGCCGCCTCGGAGGCGGTCGAGCATGCGTGCTTTCGACGCGCCGGTGACGACCCAGAGAATGCGTCGGGCTCGGTTGAGAACGGGGTAGGTGAGGGTCATCCGCTGCCGGCCGGCATACGCTCCCGAGACACCGACATCGGCGCCGTCTTCATCGAGAATCGGATCGCCGGGGACGAGCGAGGCGGTGTGACCGTCCTCTCCGAGACCGAGGTGGATGAGGTCAAATGTTGCTGGTAATCCGGCCATCATAAAGACAGTATCAGAGTAGTGAAGCGCCGCTTCATGCAAATCCGGCAAAGTCACAGGCATCGGGTGCAGCGATCCCAGCGGTTGATGCAGGTGATCCAGAAACGAATGCCTGAGCTGTGTCAGGTTCCGGTCGGGATCGCCGTCGGGAGCGACCCGTTCATCCACCTGAAAAAGTGCGACATTGTCCCACGGCACGTCCAGGTCGGCCAGATACCGAAGCATCAACCAAGGCGTGCTGCCGCCACTGGTCGCGAGCACGAATCGACCGCGCACCCTCACCGCCTCGCGCGCCTCTTCGGCGATCACCTCCGCCGCGCGCCGAGCCACCGCATCGGCGTCGGCCAGAATCTCCTCGCGCATCAGACTCAGTGCCCGCCGAGATGACAGATCTCGTTCCAGTGCCGGATGATGCGGTCCTCGCGATGGCTCGCGAGCACACTCACCGACGCCGTGTCCATGAAGAGCCCGGCGCCGGCGCTCGGTGCATGACCAAGCCAGCGCGCGGCGAGAACCCGCAGCAGGTGTCCGTGCGCGAACAGTGCGACGTCACCGTCCGCGGCGAGCACTCGGGCTATTGCGCGGTCCGCCCGCCGCGCGACGTCCTCCGGCGACTCGCCACCGGGACCCCCGCGGGTCCAGACGCTCCAGTCGGGGTACAGCCCCCGGATCTCCGCATTCGTCTTGCCTTCAAGCTCTCCGTAATCCCATTCCTGCAGATCGGCGTCGACGGCCGCCAGCTCGCCAAACCCGGCCAGCCGACACGTCTCCAGTGCACGGGTGAGCGGACTGGTGAGCACGAGCGAGAACTGTCGCGCGCCGAGCTTCGTCCGGATCGCGCTCGCCTGCTGCTCACCGAACGGTGTGAGCGGCACGTCGGTCCGGCCGGTGTGCTGGCCCGTCCGCGTCCAGGCGGTTTCGCCGTGACGGACCAGCCAGAGTGACTGCATGCCTGCCGTCACCGGTCGTCGACCTCGTACCACCCGCCAGGCACGAGATCATCCGCTTCCTCCGGTCCCCATGATCCGGGGTCGTACAGGATCGGGGCGCCATCATCGAGTACGGAATCCACGATACGCCACGCCTCTTCGACATAGTCCTGCCGCGCGAAGCGGAATGTCTCACCGTTCATCGCATCGCCGAACAGCTCGGCGTACGCATCGGTCTCGGTGCCTTCGTGCTCGTGACTCGCTTTCAGCTCGAGGCGATGGCCGCTCGCCACGTCGGGCTCTCGAACCGTGGCACCGAGTGCCAGCTCGAACTTCGGCCCCAGCTGGAAGCGCACATAGTTCGAGTGCAGGCGCATGCCGCCGATCGGCGGCGGACGACGCAATTTCACCAGTACCTCGGTGCGCAACTCCGGCATCTGCTTGCCGGCGCGGATGTAGAACGGCACGCCGTGCCACCGCCACGAGTCCACCGCCAGCTCGAGTGCCACATACGTCTCGGTGTGTGAGCGCGGCGCCACGCCCGCTTCGTCGTGATAGCCGCGGAACTGGCCGCGCACCACCTGCTTCCGTTCCAGTGGCGCGATCGCCTTGAGCACCTTCACCTTCTCGTCGCGCAGCGTTTCGGTGTCGTCGCTGCTCGGCGGCGGCTCCATGGCGATGTTCGAGAGCACTTGCAGCAGATGATTCTGCACCACGTCACGAATCGCGCCGGTCGCATCGTAGAACGCACCGCGTCCAGAGATGCCGAAGGGCTCGGCCATCGTGATCTGCACGTTCTCGACGTACTGCCGGTTCCAGATCGGTTCGAGGAAGCTGTTTGCAAACCGGAAGAAAACGAGATTCTGCACCGCCTCCTTGCCGAGGTAGTGGTCGATCCGGAAGATCTGGTTTTCGTTGAATGACTCGTGCACGATAACGTTCAGGTTCCGTGCCGACGCGAGGTCGGTGCCGAATGGCTTCTCGAGCATCAGGCGCGCTTCGGTTGGCCTGCCGTTGCGACTGAGCTGCTTGATCACCGTTTCGAACAGCGACTGCGGCACCGCCAGGTAGTGCAGCGGGTTCTTGATGTCGCCGAGGGTGACATCGAGCCGGTCGAACATCTCCGGCGAGGTGTACTCCCCTTCCACATAGCGCATCAACTGCAGCAGCTTTGGAAACGCCACCGGGTCCACGCCGCCGCCATGCTTGATCACACTCTCTTCCGCGCGCTTCTGCAGTGCTTCGAGCGAGCCGCCACCCCGCGCCATGCCGATCACCGGCACGTCGAGGACGCCGGCCTTCACCATGCGCTGCAGGGCGGGGAAGATCTTCTTGAAGGCGAGGTCGCCGGTGGCGCCGTAGAAGACCAGCGCGCCTGAGGGTGTCGGTCTCACTTTTTCTCCTTGTGCCCGCCGAAGCCGGCGCGCATGGCGGAGAGCACGCGATTCGTGTAATCGGCTTCACCGCGTGAGGAAAACCGCGAGTAGAGTGCGGCAGTCAGTACCGGCACCGGCACCGCTTCATCGATTGCGGCCTTGATCGTCCAACGGCCTTCGCCGGAATCGGAAACGCGGCCGGCGTATTCCTTCAGGTCCGGCGACTCGATCAGTGCCTGCGCGGTGAGATCGAGCAACCACGACGTGATGACGCTCCCACGCCGCCAGAGTTCCGTGATTTCATCGAGCGGAAAGTCATACTGGTAGTGCTCCGGATCGCGCAGCGGCGTGGTTTCGGCGTCGTGCTCCTGATCGCCCTTGCCGATGTTCGCGCTGCGCAGGATGCCAAGGCCCTCGGCGTACGCGGCCATCATGCCGTACTCGATGCCGTTGTGTACCATCTTCACGAAGTGGCCGGCGCCGGCGGGCCCGCAGTGCAGGTAGCCGTGGTCGGCGGTGCCGACGCGGTTGTTGCGTCCAGGCGTCGGTGCCGCGGCGTCTGTCGGCGGTGCGAGGGTCGCGAAGATCGGTTCGAGCGTGGCGACGATGCCCTTTTCACCGCCGATCATCTGGCAGTAGCCGCGCTCGAGTCCGAAGACGCCGCCGCTGACACCCACGTCCACGTAGTGCAGCCCCTTCGCCGCGAGCTCCTTCGCGCGGCGGATGTCATCGACGTAGTAGGAATTGCCACCATCGATGATCGTGTCACCGGCTGTGAGGTGCGGCACCAGGTCGGCGATGGTTGCATCCACGACGCCGGCTGGCACCATCAGCCAGACTATGCGCGGCGTGGCGAGGTGGCGCGCCAGTTCGGCGAAGGAATTCGCACCGTCGGCGCCTTCCTTGACCAAAATTGCCACCGCGTCGGGCGAGCGGTCGAACGCCACCGCGTGATGCCCGTTCCGCATCAGGCGCCGCACCATGTTGGCGCCCATTCGTCCAAGCCCGACCATGCCGATACGCATCGAACCGCTCCCTGATCTGTCAGTGTGAATGTCTGTGTCAATCGGTGTGCCGATCCGTCGGAGTGACCGGGTCAGCGCTGCTGTGCTGCAAGCGCGAAGCGTGCCGCGCCGATCAGCGGTGCTTCGTCGGTCATGATGATATGGACTGGCATGGC
>JANNVN010000290.1:0-1810 GCA_031414435.1 Gemmatimonadaceae bacterium
GTGGCGATCCGCGCGCTTGCGGTGGCCGACACAGCGGCACCCGTGAGCGCCGGAGCACTCACGCAGCGCGCCGACGTGCGTGCTGCGAACGACGGCGTGCGCGCGGCCGATGCCGGTGCGGCGCGCGCGCTCGGCAGTCTGCTTCCGCGCGTGAACAGCTTCGCGCGCTACGACTGGTTCACGCCCGCCTCACTGTTCGGCGGTCAGAAGAACTGGACCGTCGGCGTGATGGCGAGTTGGTCGGCCTTTGGCGGCGGCCGCGAACTGGCCGACCGGCAGGCGGCGGTGGCGGGCCAGCGTGCCGCACATGCCGGTGCCGACGCCATGCGGGCGCAGGGCGCACAGGAAATCGCCAGTGCGCGCCGCGGGGTCGTGCTCGCGCTGCGGCAGCTCGATCTCGCCGCGCGTTCAGCGGTGCAGAGTCGCGAGGCATTGCGGCTGGTCGAGAAGCGCTACGCCGGCGGGCTGGCGACGATCGCCGAACGGCTCGGCGCCGAATCGGCCGCCACCGCGGCGGCACTCGGCGAGACCGCCGCGCTGCAGCAGGTGATCGCAGCGGTGGCGCTCCACCGCCGCGCCACTGGTCGTGATCCCGGCGCGCTGGTGGCACTCGAGACGGAGCGCTGAACATGTCCATTCACACCCAGAACATTCCGGCACCGCATGGTGCCCTGACCGGACGTCGAATCATGCCGCATTTCACGATCAGTCACCGCAACTCCCTGAGCCTTGCCGGCGTCGTTGCACTCGCAACTCTTGCCGCGTGCAGTCCCGCTGCAGACGCGACGCGTGCGATCGACACGGCGTCCGCCAGATTCGCGGGCACGGCACTCACGCTGCGCGACACCACCATCACGGCTGGGCTTGACCTGCCTGGTGTAGCCGAGCCACTGCGACAGGCCACGTTGAGCACGAAGCTGATGGGCACCGTCACGCGCGTGCTGGTGCAGGAGGGCGACGTTGTGCGCAGCGGCCAGGTGCTGCTGTCGATCGACGCGCGTGAGCTGACGGCAAAGTCGGCGCAGGTGTCGGCCTCGATCGAAAGCGCGACGGCAATGCAGGTCGAAGCCAGCACACAGGCCGCGCGGATCCGTGCGCTCTATGCTGACAGCGCTGCCACACGTGCTCAGTTCGATGCCGCGACGGCCGGCCTTGCCCGCGCCGACGCCGGCCTGCGCGCGGCGCGAGCCGCGGCGAGTGAGCTCGACGCGGTGAGCAGCTATGCCTCGGTACGTGCACCCTTCGCCGGCTTCGTCACAGCGCGGCTGGCCGATCCGGGTACGTTCGCGGCGCCGGGCGCACCGCTGCTCACGGTGCAGGACGTGACGACGCTGCGGGTGAGTGTCAGTGCCTCCGGCGACGCAGTGCGCGGTCTGCGTCGCAATCTGGTGATCGAAGGAAGCATCGACGGGGCGCCGGTCACCGCCGTGATCGAAGGTGTGGTGCCCGCAGGCGTGGGCAACCTCTTCACCGTGAATGCTACGGTGACCAATCGCGACAACAGGTATCGTGCCGGCAGTGCCGCGACGCTGACACTGCCAGGCGCCGAGCGACAGGTCGTGATGGTGCCAGTCGGCGCGATCATCCGCGAGGGCGACCTCACCGGGGTGAATGTCCGTGGTCCCACGCGCGACGAACTGCGGTGGGTCCGACTCGGCACCACTCGCGGCACGCACGTGGAGGTTGCCGGCGGCCTCGCTGCCGGTGAAACGATCGTGGTTCGCAATGCCGCCCGGCCGGGTGCCTGATCATGACCACACCACTGGGGATGGCAGGTCGCGTTGCGAAGTCCTTCCTGCACTCCAAACTG
>JANNVN010000291.1:0-11001 GCA_031414435.1 Gemmatimonadaceae bacterium
TACGAGATCGACCTGCCGCGTCTTACGACGCCGCGTGGCACGTTCGTGGATCTGTCCGACACGCTGGTGCTTCAACAACAGGTCGCGAAGGGGCTCCGCGCACAGTTGCAGATGGAGAGCTTCGTGACAGGCGTGCTGTACATCGAGCTCAGCTATCGCAGTGATTCGACGCGGCCCAAGCTCGAGAAACGGGAGACCGCGTGGCCGGAGATTCCGATCACTCCGTCGCTCATGGCGTCGATCGGGGGCGGTGCCGGCAGCCTCCTGGGCGAAGTGATGAAGATCATGAACCGGGTGAATGGCATGCTCGGTGACGTGAACGTGCGCGAGGTCAACGCGGCGGTGGTGCAATCGGCGAATGCTGTGCAGCAGCTGGTCGAATCGCCCGAGCTCCGCGCAACGCTCCGGCAGATGCCCGGCGCCACCGCGCAGCTCAACCGCACGATGGCCGAGGCGCAGAAGTTGGCTGAGCGCGCGACGCGGGCAATCGACCCGATGCAGACCCAGGTCACGAATGTGTCCACGGAGGCGATCTCCACACTGCAAGCGCTGCGCACGACGCTCGACGAGACACACGGACTGCTCTCGGCCGACACCGGACCTGGCTATGAGCTGACCGGCGCACTGAAGAGTCTGCGCGAGGCTGCGGATGCACTGAAGGTCCTCATCACCGCGCTTGAACAGAACCCCGATATGCTGGTCCGCGGCAAGAAGCCGCCGCAGAACCGATAAGCCGGAGATGACCATGCGAACCCACGCCCGTATTGCCTGTTTGCTGACGCTCGTTGTTCCCGTCGCGCTCACCGGGTGTTTCAAGCTCGCGCGTGAGTCGCCGAAGCTGCAGCTGGACGTGCTCGGCGACGGGTCAGCGAGCGGACTGCCGACGCCGCCGGCCGGCGCGCCGTCGGCGGGGCGCGGGGCATTCCGCATCGGCCTGCGCCGCGTCGAGATGGCGTCGTATCTGTCCGTCCCCACCGTCATGATGCGGCGCGGCGGAAATGAGCTGATCGTCTCGCAGTTTCACCGATGGGGCGGGGATCTCGATCAGGGCGTCAACCGCGCGGTCGGCGCGTACCTCGCGGGATCGCCACAGGTACGCTCCGTGGACGTCGCGCCATGGACAGCGCGCGCGCGGCACGACCTGCTGGTGCAGCTGCACGTCACGCGCTTCGAGGGCGTAATCGCCGACTCCGCAGCGCGCGATGGTCGCGTCCACGTGATGGCGGGCTGGGACATCATTCGTCCCGTCGACGGTACCGTGATGGTGCGGGGCAGCACTGACGATCGCGGCGGCGCGTTTCGCGTGGGTGACTATGCCGGTCTCGTGAGCGGCCTCGATGCGGCGTTGTCGCGCGTGGCGCGAGACATCAGTGCATGCCTCGCGCGATTCCCCAACGATTCCACGCCACCGGCGAGCTGCGAGTCCTTTTAGTGCGACTGGCACCGCCGGTGTTGCGATCTGCGGTCGATTCATGCACGCGTTCGAGTGCCATCGTTGGTCGTTCGTGTCAGTCGGGAGTGCACACGCTGATCATCCCGCGCCCGTGCTGCGGCTCTTCGTGCGCTTGGCGTTGTTCGACGAGGATCAGGCCGTCGGGATGCTGACGTGGCCGGACTCCGGGTTCCACGTGCACACCGTGTGGGTCCCCGAGGGTGACCGTCCGAACAGGCCGCGCGCCTCGGACGAGAGTGTTCTGCCCATCATCGCGTCGGGGGGCGTGTCGCGGACGGCTTTGCTGGTGACTTCTTCACGGGCGACTTCGTGGCGGTCTTCGTGGTAGGTCGCGTGGCCGCGACAGTGGTGGACGTTCGCGCCGGTGTCGTCGCGGCTGTCCCTGCCGATGCCTTCGATTTCGCTGGCGCCTTCGCCTTGGGCGTCGGCATCGCCTCGGCGGTCAGGAGCAAGACTCGCTGGAGCATCTCACGGTCGTCGAGCTGCTCGGTGATGCAGAAGTGTGGCTTGGCACCCGGATAGGGCGGCTGCAGGTCGACCGCACCAAGCACTGCGGCTCCCATGGCTGTCGGCTTCACGAACAACGTGTCATCACAGACGAGTGCGACGACCTTGCCATCCACGTAGAGCGCATACTCACCGAACATCTTCCGGGCACTGATGCGCTGCGCGAGGCCGGACTGCGCACAGATGAACTCGACGGTTTGCTGGGTTGTGGACATGCGGCACAAGTTAGGGCCTCTCGTGCGTATCCGGTATGCGAGTAACCAGCGATTCCCGCCGCTGACTGCCGCTCACACGCGAATCGTCTCCCTGCACCCGCGCGACGCTTGGTACGAATCCGCGCCGTTGCGATACACGAACACCGTGTCGTACCGCGGGTCGCAGCACCACGCGCCGCCGAGCACGCGAATGGTGGCCGGAGTCTGCACGCAGCTCGACGTCTTGCCGTCGCACTCGCCAAGCAACGGCAGCGCGCGGCACTCCTCCACGCGGGAGATTGTCTTTTTACGAACTGCGGGAACTTGGGCGTACTTGCAGAGGCGTCACCGCGAAAGTACCGTCTCCTCGGCGGAGCAGCCTTGACGACCGTCCGGCAGAGGTCTCTCGGTCCGGCCACATCTGCTCCGCGCGAGAGTGTCGCGGCGACGCGCCCTTGTTCGTGGTCTCGGTTTACCCAACCCAGGGATGGCTCCGATGTATCACGATCTTCGTGACACGGCCGGCGCACTCGGTCTCGCGCGCGTGCTCACCAGCTGCTCGCCTGCGGCGCCGCGCGCCGACGCTGTCAGTACCGCGGCACCGGTGTTGCCGGAACCCGTCGTGAATCATCAGCCTGCGGACACGCAACCCGGCGAACGTATCGCACACGGGGAGCTGATCCTTGGCGTCGACGATGCACGCCGGCAGCTCAATGCACAGCACCACACGTACAAAGTGCTCGAGACCCGCCGCGTCCCGGGCCCGTTCCAGAAGCCGGCGATGACGGACGTCCGGGACTTTGCATTGTCGAAGAGTGATCTCGACGTGATCAATCCTGGTCCCGGTGAGTACGTGCATGTCATGGAAGGGCAGCGCCACGGCTACGAGAACCTGACCAGCGGCATCACGTACACCGCACCGAACGGCGCACCGCCGATGCACAGCCACAAGGGGGAGGAATCGCATGTCCTCCTGAAGGGGCAGAAGGTGCTCTATTCACTCGGCAAGGAGATCTTCGTGAAGGAGGGGCCGTACATCGTCAACATCCCTGCCGGGGTCCCGCACTCGTGCCAGAACCTTGATTCCGAAGTGGCGGAACTTGTCGTCATCTTCCCGACCAACGTGTGGGAGTATGACGTACTGGACTTCTTCCCGTTCAACACGCCCGAAGCGAAGGCGATGGCCGCGGACGCGCGTCGGGCAACGGCGGCGACGAAACGCAAGTAGCACATCGAGGGGCGCGTCGCCGCGCCTCAGGCGCATGGTGCACGAAAGCGTGCGTCGTTGCACTCGATGTGCGGGTCGAGAACGTGTGTCGCGCATGGATCGGCACGTGAACGACACGCCCGATCGCACCGCCCGTCAACTGCGTGGGTCTGTGTTGCACAGCACGACGACGGCATTTCGCCTCAGTCGCGTCAACTTCGCCCGCTTCATCTGTGACTTCCGGAAGGCGGCGCTGAACGCGTCCTGATCGAGGGCGAGGCGGAAGGCCTCGAACACCTGTCGCACTGGATGTCGCTCTGCTGGCACTGCCTCGTTCCGGATGGAAGTCCCGGAGGAGTAGTGCCCGCGGTGAGCGCCCGCGCCCTCCGTCATGCCCTGATCGGCTTCAACCGAAACAGGTGATCGGATGGGACCGACACGAGTGATCGGCTTCGAGCGAAAAAAGGTGATCGGCTTCAGCCGAACTGGGTGATCGACTTCAGCCGAAATCCGCAACCGGCAGGTGAACTCTCACTGCGCCAACGAGTTAGGTCGCGGACCTCTCACCGGACTCGGCAGGGACTGTTGTGCCATGGCGGTGTGGTGAGGGCGTGAGAGCCGGGCGGGCACTGCGTTTTGGCTATCAGATCTGTTGCAGAATGCATGGCGGTAGTGTTGCATTCCAACTAGTCAAGGCATTGCTTTACCGAGAGTTCGACGCCGGAAGCGCCCCCGCCTCTCCCTCATGCCCTACCGCCCTCGCATCGTTGATCCGGAGCTCGCAGCCCGTCTCGCTGCCACCGGTGCCGTCGTCATCGAGGGGCCGAAGGGCTGCGGCAAGACCGCCACCGCACGCCAGCTCGCCCGGAGCGAGGTGCTGCTCGACGTTGACCAGAACGCGCGGCGCGCGATCGCCATCGATCCCAGCCTCGTCCTCGACGGCACGGTGCCGAGGCTCTTCGACGAGTGGCAGCTCGAGCCCACACTCTGGAATCACCTCAGGCGTGCCGTCGATGATCGGCAGCAGCCAGGCCAGTTCATCCTCACCGGTTCGGCCGCGCCAACCGATGACATCACCCGGCACACTGGCGCGGCGCGGATCACCCGGCTTCGGATGCGTCCGATGTCGCTCTTCGAGACGGGTCATGCGACCGGCGCCATCTCGCTCGCGGCGTTGCTCGCGGGCGGGGCTGCCCGCAGCCCGGAATCGACGCTCACGGTCACCGACCTTGCCACGCTGGTGGTGATCGGCGGCTGGCCCGGCAATCTCACGCGGACCAGCGCACAAGCGATGCAGGCCTCGCGAGACTATCTCGACGAGATCCGTCGGGTCGACCTGAGTCGTGTGGATCGGTCAACACGTGATCCCGGCAAGGTGGGGCGGCTGCTGCGTGCACTCGCACGGCACGTGGCAACGGAGGCGAGCCTCGCGACGCTGATGGCTGACACCGCGGGTGCGGATGGCGCGGACGGCGAACTCGCCCGCGACACGGTGCGTGACTATCTCGATGCGCTCGAACGCGTGATGATCATCGAGGATCAACCGGCGTGGGCACCGCATCTGCGATCACGATCGCGGATCCGCATTGCGGCGAAACGGCATTTCGTCGATCCGTCGCTGGCGGCCGCTGCGCTGCGTGCGACGCCTGAACGATTGCTCGCCGACCTGCAAGCGCTTGGGCTGCTCTTCGAATCGCTCGTGGTGCGCGACCTGCGCGTGTATGCACAAGCGTCGGATGCCACGGTGCTGCACTATCGTGACAATACTGGACTCGAGGTCGATGCGATCGTCGAAGTGTCCGATGGCCGGTGGGCGGCCTTCGAGGTGAAACTGGGTCAGGGGCAGGTGGATGCGGCGGCCGCCTCGCTACTCACGTTCGCGACACGGGTCGATACGGCGAAGTGCGGTGCACCCGCAGCGCTCGGCGTCATCACGGCGTCAGGCTACGGCTATCAGCGTCCGGATGGTGTCCACGTGATTCCGATTGGAGCGCTGGGGCCGTAGGCGGTGCCGATCGTGACGGTCGGCGCCTCCGCGCGGCGCGCTTGCCCGACGAAGCGGTGCCCGCAAGACTCGAGACTGTCGAAGGCACCTGCCCCATGTAGGTGTTTGCCGACGTGGACGAGGAGCACCAACCTTGCACTACCAGCCTGAGCATGAGCGGAAGCTGCAGCACGGACTCGGGGCGGAAACACCAGTGCAGGGACCCATGTCGAGTGCCGCCTCGATGACTATCGTTCCGCTCGGCACCGTGCAGGACACTCCGCCGCCACGCCTCACCCGCGCGATTCCCGCATGATCCCGACCGCGCCACATGAGTGACAGCGTCCACCGGCTCTCAGCGGCGCTGCACGACCGCTACCGCCTCGACCGCGAGGTCGGCGCCGGCGGCATGGCAACCGTATACCTCGCGCACGATCTCAAACACGACCGTGATGTGGCGATCAAGGTGCTGCATCCGGATCTCGGTGCGACCCTCGGAGGCGAGCGCTTTTTATCGGAGATTCGCACAACGGCACGCTTGCAGCATCCGCACATCCTGCCGTTACTCGACAGCGGCGTGGCCGACGGACTGCTGTTCTACGTCATGCCGTTCGTGTCGGGCGAAACGCTGCGCGGTCGCCTCGAGCGTGAACGGCAGCTGCCACTTGAGGATGCCATACAAATTGCCCGTGAAGTCGCCGACGCTCTCGGCGCGGCGCACGCGCTGGGCATTGTGCATCGCGACATCAAACCGGAGAACATCCTGCTGAACGCCGGCCATGCGGTGGTGGCCGATTTCGGCATCGCGCTGGCAGTGCAGCAAGCCGGTGAGCAGCGCCTCACGCAGACAGGGATTTCGCTGGGTACACCGCACTACATGAGTCCCGAGCAGGCAATGGGGGAGCGCACGGTGGACGCGCGCACCGACATCTACGCGCTGGGTGCGGTGACGTACGAAATGTTTACCGGAGAGCCACCGTTCACTGGCGCGACGATGCAAGCAGTGGTCGCCAAGGTGTTGACCGAGCAGCCGCAACGATTGTCGGCGGTGCGGGACAGCGTCCCTGCGCACGTTGAGGCGGCGGTGAACAAGGCGCTGGCCAAGCTGCCAGCCGACCGGTGGAGTAGTGCCGCGAGGTTTGCCGAGGCGTTGGTGCAGAGCGGCATGAACGGTGCAGGCAGCGGCGCGCTGCGGGAACTGCACCAGGGCGGCGCGGCAGCGGGCGCCGTGTCGCGTGGCGCATTCATGCGCTGGTTCGGATTCGCCGCCGCGGCCGCCCTCGTACTGGCGCTCAGTGCCTGGGCCGCGTTCGGCCGCTCGCGTGATGTGGGCGAGTCGCCGGCGTATCGCTTCACGATTCCTGCCACCGACGCTGCCGTGCCGGTGGTGTCGCCCGACGGCCGACATCTGGTCTACCTCACGGGCGACGGGCTGTTGCTGCGTAATGCCGATGCCGGCATACGCGTGTACGTCGCGCCGTTCCCCGGCCCCGGCCCTCAGGTGCGCATCGACCGCGCTGGCGGCAGCACTCCGGTGTGGGCGCGCGACGGGCGAGCCTGTACTACTTCACGCCGACCGGCCTGGTGGCCACGACAGTGGATCTCGGGGCGGGCGTGACGGTGGGCAGCACGCGAGAACTCCTTGGCGCCGAGTTCGCGATGGACGATCCGACGCACGCGCCGTTCGATGTGGGCCCCGATGGCACGGTGGTGTTCGTGAGACAGACGCGTTTCCCGCGGCTGGTGGTGGTGCGCAATTTCGCGGCGGAGGTCGGGCGGGCGCCGGCCGCGGGGAAGTAGGCCCTGCACGGCTTGTGCGCCGAAAGGCGCGGCAGTATATACGTGTATATCCCAACCATGGATGCGTCCAGATGACCGTCGCGCGCAGTCGCACCTTCAGGAGTGGCAACAGTGAAGCGCTCCGGCTTCCCAAGGACGTCGCCTTCGGTGACGATGTGGAGTTGGTGCTGGTTCGTTCAGGTAACGTGATGACGATCTACCCGGCTGCCACGAGCATCACCGAGATGCTGGAGACGCTGCGCACGACTCCCGCGCCCCGCGCGATCGAGCGTCGCGACGAGGAGCCATTGGCCGAGCGATCGGGGCTCTGACAGGTGGCGTTCGTGCTCGACACCAATGTCGCCATCCATCTGCGTGACGGAGACGCGGGTGTCGCCGAGCGGGTGGGTCGGCTCGACGGCGCGGTGCTGCTCTCTGTCGTCACGCGCGTTGAACTGGAAGGTGGGGTGTATCGCGATGCGAACGACGCGCCGTTGCGCCGAGTGCGCCTCGACGCCGTGTTGTGTGCAATCCCGACGCTGGCGTTCGATGACGCCTCGGCCGACGCTTATCGCACGATCGTCGAGCGCGTCGGCTACTCGCGTCGCAAACTGCTGGACCGGATGATTGCGGCGCAGGCGATCGTGCATCGAGCAACCGTGGTGACCATGAATCCCGGCGATTTCTCCGACATCCCCGGTCTCGACGTGCTCGCATGGTGAGCGACCGACCGCTCGCCTGGGCCAGCCGTTCATGACTGACGTCCTGGCTCGCCTCGCTGCCGCCCTCGCCGACCGCTACCGCCTCGAGCGCGAACTCGGCGCCGGTGGCATGGCGACGGTGTATCTCGCGCACGATCTGAAGCACGACCGCGATGTCGCGATCAAGGTGTTGCATCCTGACCTGGGCGCGGCGCTCGGCGGCGAACGGTTCCTGAGCGAGATCCGCACCACGGCGCGTCTGCAGCATCCGCACATCCTCCCGCTGCTCGACAGCGGCGACGCGGATGGCTTGCTGTACTACGTCATGCCGCTCGTCACGGGCGAAACGCTACGCGCGCGACTGGAGCGTGAGCGCCAACTCCCGATCGCCGACGCCGTCCGCATCGCGCGAGAAGTCGCGAGCGCCCTCGACTACGCGCATCGTCAGAATGTGATTCACCGCGACATCAAACCGGAAAACATTCTCCTGCACGATGGCCAGGCGATCGTCGCCGACTTCGGCATCGCGCTCGCGGTGCAGAGTGCCGGTGGCGCACGGATGACGCAGACGGGTCTGTCGCTCGGCACGCCGCAGTACATGAGCCCCGAGCAGGCGATGGGCGAACGCACCATCGATGCGCGCAGCGACATCTACGCGCTTGGCGCGGTGACGTACGAGATGCTGGCCGGCGACGCACCCTTCACCGGCAGCAGCGTGCAGGCGATCGTGGCCAAGGTGCTGAGCGAGAAGCCGACGTCATTGCACACGCTGCGCGATACCGTACCGCCGCAGGTGGAGGCGGCGGTGTTCACAGCACTCGCCAAGCTGCCCGCCGATCGGTTCGAGAGCGCGAAGGCGTTTGCGGAGGCGCTGACGAGTACGGGATACCAACCGCCGGTCGTCGCAGCGGCGCGCGGCGCATCGCCAGCAGGCGGTCTGGGCAGCACGCGCTGGAAGACGGCCGTATCACTGCTTGGCATTGCCGCACTTGGCGCAGCAGGGGTCGCCACATGGGCACTGACGCGCACCAGCGCCGCCGTGCGCGACGTCGGCCTCCCTCCCACCTCGCCGCTGCGCATGGAGGACGTCTACCGCAACTTCGCGGTCGCACACGACGGCTCGTTCATCGTGTACGAGGCGAAGATCGGCGAGTCATCGCAGCTCTGGTACCGGAGCCTGACGGGCACCGATACGCACGTCATCGCCGGTACCGATGGCGCGATGGGCACGCCCCGCATCGCGCCGGATGACAGGAGCGTCGCGTTCGTCGCCGGTGGCGACCTGAAGATCGCGAGCCTTTCCGGCGGTCAGGTCACCACCTCGGCGCGCGTGACGGATCCGCACGGCGGCACCTGGTTGTCGAGTGGAGAGCTGTTCTTCTCCGATGACGACGGACGCGTGCTCCGCTTCATCGATCCCGGGACTGGCACCGGCAAGTCCGTCCCGATGGCGTATTGCGTGATGCCGGAGATGATGGGCACGACGGATGTGCTGTGCGGTGGCGGTGCGAACAAGTTCGCGACCGTGGTGACGCTCGCCCCTCCGAACCGGAAGCGCTTCATCCGGCGCGCGAGCGGAGTCGCAGGCACGTCGCTCCTCCTCGGCGCGGACTTCCGCATCATCGACGATCAGTACGTCGTCTACATGGGTCTCGACGGCACCATCTCGGCCACGAAGTTCACGAATCGCGATTCCCTGATCGTCGGACGATCCGTCTCGCTCGTCTCGCAGGCACGCCGGACGGCTTATACGGGCGGTGGGCAGTTCGATCTCACGCGCGACGGTGCACTGGTGTACCTCCCCGGCGTCGATGCCGCGAACGGGCGACTGGTACGTCGGCCAAGTGGCGGCGCCCCCGTGCCGCTGACGGTGGACCCGGCCCCGTTCCTGCGCTTCACGCCGAGCCCCGATGGCCAGCGGCTTGCCGCTGTGGTCGAGGGCACACAACGGCAGGAGCTCTGGCTGTACGACTTGCGCACTGGCACACGCGAGTCGCTCGATCAGGCGCTCTACGTCAGCAATGCGTCGTGGAGTCCCGACGGTCGTCGACTGGTGTACCGGAAGTTCGACTTCGACGATCCCGACACCGAACGGCTGAACCTTCGCCGCGTCGACTCACCGGAGGCGCCGCGTATCCTGGTGACGAGCAAGCGGCCGATCGGCATGGTGCCGTCGTCCTGGCTCGCCGACGACTTCCTGCTCGTCGGTGTCGGCATGTCCGGCGGCAAGGTGATGATCGTCGATCCGACGAAGGATCCGGCGCACGTGGATACACTGGATCTGCGAAGCAACTTCGTCTCCATCTCGCCGGACCGGAAGTGGATTGCGCACACGCCGACGGGGGCCACCGGCGTCAGCGTACAGCCGTGGCCCGCCATGGACCGGAAGTACACCGTGGACATGGTGGGCCGCGAGCCGCTCTGGCAAGGTGCGAATGCGCTGGCCTATTTCTCGTATGTCGGCGGCAAGGGCTCGCCGAGCCAGACGTTCAATCGGGTGCGCCTTGACGGCCCTGCCGATTCGCCCGTCGGCACGCGCGAGGTGCTCTTCACGGATCCACGCTTCCTCGATACCGCTGGCTGGTCGCACGCCGTGATGCCGGGTGGCGACGCGGTCTATCTGCAGGCGACGGCCGAGAACCTCGGCTACTACGTGCGCGTGATTCCGAACTGGGTGACGACGATGAAGCGTGCGGTGGACGAGGCCAACAAGTAGCGGATCTGTGTCTCCATGGGGTCGGTCCTCATGCACGCAGCGCTCTTGCTGCATGGCGGGAGCCCTTCGCGGACGCGTCGCGTTGCGCGAAAGAAGTTCGAGGACGCTAAGCCCGTGAAGGCGGTACCACCCTTTCCCCGTGACGCCGATGATGTTCCGACGATTCTCGATGCTGTTGGCCATGCTCGTCGCCACGAGCACACTTGTCGCGCAGGTACCATCCGACCCCGCACTGGTTCGTGCGCGTCGAATCCTCCGCACATCGCCCCTGATCGACGGACACAAGGATCTCCCGTGGGTGATCCGGGCAGACACGCGCGCCCCTCGGGACGTCGAGGCCTATGACCTGCGGAAGCGGACCCGCGGCGATACCGATCTCCAGCGACTGCGGAGCGGGCAGGTGGGCGCGCAATTCTGGTCCGTGTTCATTCCGGGCGACATCAAGGATTCCGGCTACGCG
>JANNVN010000292.1:0-24386 GCA_031414435.1 Gemmatimonadaceae bacterium
TACTGCACGACGTCGGGCGGTGTCACCTGCGCCGGATCCATCTGAAAGAGCAGCCCCTCGAACTGTGCGATGCCGGCCGTCCTCGCGCTGTTCGAGCCGAAGGCCGAGGGCGGGTTGGAATCGAGCACGCGGGTGAGGGCCTGATACGCCACCGGAACGACGGGCGCCGGCGCCACGACGACCGGTGGTGTAACTGCCGGTGGCGGGGTGATGATCACTGGCGGCAGGGTCACAGTGCCGCCATCGCCGCCACCACAGGCCGCCAGTCCGAGCAGGAGGCAGCAGTTGTGCACGAATGCTGCCCGAAGGCGTGGTGTGGATCGCCCGAGAATCATCATCTGCCACCCAGTCAGGGGGAGCGACCTCGCGTGACGCGAATCATGGTCGCTGGCCGTGCCCACGGTCCTGAATTGGGAAGATCACGCAGAATTATTATGAGCGGGTGGCGGACTCAACGTCAATAGGCGGCCTGATCAGAACGGCAATCCTGGAGCCTGCCGCACTGCGCGGCCAGTTGGCCTCCCCGTCGGATTGCTGCTCCAGGCCCGCGAATGTCGCAGTTACGGCTTTCCTCGACGCTCACGCATCAACTCACCCGTCTCCCGCGCCGCAGCGTCAGACTGCGCGAGCAAATGCGCCTCGACCGCCAGCTGATCATGCGGGTTCTTGTTCTGCGACAGCTTGGCCTTGCCTTCGAGCAACGTGACCACGAGCGAGAACACCGTGATGCCGCGCAACATGCCCTCGCGATAGTGCTCGCTCAACGCGGCGTACTGTTCGTGATAGCCCGGGTCATACGTCTCAACCATGCCATGCATCGCGTCGTCCACGGCCGGACGCTGTTCCGTCAGTGACACCGCGCTGGCCGCGCCCGTCGCGTGCACCGCGATGTAGTTCCAGGTTGGCACACTGTCAGCCGCTTCGTAGACCGAGGCCGGCACATAACCGTGTGCACCGGTGAAGATCACGAGCGACGGCGTGTGGCCATCGAATGCCGCGACGTGCGGGTTCTGTCGGGCGACATGGCCGCTGATCCTGATCGTCTCGCCGTCATCGTCGATCACGACCGGCAGGTGCGTGGCGAGCAGGCCACCTGCGCCGGCAGATACGAGCGTCGCAAACGAGTGCGCACGCATGAATGCCACCAGTTCCGCCCGATCACTCGTCTGAAACGCCTTGGGTGTGTACATGCCGAAGGTTAGCAACGCCGAGCGTCGAGTACTACATGGCCGCGTGCAGTGGCCGACAGCGCCTCGATCGCGAACCGAAACTGCTCGTCGACCCGGCGGCCGGTGGCCGGCGGCCGTCAGCCAACAGCAACCAGCCACCAGCGGCGCCGTTCCCACCATTCATCCCACCCGCCGCACCTCGTGAGCAATCCAGTCGGTATCCAACGTTCATTCGGGCACATGCGCCGTTCGCATGCCGCACACTGACTTCATCCGACCGACCTCTCATGTCCCCAAGGCTCTCCGTCTTCCGCGCACGAATCACCACGGCGGCGCTGCTGATCGCCGCCGGTGTCCTCACCGCCTGCTCCGACTCTTCGGGCCCCAACCTGCCCCCAATCCAGTCGCTCGCCGTCTCGGGCGTGCAGCTCAACTCCGCGACGTTCGCCAGCAACGGCCGCTTCGGGCTCGGCCTGCTCGCCACGTCGAACGGCGGTGACGCCATTCTCAACGCGGCGGTAGGCGTTTCGGCGCAGGTGACGGCCCTCAGCGTTGGCAACCCATCTGCTGCGACCGTGTCGCGTATCGGCACTGAATCCGCCAATCCGCAGAGCGGCGCTACGCAGGCGACGATTCTGATGGACAACTCGGGCTCAATGTCGAGTACCGATCCGCAGCGTCTGCGTGCGGCGGCGGCGAAACTGTTCTGGGAAGCGGTGTTGCCGGTACGCGCCACCAATCGCGTTGCGTTTCTCGATTTCGGCACGACGGCCACGACCGGCTTCGCGAGTACCCGTTTGCTGGTGCCGTTCACATCGAGTGCGGCGCGACTGGACAGCGCCCTGGCACGCGTGCAGGCCTCCGGCGGCACTCCGCTGTATGAGTCGCTGCGTGAAACCGCCCGCTGGATCGACACCAGCACCTCCGGTTCCAGCGACAACCGTGTGATGCTGCTCCTCAGCGATGGACAGCCCAATTCGCGCACCAACCGCGACTCGGCCCTTGCCCTCGCGGCCCGTGCGAACATCACCATTCACACCGTTGGTCTGGGGCCGGCATCGGACCTCGCCGTGAATCGCGATACGGTGGCCATCGGCGCGATTCGCCAGATCGCCGACCGCACAGGCGGAGTGTACGCAGCCGCCAGCGATGCGAGCGCGCTTGGTCCGATCTTCTCAAACATTGCGCGCGCAACCAGTCGCGGTCAGCTGGTGACGACCTTTGCGATCACGCCAATTCCGGCCAGTGGAACGCGCGTCAGTGGTACGGTCACGGTGACGTCCGGTGGGACCTCGCAGACCGCGACATGGACGTTCGTGGCACCGTGAGGCCGGCCATCGGATCTCGGGTAGTGGTCGATATCTGTTGACCTGGACAATAGGTCAACATAGATTGACTATCTATGCCGACCATTCCCATCTCCGATGCCAAGGCCCGGCTGGCCTCTCTCGTTCGCGAGGTCGCCGCCACCGGCGAGGCCTACGTGATCAGCGTGAATGGCCGGCCCGTCGCCGAACTGCGGCCCTTCGTGCCGGCACCGACACCTGGTCGCTTCAAGGATTCGATCATTCTGCAGGACGATTCCTTCGCGCCGCTGACTGAAGCCGAGGCGGCGGCGTGGGGGCTGTAGTGAGTGATGAACGGCCGTTGCTGCTCGACACCGTAGCCTTCGTGCTGTGGCATGCGGACAGCCCGAGACTGGGCCCGAAGGCACGCGCGGCGATGCTCAAGGCGCTCGAGCGCCCGATATTCGTGAGCGCGGCAACGGCGTTCGAGATCGCAACCAAGGCGCGCCTCGGCAAACTCTCGGTGCCTGCCGCCCTGCTGGCAGACTTCGTCTATGTCGTCGAATCCGATGGGTTTCGGATGCTCGACGTCGACGCGGCCGCAGCAGTACGTGCCGGCCAGTTTTCGGCAGAACATCGCGACCCGTTCGACCGCTTGCTCGCGGCACAGGCGATCGCTGCCGGTTGTGCGATCGTCACGAACGACCAGATGTTCGCGGTGCTGGGCGCTGACACGTACTGGTGAGTCCTCGCGGACCGTTCTGATCGCGCGCACTCAGGACACGTTCCGGCGCATGTCAGCGTTCCCCGTCCGATCCCGTGCGCCGGTGAAATTCGGCCAGCCGCGCCTCCGCGTCGCGGACGCGCGGGTGCGCGGCGTCGAGCGCCTTCGTCAAACCGGCGGCGCCATCACGCAGCAATCGTTCTGCCTCCACCCTGCCAGCTGGCGGCCCAAAGCCAACGGCCGCACCGGTCAGGCTTCGTGCCATGTGCGACAGATAGTGAGTGTCGCCGAAGACGGACAGGATGATCCGAAGCCCCTCACGCGCATCGGCCGTGCCGGCAGCGCTCTCGCCGTCGTGCGCGCGACAGTATCCGCGATGCACCAGCGCATAGCCGATGCTCGGGTCGGTATCCGGGACGTCCGGACCACGATGCGATAGGATCTCGCTGAAGACTGCCGTCGCATCGCGGCAGCGGTCGGCCGCAACCAGAATCGTGCCGAGCATCCGTTGTGCGGCCAGCGTGCCGGTCGCCGCCTCACCGAATTCGCGCCGCGAAATGGCGACCGATCGGCGCGCCAGCGACTCCGCTTCGACCGTCCGTCCGGCAAACAGCATCGCGCCCGCGTACGGCTGCAGGATTTCGCCTGTGGCGAAGCTGTTGGTGCCGAGCAGTCGCTCATTGAGCGACATGGTGCGCGCGAAGTCCTGCGTCGCGCGCTCGAATCGTCCGAGCGCCGTCAGCGCGGCGGCTCGTGAGCCGAGATTGCTGGCCAGATCGAGCGAGTCGGTGCGCGTGCGAATCGTGAGCTGCGCAATGAGCGAGTCATACGCCGCCACGGCGCCGGACAGGTCGCCCGCATCCATCCGCAATCCTGCGATGCGCAACAGACTGAGGATCGGATCATTCGGTGCATACTCCGGCTGCGTGCGATAGATCGCCGCGAGCTGTACGTAGAGCGATTCGGCCTCGGCGCCGTGTCCATCCTGCGTGGCCATCTTGGCCAGGTCCCACATCGCGTCGGTCTGATTGCGTGAAGGACGCGCGCCGTCATGCCCGCGGTAGTAGGCATACGCGGCCATCAGCAGCGGACGTGCCTGTGCATGCTGCTCCATGTTCTGGAGCGTGGAGCCGACAGACAGTTGTACTGACGCCTTGAGGTCCGGTTCGCGCCGGAACGAGGTGTCGATGATCGGGAGCGCGCGGTTGAGCGCCTCGACGACCGTGAGCGCCCGTCCGCCTTCGCGCGGTGCCGCCTGCGCGAACACCTGCTGAAAAAACTCGGCCACCCGTTGCGTGCGCACCTGCTCGGCGCGCGCGCGGTCGCGTTCCGTTCGTGCGACGGCGGCCTGTCGAACGCTCACGATGGTGCCGGCCACCAGCGCGACGAGGCCCACAGTGATGCCCGCGACCGCGGCACGATTGCGACGGATGAAGTTCGACGTACGATAGCCGAGGGTGTCGGGCTGCGCGCGCACAGTCCGTCCTTCGAGCCAGCGCTGGAGGTCACGCCCGAGTTCTTCGGCGCTCGCGTATCGTCGGTCGGGTTCGGGACGGAGAGCCATCATCACGATGGCGTCGAGTTCGCCCTGCAGCTGCTTACTCACGCGGCGCCGTGAGATCGCATCACCCGTCACCGGCGCGTCGACATCGCCCGCCTCAGCCAGGCGGCGGCTCGGCAGCGCCGGCGTGACGTCGGTCGCGGCGCTCGAGAACGGCCGCAGGCCCGTGAGCAGTTCGTACAGCACCACGCCGAGCGAGTAGATGTCGGTGGCCGTGGTGAGCGCTTTGCCGGCACGTTGCTCGGGGCTGGCGTACGCTGCGGTCATCGGCGCGGCGCCAAACTCCGTGAGCGGGTTCTCGGTATCGTCGCTCAGTTTCGCGATGCCGAAGTCGAGGAGCTTGAGCGTACCGTCGACGGCGACGAGCATGTTGGCGGGTTTGATGTCACGATGGACGATCAGCCGCTCGTGTGCGTACTGCACGGCGCTGCAGGCCTGCCGGAACAGCTGCACGCGCGACCGCAGGTCAAGGCCGCGAGTATCGCACCAGCGATCGAGCCGTTCGCCCTCCACATACTCGAGCGCGAACCATGGACGGCCGTCGTCATCCACGCCGCCGTCGAGGAGCGCGGCGATGTTGCGGTGTTCGAGCCGCGCCAGGATACGACGTTCCGCCTCGAAGCGTGGAACCAGCGTGCTGTCAGCGGCTCCGCGCCCAACCATCTTCAGTGCGGCCCGTTTCGTAAAGCCGCTGTCGTCGCGCACCGCCTCGAACACGGCGCCCATCCCGCCTTCGCCAATCAGCCGGACGATGCGCCAGGCACCGATCCGCTGTCCAGGCACCGGTCGTGGACCGATGACGGTGGCGCCATCGGTCGTGATCGTCGGTGCGCGTTCGAAGCGCGCGCCGACGCCGGCGCTGGCCTCGAGCAGCGATCGCACTTCGCGGCGCACGTCGTCATCAGCGAGCGCCGCAAGCTGCAGCTGCTGCTCGGCAGCAGGGAGCCCATGTAATTCGCCGAAAATCGACGACACCTGCGCCCAGCGTTCCGCGTCGATCGTCACGCCGTCACCGGCTGCCGGGCGTCGGACGAGCGCTCATGTGCCGGGCGACAGCTCACGTTGCAGCCACGCGCGCGCGACGGCCCAGTCCCGCGAGGCGGTAGCAGGGGAGATGCCGAGCAGCTCCGCACTCTCGTCGAGTGTAAATCCGGCGAAGTAGCGCAACTCAACGAGCTTCGCCTGTCGGTCGTCAAGCAGCGCGAGACGCTCGAGGGCCTCATGGACGCCGAGAATCTCGTCACTGTCACTGTCGGCCGCGATTGGCGCTGCGGCGTCGAGGGTGACCTGCTGTTCGCGCGCGCGTTTGCCGGCCGTGCGCCGCCGCGCATGATCAACCAGGATGCGCCGCATGGCCTGCGCGGCAATCCCGAAGAAGTGTGAGCGCCCGCGCCAGTCGACGGCCCGCTGATCGACGAGCCGCAGGAACGCCTCGTGCACGAGCGCCGTGGCACCGAGGGTGTGTTCGTCGCGCTCTCGCCTGAGCTGCGAAGCCGCGAGGCGCTTGAGCTCATCGTAGATCACCGGCCACAGCTGATCCATCGCGTCAGGCTCACCACTGGCGAGCGCGGCGAGGAGCCGGGTGACATCGGAGTCGGTGCGGTCCAAGGGCTGTCGTGTCGACGTGAGAGTGGCACAACGGTCCAGCACGTTCCGCAGACGCGCATCCGGCGTCAAGGCGGGCGGTGCGATGACCTCGTACGGTGGGGCTGATCTCGCGCGAAGGACGCTGAGGACAGGATGGGCCATGCCAGTCACGCGCAGCGGTGCGTCGAACGCCCTCATCGGCGCCCCCGGCCCGCACCCTCGACGTCACACCGCACCGCAGCACCGACGGCGACGTCGCCAAGCCGGGGCCGACGACGTTAGGAACCGAAGCGTTGTCTGGCTCAACGGTAGGCACGCAGCGTGACGGACGGGCGTGTCGGACGTCATTCGGCACTGAGTGGATGCGTCTGGCTGACTGGTGTGCCGGGCCGGTCACTCGCGAGGCGGATGCGGGCCGGGAGTGCCCGGAACGCGCTGCCTGTGACGCCACCCCACGTCACGCGTCTTATGGACGAGTTCGCTGAGCATGGCCTTGTACGACCCGCACGGCACCCCACCCGGTCCGGCGCGAGCAGCAGGGATGGTCCTGACGGTCAGTGATGACCGCTTGGCGACGACGAGTTCTTCGTGTGGAGGGGCGGGTGGGCCCTGAAGCACGTTCAGCCCCCGGTGAGCGACGGCTTGCCGGGGGCACCTCGTGTTCGCGCGCGAGCCGATCGCGCGACGTAGATTCGCGCAATGACCAGCGCAAGACCCCGGATCGCGTTTCAGGGCATACCTGGCGCCTTCAGCGAAGATGCGATCCGCGTCTTCTGGGGCCCGGACACGATCCCGGTGCCCTGCGAGAGCTTTTCGCAGATGCTGGCGGCGGTCAAGTCCGGCAGAGCCGATGGCGCGGTACTCCCGGTCGAGAATCTGGTGGTCGGCCCGATTACGTCCGCGCTCGATGCGCTCGACGACTTCAGCGTCGGGCTGATTCTGGGTGGTACCACGGACATCCGGATCGTGCATGCGCTGATGAGCGTTCCCGGATCAACGCTGGAGCAGATCCGGCGTGTGGCCAGTCATCCGGTGGCGCTGGCACAGTGCCGTCGATTCCTGCAGGCATTCGGCGCGAAGACCGAGTCGTTCTTCGATACGGCAGGCGCAGCAAAGATGGTCAGCGAGGCGCAGGATACAGCCCTTGCCGCCGTCGCCAGTCACGGGGCGGCGGAGCGGTATGGGCTGACGATGCTCGCCGACGCGATTCAGGATGATCCGGACAATTGGACGCGTTTTCTGCGGATCGAAGCGGAGACGTAGGGCGAGTGGAGTGGAAATGAAGCTGGAGTAGCGCAAAACCCGCCGTGATGTGCGGATGGCGACCGCACCCCGAACTTCACTTACACGCCACTACTCCCGCCGCCGCCCCGCGTCACCGCCCCCGCGCCGACGCGCATCCATCTGTCGGCGCTGCTCGGCAAACTTGATCCGCTGTTCGGGGGTGAGCACGGAATCGATTGACGCGCGCATCTGATCGCGCAGCGAATCGAGTTGCGGACCGACCCGCGCCCGGAGTGAGTCGAGCTGCATTTCGCGGCGCGCAAAGATCGAGTCAACGGCATGTGCCTGTGCCGGTGTGAGTGCCATCTCGCTGGTGATTCGCTTCATGATGCGGGCGCGCATCCGGTTTCGGCTGGCAGTGTCAGGCGCTTCGGTCATCATGCCGAATGGCCCCCCACCGTCGCGCCGGCCGCCACTCCACGACCCGCCACCGCCGCTCCGCCGATGGAGCAGCCGTCGGTCGAGGACGACGCCCAGCAGGACGCCGATCGTGAAGACGGCGACGACCGTCAGGACCGCCATGACGCGGGAGCGGGGAGTGGTCATCGCGACGTACCGTCGTCAGGCATTTGCGTCTCGGCGTCCGGGGCGATCAGATGGCGGGCCAGCCCACTGGATCCCTCCGACTCGAGCGCGCTCAGGAGTGCGGCCGGGTCGCTGTCGCTCAGCTCAGCATCGACGATGAGCGTCGTGTCGAGACGTGAGAGCGTGAGTGCCGCGAAGAGCGCTGCAGCCGCTGCCAGCGGCAACGCGACGCGAACCCAGACGGCCAGCGTGTCGGCCATCGAGGTGCGGGCGTGTCGCCGCCGCGCCGCGAGGAGGAACGCCGCCTGCGAGCGGATGCGCGCTTCGACGCGGCCCGTCTCGATGGCCGGCGCGCTGCGGACTGCGCGCCGCAGCAGCGCATCGAGCACCGGATCCGTCGCATCATTCGCGTCATCATGTGAGTCGAGCATCATTCGTCCTCTCCACCGTCACCGAGCCACGCCTGCAGCTGCGTTCGCAGTGCCTTGCGTGCCTCGTGCAAATGCCATCGTGCAGTTCCGGGGGGCATGTCCAGCAATTGCGCCGCCTCGGTTGGCGTAAACTCTTCGAACGTCACCAGCTCGATCAGGTGGCGTTGCACCGGAGGGAGGGTTGCCAGCGCGGCATCCACGTCACTCCGGAGCATGCTGAGCGACGCCGCGTCGGCGGGGCCCACCGCTTCACTGATCTCCCGCTCCGACAACTCCTCCGTTTCGCGCCGTCTCGCCGATCGCTGTCGGTTGATCGCCGTGGTGGCAACGATCCGGAAGAACCAGGGACCGAACGAGCGCGCCGGGTCACACTGGTCGATCCGTTCGAGCGCCCGCAGAAACGCATCCTGCACCGCGTCCTCCGCATCCTCATGATGCCGCAGCACACGCCACGCGATGCGGTACCCGCGCGGCAGATGTCGCTGGACGAGGACCGCGTACGCCTCGGCATCGCCCTGCTGGACCCGCACCACCAGTGCCGGTTCATCGGTCGCGACGGCGATCGGGGGACCGGTGCTGTTCCCGCCCAAGGTCATGAGGCCAGTGGAGGAGCGCCGCCCTGGCGCGATCGAGAGTGGACGTGGTGCACGGTGTGTTGCACCGCTGCTGAACCGTACACGGTGCCCCGGGGTGGCGTTGGTTGTCCAGCGGTGCGGGCAGGCCCCGCCTGTGCAGCGAGACGCGGGTCGCGCATCTCCCGGCGGCGAAGACGTTCACGAACCGTGGGCCTTCGATTCACCCCCCTGGAGGCGATATGCGGCGCACAGCATGGCGGATGGCGAGGATGGTGGCGGCTGGGATGCTCGGCGCCTGCGCGCAATCGGGCGGCACCGAGGCACGCGAGGCAACGGTGGCCTACGATTCGGTCTCGTCCGACGCGGCGCCCGCGATGTCGCCGGACGTCATGACCAGCGGTGCACGCCTGATCGCCGCAGCCGGGGTGTCCGGAACGGCCGGCGCTCCGCCAAGCCCGGCGGCGGTACGGATGATCGTGCGCACGGCGGCGCTTTCCTTGCAGGTGGCCGACGTCAAGTCGGTGATGGAGCAGGTCGCTCAGGCGGTCAGTGCCAGTGGTGGGTTTCTTGGTGCGTCGCGCCTCTGGCGAGAGGGGGAATCGGATCGGGCCAGCATGACGGTTCGCGTGCCGGCGGACCGGCTCGATGCGACGCTGGCCCGGTTTCGCGGGTTGGCGGTGCGCGTCGACAATGCCTCGGTGACGGGCGAGGATGTGACACGGCAGGCGGTGGACCTGAATGCACAGTTGGTGAATCTGCGCGCCACCGAGATCGAACTCCGCGCCTTGCTCGTCACGGTCCGTCAGCGGACGCAGAAAGCGTCGGACGTGCTCGAGGTGCATACGGAGCTGTCTCGCGTCCGTGGTGAGATCGAGCAGCGCACCGCCGAGTTGCAGACCCTGACCCAGTTGGCCGCGCTCTCGACCATCACCCTCGAGCTGCGGCCTGACGTCGTCGCGACGCCGATTGCCTCCGCGTCATGGCAGCCGCGTGGCGTGCTGCGCGACGCGACGCGTGCGTTGGTCGGTACGGCGCGGGTCGTCGCCACCGCGGCGATCTGGGGCGCGGTGTACGGCGGTCCGCTGCTGCTCTGCGCCGGTGCAGGTATCCTGCTCGTCCGACGTCTGCGGAAGGCCCGACACGCCACGGTGCCGCACGCGGCGGGCTGACGCCGCCGTCGGTGCCGGTATCGACCGCGCCGGTGTCGATGCCGGTGTCAGGGACGAGGGCCGCCCGCGTGGCACTGGCGGCGTCGCCCTGCTAACCTGCCGCGCATGCAGATGCGTCCACCACATCAGCCGGTCGTTGGGATCCCGGCGCCGCTGGCCAGGCGCTGGGTGATGCATGCCGCACTGATCGCGGCGGTGGGGTACACCGCGATGACCGCACTGGTGGTGTTCGGGGCGGAGAACGCCACCGTGGACCGCTCCACACATTCGTTGTTCGCGGCGGCAGTCAGCGCCTTGGGCGCGATTGCGGCGTACTACAATCGGGTGCTGCTTGGCGGCACCATGTGCATCGTCGCGACATTCTGGCAGATACAATTCGCGTATCTGGTCAGTCAGTCGATTCCAGTGCCAGCGATGATGGTCACGCCGGTGCTGATCGTTGGCGCGGCGCTGGTGCTCGGATCGCGCTGGTCGCTGCTGCTGGCGCTGATGTCGATTGCACTGTCATGGCCTCTGATCTTGCGGACGCCGGCTCTCGCGTCGAGCGGAATGACTGATACGGCGGTGTACTGGCTGGTGCTCCACGCACTGGTGACGATGGTCGCGTGGACACTGATCTCACTGTCCCTGAAGGCGTTGGCCGTCATGCTGGCGGATCTTCAGGCGCAGGATGCCGATCTCCGTGAGACGATACGCGTGGCACCGGATGGCATTCTGGTGGTGACTGCGGAACAGCAGGTGGTGATTGCGAATCCGGCCGCGGCAAGAATTCTTGGCATGGCCGAAGACGCATGTGAGGGGCGCGCGCTGGGGGCGCTGCTCGCAGCAGCGGACGTCACGACGCCAGCCCCGCCCGACGTGTTGACATTGGATACGCCTGCCCCGCGCATCGAGTGGACGACGTCCCGACGTTCCGGGGCGCCGCTGCACCTGGAGCTTGTCTGGCGCCGCATGGAAGCCGGCCGCCGTCAGCTGACGCTGCAGGACGTCTCGACGCGTGTGCACTCGGACGCTGCGCGTCGCACGATCGAGTCGCAGGTGGCGCATGCACAGCGTCTCGAATCGATCGGTCAGCTGGCCGCAGGGATTGCCCACGACTTCAACAATATTCTGACCGTCGTTGGCGGCTGTGCGGAACTGATTCAGCGAGGCGGCCCGGTGCCGGCGCCGGAACTGGCCTCCGAAATTCTTGGCGCGCACGCGAGGGGCACCGCGCTGACACAGCAATTGCTCTCGTTTGCACGTCGCGAATCGGCGCAACCAGTCCTGCTCGACCTGTCGGCGCACCTCAACGGACTGGAGCGATTCCTGCAGCGCGTGGCAGGCGAGCAGGTGCGCATTGTGCAGAACTGTGGCACCAGCTGCATCATCCGGATCGATGTGGGCCAATTCGAGCAGGCCATGCTCAACCTGGTGGCGAACGCGCGTGATGCGATGTGTGAGGGTGGGGAGTGCCACATCGCGGTGGAGCGCGTCGAGCGCAGTGACGCGGCGCCCATGGTCAGTGTGCGTGTCAGCGATACCGGGATCGGGATGGATGCCGATACGATGGAACGGGCCTTCGACCCATTCTTCACCACGAAGACACGTGGTCGTGGCACCGGTCTTGGTCTTGCGGCATTACACGGTACGGTGCTGGCATCGGGCGGGACGGTGTCGCTCGAGTCGGCACCGGCGTGCGGGACGACGGTGACGATGTTGTTCCCAGCGGCCCAACTGCCGCATCGTGTGCCGGACGGTGTGGCCCTGGGAGAGGCGCAGGGACCGGCGACGGACTCGGGGCTCATTCTGGTCGTCGAGGACGATGATGGGACACGACAGGTTGCCGGCCGGATGCTGGCCGATCTTGGGTACGACGTGCTGCTGGCATCGAGTGGGGATGAGGCGCTGACCCTTGCACGTGAGCACCGCGCGGCGCTGACCTTGCTGCTCACGGATGTCATGATGCCAGGCATGCTTGGGCCGGATGTGGCGCGACGCATGCACGAGTTGTTGCCGGAGCTGCCGGTGCTGTTCATGTCTGGATACCCCGGCGAGGCCCTCTCGGCGGTGCCGGGGCTCCAGCTCGAGACCGACTTCATGGTCAAGCCATTCAATCGTGACACACTGGCGCGGCTGACCCGCGGCAAGATCAACGCCTGACACCGCAATGGCGGTCTGGCTGGAAACACGATACCGTTGTTTGTGACCAACAGTTCCGATCCGCGACCGCTGCGCTTTGCGGAGTCTGATACGCGTCGCTGGGTGCTGATTGGTGCGGCACTCGGCGCCCTGTGCTACGCGCTGTTGGCGGTGGTCAGCGTGGCCAGCTTTGGATTCGGGCCAACGGCGTACCAACTCGTGCTCGTCGGCACTGCGGCGGTGTGCGTGTCCGGCGCTCTTCTGGCGTACCGGCAGCATGTCTTTCCGGCCGGTGTCGTGGCGCTGAGTGCGGTGGGGCTCGAGGCCAGCCATTCGCTGTACTCGGCCACAGCGTTTCCGTCCGTGTCGCTTCTGACGACGGCGGTGATCATCATCGCATCGACCCTGCTGCTCAAGCCCCGCCACTCGCTGCTGGTGGCGCTGCTGGTGCTCGTCGGGACATGGCCTCTGGTGCTGCTTTCGCCTGCCGTGCAGCTCTCGGGTGTGACGGGGACGGTCCTCTACTGGCTGGTGTCGCACGCGGTCACGACGATTGCGGTCTGGTCACTCATCTCGCTGGGGTTCTCGACCGTTGACCGGGCCTTTGCCGAAGTGATCCGGCAGGAACGTGAACTCACGGAAACGATCGATCGTGCTCCTGACGGAATCCTGATCACGGATTCGGACGACGTGATTCGCGTGGCCAATCCAGCGGCGCTTCGTCTGCTGCGACTTGACCACGTCGCGTGCGTCGGCCAGTCGATCGCACTGGTGCTGCAACCCGCCGACGTGAGCGGCGGCTGCCCGGAGGCGCTCAAGCCGCGCGACTCCGGGGACGTTGCGCGGACAGGTACGCTGTTCCAGGGGGACGGCAGGCAGGTCGAACTGGAAATTTCGTGGCGATCGATGGACGGCGGGCGGCGACAGTTCGTGCTGCGCGACGTCTCGGAGCGGCTGCACGCCGAGCGCGTGCGTCGCGAGATGGAGTTGCAATTGTCGCACGCGCAGCGCCTCGAAGCCGTGGGCCAGCTGGCGGGCGGCATCGCACACGACTTCAACAACATTCTGACGATCGTCGGCGGGGCCGCTGAAGTCCTGCGTGCGGAGATGCCGGCTGATCCTGGCCTGCCGCTGCTGGACGAGATTCTCTCGGCGCAGGAACGCGGTGCAACGCTGACACGTCAGCTGCTGGCGTTTGCGCGCCGCGACGTGGTGCACCTGCGCGTATTCGATCTGTCGCAGCAGGTGTTGGGGTTGCGCCGACTGCTCCAGCGAGTGGCCGGCGAGGGTATGCGTCTTTCGTGCGACGTGGAACCTGACTGTCGCGTGCGCGCCGACGTGGGGCAGGTCGAGCAGGCGCTTGTGAATCTGGTCAGCAATGCGCGCGATGCGATGCCTGACGGCGGCACCTGTACGCTGCGGGTTGTGCGAATGACAAACGACGACGACGCGTCATGGGTGCGACTGCAGGTGAGTGACTGCGGCATGGGAATGGATGAGGCGACACGCGCGCGCGCATTCGAGCCATTCTTCACGACCAAGCCGCGCGGACGGGGGACCGGGTTGGGGCTGTCGGCGGTCCACGGCATGATGTTGCAGAGTGGCGGGCGCGCGGACATCACATCGTCGATCGGCACGGGCACGATCGTCAATCTCGAGTTCCCGTTCGCGGCAGGACCGGCCAGTCCGCCGGTGGAGCGATCGCCGTCAGCATCAATCGCCACCGGTGGGACCATCCTCGTGGCGGAAGATGACGACGGCACGCGCGCGGCCGTCGCCCGCATCCTCGAGCGACTCGGCTACTCGGTCCTGCTGGCGCCTGACGGCCAGCAGGCGCTGCGATTGCTGCACGCGCGCAGTGCTGAAATCGATCTCGTGATCACCGATGTCATGATGCCGGGGCTGACGGGGCCACAGCTCGCCCTCCGGATGCGTACGGCCGCACCGCAGATTCCCGTGCTCTTCATGTCCGGCTACCCGGAGGACGCACTCACCGAGGTGGATGGGCTCAGTCTGGAGACGGACTTCATAGCGAAACCGTTCTCCAGTGCCGCACTGATGCAGCGTGTATCGGCCAAGCTGGCAAGCCGCGGGAGTGCTGATGCGCTCCGCTGAGCGCGGCGGACGGGCACCGCGATCGCCCGGACGGCACGAAACTGAGCACCGAGCGCCGGCGTTACGAACTATGTACGAGTCAGCTGTCTCGCTCTGTTGCGCACGTTCCATGCTTTCCCGTTTCCGGAGTCCCCGTGTCGCTGCGTCGTCTTCCTGTGTATCTACTCGCCGATGTGTCTGGCTCCATGCGTGGCACACCGGTCGAGAGCGTCAAGGCAGGCATCCGACAGTTGCATCGCGACCTGCTGACCGACCCGCAGGCCATCGAGAGCGCATACCTGAGCGTGATCACGTTCGCGGACGTCGCCATTCAGGTGGTGCCACTCACGGAGGTGGGCAGCTTCATCCCCCCGGAGATGGATGCCAACGGACAGACGAACTACGGCGATGCGTTGCGAGTGCTACTGGAGTGTTTCGAGATGGAAGTGGTGCGTACCACGGCCGAGCAGAAGGGGGACTGGCGTCCGCTGGTCTTCATCCTCTCCGACGGCGCGCCTACCGATACCGGCTGGCCGCAATACGCGGCTGAGCTGCGCGAGCGTCGTCCGGCGAACATCATCGCGGTGGCATGTGGTGACCATGCGGATCTCGCGGCACTGCGCGAAACGACCGACACCGTGATCCAGATGCGCGATATGTCGCCCGATGCCTTCCGGGCGTTCTTCAAGTTCGTCTCTGCCAGTGTCAAGACGACCAGTGCCAAGGTGGGATCCGTCGGTGAGGGTGGTGCCATCACGTTGCCACCGCCACCGCCTGGCATCACGATCATCCCCTGATCAGTGGCTGACGATTCCAGCGCGACAGAGCCGCTCGCAGCGGCATCCGCGGAATCACCGGGTGTGCCGACCGCGGTGTGGGGCGCGCGCGTCCCGGAGCTGCCATGGTGTCCAGATGCACTCGTGGCGGCGCTGGAGTCGGCGTTCGTCGCGCGGGTGGCCGCTGAACCGCGTGCAGTCGCGCACACCAGTGCCGGCTGGCAGGCGCTGGGTGCCAGCGTTCGCGGCAAGGCGCACGCCCATCGCGGAGAACACCGCGATGATGCACTCGCGGTCCGCGCCGCGGAGTCGCTGCTGGTGCTGGCTGTGGCCGACGGTGCCGGCTCCAGTTCACTCAGTCGTGTGGGCGCCGCGGTCACGGCGGAGATCGCAGTGGCGCAGACGGTGGCGCGGTATGGCGCATCTCGTCCCGATGAGCCGGACGGCTCACGCCTTGGCACTGCGATGGCTCATGCGGTGCATGATGCCGCGCTTCGCCTCCATGATCTGGCGACCGCCGCTGATGTGTCGCCGGCGGCGTTTCGCACGACCCTGCTGCTGGTCGCGATCCTCGGGGATATGATGCTGGTTTCGCAGGTCGGTGATGGCGCTGTTCTGGTGCAGCATCGCGATGGCACCGTGGCGCGCGTCGGCGCCATGCGTGAAACGGCGTGGGCTGGCGAAGTGTCATGTTTCGTACCCGATGCCTGCGCCATGACGCAGGCCGCCGCGCTACGCCAGCTGCGCGCGTCGGATGTGGCGCTGATCGCACTGATGACCGATGGCGTGGACGATCCGTTTCATCCGCTCGAGCAGAGTGGCGAAGCGCTGATCACGCAGTGGCGACACGGGACATCAACCTCGATCGGGACGGCACAGCAGGCGCCGGTCGAGTCCGTCCTCGGCAGCACGGACGCTTTGGTGCGCTGGCTCTCCTTCGAACAGCGCGGTGAAGTGGATGATCGGACGTTGTTGCTCGCCTGGCGCCCCGATGAGACGCCCGCATGAACAGCGCCGCGATGCGAACGAGCGGAATCGCAACGCAAACGACTGATGGGCGCACGCTGCTGTTGCGTCCGACGCCGCTGGGCAGCGGCGCGGAGAAGACGGCGTTCCTGACCACCGATGGCCGCGAGGTGGTGGCCTTCTTTTTCGGAACCCTGCGTGATCGCGCTGCGCGCGTCGAACGCCTGCAGCGGCTGGTGTCGAGCTACGACCCGACACGTGGTACTGGTGGGACCTACTGGCGCGATGCGTTCTGCTGGCCGACCGGTCTGGTTGATGGCCCGCGCGCCGTACCTCCGGATTTCGCGCGTGCTCATTCGCTGGCCCTCCCGGCACTCGGCGTGGTGATGCCGGTTTACCGCAGCGCGTTTTTCATGCGTGATCGTTTTGGCAATCGCGTCGAGAAAGAGGTACGCTGGTTCACCGGCCGGAAGGCTGGGGCACTGGTTCTGGATGCGGAGAAGGGCTCAGTGCTGACGCGACTTCAGGTCTGCATGCGCCTCGCCCGTGCCGTGCGCCGGTTGCACTTCGCCGGGCTTGCGCACAGCGATCTTTCCAACCGCAACGTGCTCGTGGATCTGCGTGGAGGCGAGGCCTGCGTGATCGACATCGATGCACTGGTCGTGCCAGGTCTGGCGCCGCCGACGGTCCTCGGCACGCCAGGCTACATGGCGCCGGAAGTGGTGGCAGGGAGCGCGCTGCCCTCGATCGAAACCGATCGACACGCGCTGGCGGTGCTGTTCCATGAACTGTTGCTGCAACGTCATCCGCTGCGCGGACGATACGTGCACAGCACGCGCAGCGCCGAGGCGGATGAGCAGTTGTCGATGGGCGCGAAGGCGTTGTTCGTCGAGCACTCGAGTGACCGTCGCAACGCGCCGACGGAACCGATCGACGTGGGCATCGATGCACTGGGCCCGCACCTTGCTCCGCTGATGCGCCGGGCATTCGAGACTGCGTTGCACGTGCCATCCGGTCGCCCCGATGCCGTCGAGTGGGAAGAGGCGCTGTATCGCACGTTGGAGCGGCTTATGCCAACGCCGTCCGGTCGGAGCTGGTTTGTCGTGACGGATCACGGGCCGATGGTCGAACCGTGGACGGGCGAGCGGCTGCATCGGGCGGTTCCGTTGTTGCGATCCGGCCGCGGGGCTGGTGCATCGTGGCGTGACGATGGCATCAGCACGGCGCTCTTTCATCACCGCACCCTCCACGAGTGGCATCTGGATGCTGCGCTGCGTCCTCGTGAAGATGTGACCCGCACGCCTGCTGCATATGCGTCTTTTCACGAGGGCGTGTGGTGGCTGGTCAACCTCACCGACCGAACATGGTTGGCATCGACAGGCGTGGCGGTTGGCCGGAATGCGCCGGTGCAGCTGCATGACGGCTTGGAGCTGGCCGTCGCGCCGGGCACGGATGGATCGCCGGGCCGCACCTGGCGCGTGCACATGAGGCAGGGGTAGTGGCCGCCACGCTCGATGTTCGCGGCGCACTGGCCGCGGAGCTCAAGCGCTTGGTGCGCGACGGCGGCGAGTGGCCGATGCGTGACCGCCGACGCTTTCGCAACCTGTTGCTCGACGCAGCCACGAGCGATGCGTTGCCGATGGCCGAATTGCTGTTGCGCGCGGCAGACGACGGGATGCTGGCGAGCTTGCCGGAGCGCGGTGCAGCTCGATCGGCGTGGGAGGTGGCAGCAGGCCGACTGGCCTCGGATCTGCAGTTGCGGCGTTTCGTCGAACCTGGGGTTGCGCGTTTCGTCGCTGATGCGTGGATCAATGCGCTCGGTCCTGATCCCGTACCGAGTGCCCGGGTGGCGATACCGCGACCAGCGATCGCACCACGACAGCCAGTGCGTTCCGGTGGGGGCGTGCCCACACGAGCTGCGGTGCCGATCACGACCAGCAATGCGGCGTCGATCCGCGCGTACCGACGCGCCAATGTGGTGATCGTGGTGGCAGGGTTGGTCTTTGCGGCCCTGGTGGTGCTCGTGTTTCGGTCGACGAACCGCCGGGCGAGTGTCGCACCGCCCTCTGTGACGCAAATGCCCGAGCCGGCGCCGATGACGACATCGGCCGAGCAGGCTGCTCCGGCATCGCCCACGCAAGCAACGGATGATCTTCCCGCGCCTCCAGCCGACTCGGCATCGGTGACCACACGGGCGCCGGTCGACGTCTCGGCAGCACCGCCGCGAAGCACCGACGATATCGTGCTCAACGCCGGTCGCGTCTTCGAAGGCCGCGTCCTGAGTGTGCGCCAGCAGTCGGTGGTGGTGAAGGACGCAGAGACAGGGCTCGACTTCGAGATCGAGAAGGTCGACATCGATCGTATCGTGACCAGTGACGGTCGCATCATGCGTTTTGGTGATGACAATGTGCCGGTGATCGGTGACAACAGCGATCTCGCCGCGAGGTCAAATGCGGGGACGTATCGCCTCCGGTATGCGGAACGATGGGGTGCCGAGCGCGAGGAGTGTCGCGAGATGGCGCGCCGCTTCGCGCCGGGAAGTACACTCATCGTCCGCCATCTGCGCGGCGCACCGATGATGCAATTGCAGTTCGTCGATGGTCCGGGCTTCAATGCAGCGGTGCGTTCGGACGGGCTGTTCGAGACGGGTGCGGCGCAGGCAGCGGACCGCGGACCATCGAACGCCTTTGTGTCCCGACGGCTGTCCGCTCGCCTCACTCGCACGGGCGTGGTGCAGGGCGTCGCGCGGCTCACTGCGGTAACGGCCGATGGCAGCGTGGTCTGCGATGTGGCCCTCACCGTCCGAGGCGAGCGCGTGCCTTAGTGTGGCGTCCCGCAAATCAATATCAGAAGTCCCGGCCCTTTTGCCGCCTGGCCGCGTTGAAAATCCTCGCGATACCGCTGCTACCGCTGCGGTTTTCGCCTCCCCAGGCGCCAAAACTCCTCGGTCCTTCTTTTGCTATCAACTTGCGGGACACCACGCTGGGCCGCCGTGGCGCGCCTGTCAGCCGTCAGCGGACCGTCAGCACTCCGTGCATGTTGAGGCTGCGGTGCGGTGCGCAGTAGAAGAGGTATTCGCCACGTGTCAGGCCGCTGGTGCTGATGACAAACGTGGAGTCGATCGCTGTGACTACCGGTGAGGCAAGATCGCGTCCGCCAAGTGTGGCAAGATTGGCAACCAGTTGCGCACGGGCCGACCGCGGAATGAAACGGTCATCGAACGCCACGTTATGCGGTACGCCGCTCACCATGAGAAAGCGGACGCCGTCCCCTTCGCTGACAGTGAGGTACCCTGGATCGAAGCGAAAGCCTTCGTTGTCGAGCAACATGCGCACGGTGTGGATCGTCCCACGTGCCGGCTGCGCTGGCGGGCCCACGCGCGTCCCGGCACGCGCGCTCACCGGAGTCGGCGCCGCACGGTCGCCGCACCCCCACACGACCGAGCAGAAGAGCACCATCACGACCCCGCGCATTTCAGGCCGGCGGCGCGGGAAAGAACCCATCCACCGACAGATATCGCTCGCCAGTGTCGTAGCAGAAGGTCAGCACGCGTGCACCATCCTTCATCGACGGCAGCATCTGCGCAACAGCTGCCAGTGAGGCGCCGCTGGACGCCCCGATGAAGATGCCTTCCTCGCGCGCCGCTCGACGCGCGTAGTCGAACGCGTCTTCTTCCGTGACCTGAATGCTGCCGTCGAGCGTCGCCGTGTGCAGGTTGGCGGGGATGAACCCCGCGCCGATGCCCTGAATTCTGTGCGGCCCAGGCGCACCGCCGCTGATGACCGGCGACTTCGCCGGCTCCACGGCGAAGGTCCTGAGTCCGGGCATCGCTGCCTTCAGGACCTCGCTCACGCCGGTAAGGTGGCCGCCGGTCCCGACGCCGGTGATGTAGTAGTCGAGCCCCTCCGGAAAGTCCGCCAGGATCTCGCGCGCCGTCGTACGCTCGTGCACCGCGATGTTGGCGGCGTTGTCGAACTGCTGCGGCATCCACGAGTTCGGCGTTGCCTCGAGCAGTTCCTTCGCGCGCGCAATGGCACCCTTCATTCCCATCTCGCGCGGCGTCAATTCAAACTCAGCTCCGTACGCCAGCATGATGCGCCGTCGCTCGATCGTCATGCTTTCCGGCATCACCAGCAGCAGCCGATAGCCCTTGACCGCCGCGACCATGGCGAGCCCGATGCCCGTGTTGCCACTGGTCGGTTCGATGATCACGGTGTCGCGCTGCAGCAGCCCACGCGCCTCTGCATCCTCGATCATCGACAGCGCGATCCGATCCTTGATGCTGCCACCGGGATTCGCGCGTTCGAGCTTCATCCAGACGTCGACGCGTGGTCCGAAGAGCCGCGCGAGGTGGACATGCGGCGTGTTGCCGATGGTGCCGAGAATCGATGTGGCGCGCGTCATATCTCAAACTCCAGAGGGTAGTCGTCGCGGAGCCGTTCATCCGGCACCGCATGGGTCACGATCGATCCCGGCGGGACACTGTGCGTCAACCAGACGTTCCCGCCGATCACGCTGCCGCGGCCGATGACCGTGCGGCCGCCGAGAATCGTCGCGTTCGCATACACCGTCACGTCATCTTCGATCGTCGGGTGTCGCTGCACACTCGCCAGTCCCTTGTTCACACGCAACGCACCCAGTGTCACGCCCTGGTAGAGCCGCACGTCATTGCCGATCCGGGCCGTCTCGCCAACCACGATCCCCGTGCCGTGATCGATCGCGAATCGTTCCCCGATGGTGGCACCTGGGTGGAGGTCCACTCCAGTCCGTTCATGCGCCCACTCCGTGAGCAGGCGGGGAATGATCGGCACGCGCTCGTGCCAGAGCGGCTGGGCGACCCGGTGGCAGATGGTGGCGAGGAAGCCGGGGTACGCCAGGAAGACCTCGTCAATGCTCTGGGCCGCCGGATCCATCCGGTGGATCGCCTCGGCATCCGCATACAGGCGCGTCCGAATCTGCGGCAGGGCCGCCATCAACCCGTCGGTGATGGTGCTGGCACGGTCGCTTTCGGGCAACATCTGGCGCAACAGATTCTGCAGCGTGGACGCCACACTGTCGTATTCGACGCGGATGCCCGCCGCGAGTCGGCTGGCGGCCGGGGGGGCGGCGTGCGGGAAGAGCAACGAGAGCACGCTTCGCATCCAGTCGCGCACGGATTCGTGCAGCCGCGCAGGGAGCGGATAGGCCGCGCGGGCGTCGCAAAGCTGGGCCAGAAAGGCCGAGGGGTCGTGTGGCACCAATGCAAACATAGGCGGCGCACCCAGACGTTTCTGGTGACCGGACGTGGCCCGACCATTGCTCAGGTGAGTCAGACACCCTTTCAACGTCGCAACCGCGTATGGCGCAGTTCGAAGAGTCAGTGATCAGTGCCCGGCTTGGCGAGCTCATTGCCGATGCCCGTTTCGTGGACGCCCTGGCGTTGCTGGAGCAGTGCCTCGTCGTGGGACCTGGCGACGCCTGGTTGTACGGAATGCGGGCGCTGCTGCTGCTGGAGACCGATGACATGACCGGCGCGCTGAGCGCCAGCGCCATGGCCGTGCAGCAGGCACCCATCGCCTCGTTCGCCCACTGGACGCGCGGGGTCGTACTGCTGCGGGCCGGAATCCTGCCGGGCGCGCAGCGCGCGGCGGAGCGGTCCGTCGCCCTCAATCCCGACGAATCGGACACCCACGTGCTGCTCGCAAGGGTCTATCTGCAGAAGGCGGAGTGGGAGGCGGCGCGCGGGGCGCTGGCCGACGCGGCCTCGCACGGCGCCGATGAAGAAGAACTGATGCCGTTGCGGGCGGCGATCGCCGCGGGCAAAGGGCTCGACGCGAGGGCCGGTGACACGTGGCGCGCGTTTGCACACCGCTATCCGGCCAACGCGCTGGCGCGGACGGGGCATGCCTGGACGCTCCTCGAGTCTGGCGACGTGCGTGGGGCACGCGTCGAGTTCGAGCAGGCGCGTGAGCTCGATCCGACGAATCTGTGGGCCGCTGAAGGTCTGGCGATCACGAACACAAAATTGCTGCCGATTCATCGGCGCTGGCTCCGCGTCGTCTGGGGGCGCGTCATGCAGCGCCGCGAAGAAACGATGCTCATTGGCGGCGCCCTGTTGGCCTCGACGGGGCTCGTGCTGCTGGCAGCGGGGAAGTCGGGTATCGTTCTGTCACTGGTGATCACTGCGGCGGGTGCCGCATTACCGGTGCTGGATGCGTGGCGACGTGAGGTCGTGACGCGCTGACCCCCTCGTGGCCTGGAACCGAAGTTCGGGAAGCAGTCGCCGGTCGGCGCATCCCGGCTGGCGGCGTTGAACATCCTCGCAATACCGCTGGTATTGCTGTGGTTTTCGCCTTGCCATCCGGGCGCTCCATCCGGCTTTGTGCTATCCGAACTTCGATTCCACGCCACTAGCCGACTGGATCCGTCATGACCGCGCCGTTGCATGTTGCTCTCGTGGGGTACGGTTTCGTCGGGAAGATCTTTCACGCGCCGCTGATCGCGTCGGTTGATGGGCTGGCACTGCGAAGCGTCGTCTCGAGCAATCCCACCGGTGTGCATGCCGATTTTCCGGATGCGCGCGTGACACCGCAGTTGGCTGACGTTCTTGCCGATCCTGTCGTTGACGTGGTGGTGATCGCGACGCCGAACGCGTTGCATTCCGGCCAGGCGCATGCCGCCCTCGATGCCGGGAAGCACGTCGTCGTGGACAAGCCGTTTACGGTGTCCGTCGCCGAGGCGGACGCTGTCCGCGAGCATGCCATACAGGCAGGTCGTGTGCTCTCGGTGTTTCACAACCGTCGTTACGACGCTGACTTCCTCACACTGCGGCAGCTGATTGCGGACACGGCCCTTGGTGAGGTCACGCAATTCGAATCACACTTCGATCGCTTCCGCCCGGAGGTCCGCGATCGCTGGCGCGAGCGCATGGGACCGGGTGCCGGCCTCTGGTACGACCTCGGCCCACACCTGCTCGATCAGGTGCTGCTGCTCTTCGGTCCACCGCTCGGCATCACCGTCGACATTGCCGTGCAACGTGCGGGCGCTGAGACCGATGACTACTTCCACGCGATGCTGCGTTATCCGCGGCTGCGAGTGATCCTGCACGCGTCAACGCTGATGGCGGCCAGTGATCTGCGTTTTTCGGTCCACGGCACTCGCGGCAGCTTCGTGAAGCATGGGCTGGACAGTCAGGAGGACGCGCTGAAGGCAGGGCGCACTCCCGGAGACGCGACATGGGGCCAGGATGCGCGACCCGGCACCTTGACCTCGGTCGACGGTGACGGGGTGCTGCGGCGCAGTGTCGCGGGCGAGCCCGGTGACTATCGCCGGTACTACGCCGCGGTTCGCGATGCGATTCGCGGCGTTGGACCGAACCCCGTACCGGCATCAGACGCGCTCGCGGTGATGCACCTGATCGAGGCCGGAATCCGGAGTGCGAGTCTGCGACAGGAAGTCGAAGTCGTCAGCTGAGCGTCACACACCACCCGGCAATCAGGCGAATTCTTTCTGGAGTCGCTGCAGCAGACGCAGCGTCGCGCGAACGCCCTCCGGTTCCGGGGTCACCGTGCCTTCGTACTCGATGCCGACCCAGGACGAAAACTTCGCCGCCAGCACGATCCGCATCATCCGGCGATAGTCGGTGTGCGTCTCGTTGCCGCTGGCATCGAAGTCGTGCGACTTGGCGCTGACCGCTTTGGCATAGGGCATCATCTCGGTGACGGCCTGATAGCGATCGTAGTCGTAGAAGTTGCCGAAGTCGGGCAGCGTACCCATGCGTGGATGGTCGACCAGCTTCATCACGCCGACCAGCCAGTCCCCGTGGGACGAGAGTCCGCCATGATTCTCGACGATCACGTTGAGATTCATCGGCGCAGCGATCTCCACCAGTCGGCGCAGTCCATCGGCGGCCAGTTTCTGCTGTTCGTCAGGGGCACCACTGCTTTGCGCGTTGACGCGGATCGTGGCACAGCCGAGGGTTTTTGCGGCGTCCAGCCACTTGCGATGATTGTCAACGGCGAGCGTGCGCTTGGCTGCGTCCGGATCGCCGAGCGCCCCTTCGCCGTCGCACATGATCAGGTGCTGGTAGACGCCCTCGTCCTTCGCCCGGCGGTTCATCTCGGCGAGATAGGCGGCGTC